>NZ_JAFMTB010000001.1:1640042-1940042 GCF_017916475.1 Patulibacter sp. SYSU D01012
GGTGGCCCCGCGCCGGGTGGCGCGGGGCCACCGCCGGCCCGCGGACGGTCGCCGTCCGCGCGCCGCACACGCGGACGGCGACCGCCGCCGTCCAGACCCTCCGGCCTAGAAGAAGTGGTCGCGCGCGCCGACGCCGACGGCGGTCTCGAAGGCGTCCGCGGCCTCGTAGCACGCGCGGCGCTGCAGCAGCTCGACGTACTTGCGGTCGAAGACCTTCTGGCACTGGTAGTGCATGTTGTTGCCGAATCGCTCGTCGATCGACGCGCGCCGCCGCTCGGTCGGGTCGAGCTTCAGGCCCGAGGGGTTGTTCGACCCGTAGTTGCGGTAGCCGAAGTCGTGCCGGTCGCACGACTTCACGAACAGGTCGGCGTAGAACGCGATCGGGTTGCCGCGCAGCCACGGGCCGACGCCCACCTGCGCCTCGAGCAGCGCCTTCGGCACGCTGCACCCGTTCTTGTCCCAGTCGATGCCGGAGCCCTGGGGGTACTGCTCCTTCATGAGCCGGTAGTTCGAGCCGTAGACCCGCTCGTACGCGACCCGCTTCACCGCCCGGCGCAGCTCCTTGCGCGTGGGTCCGGCCGGCGCCGGGGGCGCCGGCGGGGGCGGGGCGGGGGCCGCCGGCGGGGGCGCGCCCACCGAGCAGCGCGGCACGCCGGGGATGAACCCGTCCGTGTAGGTCTTGAGGTACTTGTCGGGGACGTACAGCCCCCGGACCTTCGACCAGATCCGCGAGCCGTACGCGGCCTGGCCCTTCACCTGGCACTCGATGCGGACCCACTGGCCCTGGCGCACGTGGTCGACGGCCGCGATCGGCTGGGGCTGCGGCAGCGCGCGGCCGTCCAGGTCGGCCGTGACCAGGTAGGCGTTCGTCGCCTGCCACGGGCCGGGACCCTGCACCTTCGCGGCGTGCGCGGCCGCGGGGGCGAGGAGGACCAGCGCGGTGGCGGCGCCCGCGAGCGCCGCTCGGCGCTCGCGGCGGCGCGGTGGCCGGGCGGGGGCGCCCGGGGCGGCCGGGCGGGGACGGGGGGCGGTCGGGGGCATGGGGCCTCGCTCTCGGGTCGGACGGGTCCGAGCCGGCTGGCCCGGACGCCAGGGGTGTGTGCGCTCCGTTCGTACCCCGTCCGCGGCGGCGCAACCGCGGGACGTGACGGCCGCGGCCCCGGCAGGGGGTCGGCGCCGCGCCGCGCCGACGACGGCGGCCCGGCCGCGCGCGCCGCCGCGCAGCGATCAGGCTCCCGAACGTCCGTCGAATCCCGTCACAAACTCCCGAGGTGAATTTCCGCCAGTGCCGTTGACAGGTGTGTGTCGTGATGGTCGTATACCACCATGTCCCAGACGCATGCCGTTGTCCTCTCCGACGTCCACATCGGGAACGGCGCCGATACCGTGTGGTACCAGCGCGACGTCCACGAGCCCTACCTGCGCGCGGCGCTGGAGTGGGTCGTCGAGCACCGCGACCAGATCGGCGAGCTCGTCCTGCTGGGCGACCTCGTCGACCTCTGGACGTACCCGCCGGCGGTCCGCCCGCCCGGGATGGCCGACATCATCGCCGCCAACCCCGCGATCCTCGGACCGGACGGGGCGTTGGCCGCCGCCGTGGCCGCGGTGCCCCGCACGACGTTCCTCCTCGGCAACCACGACGGCACGCTCGGCGCGGACGACCTCGCCCTGCTGCGCCAGAGCGTCGGGCCGATCGAGCTGGTCGACCCGGTCCACGTCGTCACGGGCAGCACCGGCGCCCGCACCGTCTTCAGCCACGGCCACCTGTGGACGATGTTCAACGCCCCCGACGAGGTGTCGCGGTGGAACACCCTACCGGTTGGTCACTTCGTCACCCGCGCCTTCTCGTACATGATGGCCAACCGCCTGCCGCCCGGACAGACGGTGGCGGACCTGCCCAACATGGGCTACCCCAACGGCTTCGACATCGCGCAGTTCGTGCGCTCGCTCAGCCCCAGCTCCAGCCTGGACGTCGCGGGCCTGCTGCTGGACTACGTCGCCACCGCGTCCGGGATGCCGCGGTCCATGCCGATCGTCCTGCCGGACGGGAGCACCACGACCATCGACGAGGCCAAGGGCGTCTACCAGAACCTCTTCACGCGGTGGGTCGCGAAGGAGGGCGGCAGCGTGCTCAACGCGATGCGCGCCGCGCTGGCGGACGGGTCCGGCGACTACCTGGCGTGGTTCGCCCAGCGCCTGGCGATCCAGCAGAACGCCGACCTGGTCGTCATGGGGCACACGCACACGCCGATCTCGGGGCTGTCGATCTCGCCCGTCGACTACGTCAACAGCGGCTTCGAGTGCGCGTCCGTGCCGGACAACCCGCCGAAGGAGTTCACGTTCACCGTCGTGGACCTGGAGGCGGCGTCCGCCGAGATCCTGCAGGTCCGCCCGGGCGACCACGCGGTCGTGCCGGCGCCGGTCGGGCCCCTCAGCTCCGTCGTGCTGCCGCCCGCGATGGACTTCTCGTGCTACGTCCGCATCACGAACACGGGCAGCGAGCCGATGACGCGCACGGGCGTCACCGCCGCCGAGGGCGTGTGGGTCGTGCCTCCGCCCGCGACGATCGCGCCGGGCCAGCACGGCGACGGGTGGCTGCAGGACAACCCCGGCGCGTACGGGAGCGAGGGCACCGTGACCTACCGGCGCGGCGGCCAGACGTTGAAGTACGCGGTCAGCTGCCCGACCGGCTTCTGGCCGAACACCGCGTCGGGCGACGGCGGCGACTTCGTCGCGCGCTCCGGCGCCGGCGACTGGCAGGGGCGCGGCGTCGTCCCGCGCGCCGGTCACCCGCTGCAGGTGCGCTTCGGCGGGGCGGGGCGGTGAGCGGCTGGGCGCCGTCCTCCGCGCTCGGCTGGGCGGTGTGGACGGCGGGTTTCGCCTACGACCCGGCGCAGGACATCATCGTCTCGCGCCTCGACGCCACGCAGCGGTCGTTCGGCTACGCCTACGGCTACGACGCCGCGGCCCTCGGCATGAGCGCGGTCCTGCACTGCGAGCCGATCTTCTTCGACTACGCCGGCAAGCACTGGATGATCGAGCTGTGGAAGGGCCAGTACGGCCTGGAGACCGGCTGCGAGATCGGCGTCTACACGCGGGCGTTCGACGCCTCCGGGCCGGGATACGCGCTGCTCGACGCGACCGTGGGACGCCGGCCGGGCGACGACCTGCCCGCGCACAGCCTGTTCTACGACTGCGCCGGCGACGGCGACCTGCTCGAGCTGTCCGCGACGCTGCGGCGCGACGGGCAGGTCCTGTTCACGCGCGGCCCCGAGCGGCACTGGTGGCTGACCGGCTTTCGCTGGGGCGTGCTGTCGACGCCCGACCAGCTGAGCGTCGACGTCGCGATCACGCTGAAGGACGAGGCGATGCGCGACGCCTTCCTCGGCGGCATCGCCGGGCGGCCGTACCCGGGGCTGCGCGTCGACGGGACGACCGTGCGGTTCACGTTCGAGCGGCCGTTCGCCCGGCAGCCGCCGGCGCCGAACGAGGTGGTCGCGGCCGTCACCGCGGCGAACCGGCAGGTCGTCGACGCGTACGTGGCGCGCGGCTTCGCCGACAACGACCCCAACCACGTGCAGGCTGCGTTCCTCGAGGTGGCGGGCCTGGCGCTGCTGCGGGCGGGCGACCACTACGGCCGGCTCGTGGCGGCGCTCGGGGTGGCGATCGGCCGCGACATGGGCGCGGTGGTCGGCGCCCTGACGGCGGCGTTCGGCGTCGACGCCGCGGCCGTGGAGCGCTGGCTCAGCGGCGCGTGGCGGCAGTTCGGCGCGTGGGTCGGCGCGGTCGAGGCGTTCCTCGGCCTGCCGATGGACTTCTCGTGCTACGTCGAGATCGACAACACCCGCGGCGCGTCCGACCTGGTCCTGGCGGGCCGCACGAACGCGCACGGCGACTACGCCGTCGCGCCGCCGGAGTGGATCCCGCGCGGCGGGGTCGGCCGCCTGGTGCTGCAGGATCCCAAGCCGAGCGTCCACGGCTCGGAGGGCACCGTCACCTATCGCTACGGCGACTCCGGCCTGAACGTCCACGCCGTGGACCTGCGCTTCGAGTGTCCGACGGGGTTCCTGCCCAACCGGGCCAGCGCCTCCACCGGCGACTGGACGGTCTTCGCGACGTCCTCGGACCCGGGCGGCGCGTGGCAGCGGTCCGTCCCGCGCGGCGGCCACCCGCTGTTCGTGGCGTTCGTCGTCGGGGGCGGGACGCCGGCCTAGGGCGACAGCTGCGGCGCGCGCGGGTTCGCTCGTCCGGGGGCGCCGGGCACCGAGCCCGGTGTCCCCGACGCCGAAGCCGGCGCCGGGGTCGGGGACGGGGCCGGCCCGCGGCGATCGGGCGCTCCGGAGCGTCCCGGGCGTCGGCGTCGGTCACGCCGGCGGCGGAACGTGACCCCCCGGCGGGGGCCCCGCGAGGCCGAGCGCGTCCAGGTGGCCGAGGCGCGTGCGGTCGGCGACCACGTCCAGCCGCGTGATCCGGCCCGCCGCCACGGCGAAGGACAGGACGGCCCGCACCCGGCCGTCCCGCACGGCGACGAGGCCGGGGGCGCCGTCGACGAGCGCGGGCACGGCGTGCCGCGCCAGGGCCGCGAAGAGCGCCGCCTGCTCGGCGACGTCCGGCGCGCCGCGGTGCACGGCCACGGGCGCGGACGGCCCGAAGTCCTCGCGCAGCACCACGTCGGGGGCGAGCGTCGCCACCAGTCGGTCCAGGTCGCCGTCGCGGGTGGCGGCGAGGAAGGCGTCCACGACGGCGCGGTCCCGGTCGGCGTCCGTCGGCACGCGCGGCGGCACGTCGGCGGCGCTGCGGATCCGGCGGCGCGCGCGGCTGGCGAGCTGCCGGGCGGCGTCGGGCGAGCGGTCGACGAGCGCGCCGATCTCGCCGAACGGGACGCCGAACAGGTCGTGCAGGACGAACGCCACGCGCTCCGCCGGAGTGAGCGCGTCCAGCAGGACCCGGAGCGCCACCTCGACGCGGTCGGCGAGGATCACGGCGTCATAGGGCCCGTCGGTCGTCCACGCGGACACGACCGGGTCGGGCACGCGGTCGAGCGACTCCGTCGGGTGGGTGCGCCGGCCGCGGAGCACGTCGAGCGCCACCCGGGTGACGACGGTCGTCAGCCACGCCTCGAGGCGGTCGATCGCCGCGACGTCGGCGCGCGCCAGGCGCAGCCAGGTCTCCTGCACCGCGTCGTCGGCCGCGGCCTCGGTGCCGAGGAGGCGCCGGGCGAGGGCGCGCAGCCGGGGGCGGTGCGTCTCGAACCGTCGGGCGAGCTCGTCCTGGTCGTCGGTCACGTCGGTCTCCTGCGTCGGGGGCATCACCCGATCGACGCGGCAGCGGGCCGAATCGTGACGGGCCCGCCGGCCGGAGGGCGCCGCGGCGGCGGACGCCGGGCGTGGCGGGGCCGGGGCGCGGTCACGTTCTCGCGCGCTGCGGCGTCAGAGGGGTACGCCGGTCGCCGGCCGCGTCCCGCAGCGGCGCCGCGCGCCCCGTCACCCCGACCCCCGGAGCACCCATGACCCCGTCCGAGCCCGCCGTCCGTCCCGCCGCCGCCGCGGCCCCGATCACGCCCGTCGCCGTCGCCGTCGTGTTCGACAGCGGCTGGGGCCACACCCGGGCGCTGGCCCACGCCGTCGCGGACGGCGCCGCCGCGGCCGGCGCCCGGCGCGTCGACCTGGTGCCCGTCGCCGAGGTCGACGACGACGCCTGGCGGCTGCTGCAGGACGCCGACGCGATCGTCTTCGGCTCGCCCACGTACATGGGCGGCGCGTCGGCCCGCTTCCGCGCGTTCGCCGAGGCGACCAGCCAGGTCGTCAAGGCGGACTTCGGCTGGCGGGACAAGGTGGCCGCGGGCTTCACGAACAGCGGCTGCATGAGCGGTGACAAGCTCACGACCCTGATCGGCATGGCCGTCCTGGCCGCCCAGCACGCGATGGTCTGGGTCGGCGTGGCGCAGCCCGGGGGCTGGAACGTCAGCACGGGGACGCCGGCGGACCCCAACCGCCTGGGCAGCTGGCTCGGCGCGATGGCGCAGGCCGACGTCGACCTGGGCCCGGACGTCGTCCCGCCGCCGGCCGACCTGGGCACCGCCGCGCACCTGGGCGGCCGCGTCACGGCCACCGCCCAGGCGCTGGCGCGCGGCCGGGCGGCGGACGGCGCGGGCCGCGCCTGACCCGACGGCGCCGCTGCCGAGACGAGCGCCGCGGCGGGGCGCGTCGCTGCCACGACCGCCGCGCCGGGCGTGAGGCGTGGGCCGGAGGCGACGCGCCGGACGCGGTCCGGCGGCGGCCGGCCCCGGGCGGCGATCCGACGCGCGCGTCTGGCAGGGTGGGGGCCGTGACCCGGGCGCCCCGTCGATCGCTGCTGCCCGTGATCCTCGTCCTCTCGGTCGTCCTGGCGGCCCTCGTCGCCTACGACGTCCGGGACCGGTCGACGCCCGCCGCCCGGACGGTCCCGTCGGCGGGGCCGGCGCCGCAGCCGCGCACGACGCCCCGCAAGGCCGTGGGGCGGGCGCGGGCGTCCGCCGCGCGCGATCCGTCCGCCTGGCCGCTGCGGGGCGCGCGGGCGCGGAAGGCCGCGGTGCCGATCCTGATGTGGCACCTGGTCGCGACGCCCCCGGCGGGCGCGGCCTACCCCGAGCTGTGGGTGCCGCCCGCGCGGTTCAAGGCGCAGGTGCGGGCGCTGCGCGCCGCCGGCTTCACGGCCGTGACGATGGAGGAGCTGTGGCGGGCGTGGCACGGCACCGGCCGCCTGCCCAGCCGGCCCGTCGTGCTGAGCTTCGACGACGGCGACCTCTCCCACCTGACGCGCGCCGCGCCGGTGCTCGCGGCGGTCGGGTGGCCGGGCGTGCTGAACCTGGCCGTCAACCACCTGGGCCCGAAGGGGCTGCCGCGGTGGGCGGCGCGGCGGCTGATCGGCGCCGGGTGGGAGATCGGGTCCCACACCGTCGACCACACCGACCTGACGACGCTCGACGACGCCGCGCTCGCCGACCAGCTGACGCGCTCGCGGCGCCTGATCCGCTCGCGGCTGGGCGTCGCGGCGCGGTTCTTCTGCTACCCGGCGGGGCGCCAGGACGAGCGGGTGCGGGCCGCGGTGGCGCGGGCGGGGTACGTCGCGGCGACCACGACGCAGCCGGGCATCGCGGCCCCGACGGACGACCCGCTGCTGCTGCCGCGGATCCGCGTGGGACCGGAGACCTCGCCCGCCGCGCTCGTGCGGCAGGCCCGCGGCACCGCCGCGCCGCCCGCGGCCGCCGGGCCCGCCTGACCGCGGCGTGCCGGGGCACGGCGGGGGCGGGGGACGGCGCGCCGCCGCGCAGGGCCTCCGCGATCGGGCGCGGCGCGCCGGCCGGCCGCGCCCCGCGATCAGCGCCGCAGACGCACCGCCTTCGACACGACGAGCTTCGAGTCCTGGACCGCGGCGCTCGTCTCGAGCCGGTAGCGGCCGGGCGCCAGTCGCCGTCCGCCGGGGCGGCGCAGCGTCACGCGGGTGGTGCCCTTCGCGGCGCGGCGCGAGACCGAGGCGACGTTCGTCCACCCGCGCGCCGTGCGGCGCGTGAGCGTCACGGTGATGAGGGCCGGCGTCGATAGGACGACCGTCCCGCGGACGGCACGCCGCCCGGACCGCGCGGCCCGCACGGCGGTGATGGGGTTGGGGTGGGCGTTCGCGCCGCCGCTGCCTCCGCCGCCGGCCCCGGGCGGGGGACCGGGGGGCGTCGTGCCGACGTACCGTCCGCCGCCGCCGTGGTCCTCGGGCACGCAGTCGCGCATCAGGGGCGGCGTGCACGACTCGGGCGCCTTCCGCAGCTGCACGCCGTCGACGTTGACGGTCTCGCAGGCGTCGGCGACGACGTCCTCGTTGCCGGCGAAGACGGTCCCGCGGAAGGTGGGCGAGCAGACGATCTGCTGGGGGCAGCCGTCGGTCGAGATGACCTGCCCCAGCCCGCCGTCCTGCCGCAGCGCGACCGCGTAGTCGGGGCACGGGCTGCCGCCCGGGCGGTCGATCAGCATGGAGACGGACGAGTCCGGGCCGGCGACGATCTCGGTCGTCGCGACGCCGGCGGTCGAGCACCGCAGCGCCAGGACGGTGGCGCTCAGCGCGCCGCACGCGCCCGCCGGCTGGACGGGCACGGCCGTGTCGACGACGTCGAGGCAGGGCTCGCCGCCGCAGCCGGCCGCGTCGCGCGGCGTGATGGTCAGCGAGGCGCGGATGTCGAACGTCATCGCCAGCGCCGACCCGTTGCGGACGGGTGGCTGCGCCCGGGCGGTGGGGACGGCGATCAGGGCCAGGGCCGTCAGGAGCAGGGCGGCGACGGCCGCGATCAGGGCGCCCGGGCGGGCGGGGATGGGTCTCATGGGGTCTCGTTCGTCCGCTACCAGCGGATCTCGTCGACGTGGACGTAGCCGGTCTGGTGGTGCGGGTTGAGGAAGTGCAGGCCGATCGCCTTCACGACGGACACGGACGCGGGCACCGTGTAGGTGAGCGTCTGCCAGCCGTTGCCGGCCAGGTTCGTGGTGGGCCCGAAGACGGCGTTCCAGCCGCCGTCCTTGACGTAGGGCTGCACCTGCACCTGGTTCGTGTCCGAGGCGCTGTGCACGTGGAAGGTGACGACCGTGCCGGCGTCCAGGTTCGTCAGGCCGTAGTACGTGCCGACGCCGGAGTACTGGTTCGCCGCGAGGCCCGACATGTGGATCGCGAGGGCCTGGCTGCCGGCGCCGTAGTGCACGTAGCTCGACAGGCCCAGGTCCAGGTCGTTCCAGTGGTCGCTGCCCCAGCCGCCGGTGTCCTGCTCGAAGCCGTAGTGCACGAACTCGCCGGCGTCCGGGGCGCCGCTCGGCGGCGTGGGCTGGGACGACGGGGTGCAGTTGCTCGCCGCGGTGTAGTTGCGGAAGACGCAGGTCGTCGGATCGCCCGGCGCGCCGATGCCGAAGTTCTCGTGCGTCGTGCGGTTGTCGGGGTTCGTCGACCGCAGGAAGTACTTGTCCCACAGCAGGTAGCCGTCGGTGCCGTGGTCCATCGCGGCGGCCATCTTGGCGTCGAAGTACGCGGCCCGCCGGTTCAGCGTCGTCGTGGTGACGGGGTCGCTCTCGGCGTAGCCCGGGTCCGTCTTCGTCCGCTGGCCGGCCGCGACGTTCGCCTTGATCCCGGCCTCGCCGATCACGAACGGCTTGCTCCCGCAGTCCTCCAGGCGCTTCTGGAAGCTGTTGTCGGCGATGCCGTAGACGTTCGTCGGCCACGGGTCGCTCATGGCGTCGTAGTCGTGCACCTCGCAGATGTCGACCTTGCCCGCGTGGACGTACGCGTACTGCGAGCGGCCCGGCACGGGATCGCCGTCGTAGTGCGCGGGCTTGGCGCCGCACTGGCCGATGCCCATCGTCCCGAGCGAGACGAGCGGCGCGGGGCGGCCCGGGGTGCCGTCGACGTACGCCTCCTTCACCGCGTCGGTCATCTCGTCCGCGAAGTCGCGCAGCGCCTTCGGCCCGTCCGCCGAGCAGTCGCCGCCCGTGGGGGCCGTGGGCGTCTCCGCCTCGTTGACGAGCTGGAAGAAGGCGATCGTCGACGCGTAGCCGGACTCCGGGTTGTAGTGCCGGGCGACCTTGCGCGCCCAGTCCTTCGCCGACAGCGCGTAGCCGGCCATCGGCCCGGCGCCGGCCTGGCGGAACCCGCCCGTGTAGAAGCTGGTGGTCAGGTTGCCGCTGCTGCCCTGGTACGACGGGGAGACGCGGTCGCAGGCGCTCCACTGGTTCATCAGTACCGGCACGACCTTCAGCCCGCGGGCCTTCGCGCCGGCGAGGATCCGGTCGAACGGCTTCCACGGGTCCGTGCCGCCCGGCACCTGCTGGTAGTAGCGCTGGAAGAACCACACGCGGATCGTCGTGGCGCCGGTCGCCGCGATCCGGTCCATCTGCCGCTCGAAGTCCTCGCTGCTCATCGGCGCGCCGCAGTTCTGGTCGCCGAGCACGGGGTGGTTGGACAGCGTGTAGTCGTTCCAGCCGATCGCCTTCCACGGCGTGGCGCCGTCGAGGAGGACGCCGCGGCCCTGCGCGTCGACGCCGCGGCTGATGACCGCGTCGGCGTGGGCCGCGGGCGCGAGCGCCAGCAGGGCGGTCGCGAGGAGGGCGGCGACCGCGGCGAGCACGGCCGCCCAGCGCGGACGGGGCCGCACGGAGAGCGTCATGGGGATCGTTCCTGGGGGTGAGGGGACCGGCGCCCACCGGCGCCGCACGCGTGTGCATCGTACAACGCGACGGCGCCGGAAGCCCGCGGACGGACGAGCGTCGGACGGGGCGCCAGGGGGGCCGCGGCGCTGCGTCCCCGTCTCCCCGGTCCTACAGCTCCGTGGCGACGAAGCGGCGGACGACGGCTGCGACCTGGCCGGGCAGCTCGTGGGCGGGGAAGTGCGTCCGTCCCCGGAGGCGCGTGTAGCCGAACCACGGGTGCGCAGCGCGGAACCGCTCGTGCAGCGCGTCGTACGACGGGTCCTTCGGGTGGGAGAAGACGTGGTGGACGGGGCGCGGCTCCGCGAGCGCCTCCATCCGCCCCATGGGCGAGCCCCAGGTGCCGTAGGCGTCCTCGATCACGCGCCCGGACCGCGCCCACGTGTCGAACCCGAACCCGCGCGACTCGAGGAACATGTGCTTGAGCAGCCGCAACGTGATGGCGCCGGCGAGCCAGCCCTTCGCCAGCCCGAGCTGCGTCCGCTTCCAGCGCTCGGGATCCTGCAGGTCGTGCACCGCGGCGGCGAAGTCCGGCGGGATCGTGGTCATGATCAGGTCCGCGATCACCACGCCGGGCACGCGTTCGGTCCCGAGCTGGTCGGCGAGCTCGAGGGCGACCCAGCCGCCGTGGGCGTGCGCGACGGGCACGGCCCGCTCCACCCCCAACGCGTCCAGCAGCGCCCGGGTGTCGGCGGTCTGGTCCGGCACGCCGTAGTCGCCGACGTCGGTGCGCTCACGGTCGTGGCCGCGCCACGAGAGCGCGACGACGCGGAAGTCGGGGGTCAGCTCGGGGATGAGCCGGCGGTAGTAGGACAGATCGTGCGCCCAGCCCGTCATGAGGACGAGGGTGGGGGCGTCCGGGGCGCCGCGGCCCTCGTCTCGGTAGTCGATGGCGACCCCGTTCAGGGTCATCGTCTCGGTCATGGCTGGTCCTTCCGCTGTCGGATGTGGGGGATGGGGGAGTCGGCGCCCATCGGGCGCATCTGGGTGGAGGCGAGCTGCGCGGCGGTCACGCGCGAGACGCGGCCGCTGGCCCGCAGGGCCAGGTCGCGGACGGGGTCGCCGAGCCGGTCGAGCAGGCGCATCCGGTACGACGTGCGCTGCGTCCGCTCGACGTCGCCGCGCGTGGCGCGCTCCCAGTCGGCAAGCGCGTCGTCCAGGCGCACTCCGGGGCGGCTGACCGCCGTCGCGAGGGCCAGCGCGTTCGTCATCGCGGTCCCGCCGCCCTGGCCGAGGAAGGGCGGCTGGGCGTGGGCGGCGTCGCCGAGGACGGCCACCCGCCCCTTCCACCAGCGCGCCATCCGCACGTGCTCGAAGGCGTCCCAGGGCAGGATGGGGACGTCCGCCGCCGCGTCCAGCAGGGCACCGAGGGTGGGGAAGCTGCGCCGCCACTCGGCCGCGACGAGCCGGTCCCCGTCCAGGCCGGGATCGTCCGCGTGGCAGGTGAGGGCCAGGTACGTCAGGCCCGGGCCGCACGGCGTGTAGAGCAGCCGCCGGGTGCCCTGGAAGAACTCCAGATGGTGGTCGATCCGGTCCGCCGGGAAGAACCCCGGCGACGTCGGGACGACGACGCGCGCTGCGCCGTGGTGCATGCGGGTGCGGTCGTACGCGATGCCGAGGTGGTCGCGCAGGCGCGAGTGCACGCCGTCGGCGGCGACGACCAGGTCGGGGCGGCTGCGGCTGCCGTCCTCGAATGTCACGGTGCCGTCGGGCCGGACGGAGAGCGCCGGCGAGCTCGTCCGCAGGGCCACCCCGGCCCGCCCGGCGGCGTTCGCGAGCGCCGAGATCAGCGTCTCGCGCAGGGGCGTCACGCACGCCGGCTGGCCGGGCCCGTTGATCTCGATCGTGTACAGGTGGCGGCCGTGACGGGAGCGCGCCTCGATCGCGGGGGCGACGTGCGCGCCGGCCACTGCCTCCTCGCGCGCGCCGATGGCGTCGAGCGCGTACAGGCCGTTGTCCCAGATGTAGATGCCGGCGCCGACGGCCCGGATCTCGGCCTGGCGCTCGTGCAGCTCGACGCTCCAGCCGCGCAGGGCCAGGGCGGTGGCGGCCGTCAGGCCGCCGATGCCGCCGCCGATCACGATCGCTGCTCGCTCGGTCATGGGTGCTCGTCCTCGTTCGGGGTGGGGTCAGGGCAGCTCGCGGAGGACGGGGGCCTCCGGGTGGTGGGCCGGCCAGCTGTGGTCGTCGACGTCGCCGCTGGCCACGAACGCGCCCCACGCGGCGCGCATCCGTCGCCCGAGGGCGTCGACCTGGCGGGGCGGCAGCGGCCGCAGCATCGGCGCGCCGGCCCAGGCCTCGGGGGTGCCGAGCAGGAGCGGCAGGTCCAGGCAGTGGCAGGCGCCGTAGGGGCTGGCGGGGTGCAGCCGCGGGATGCGGTAGCGGTGGACGCGGGCGCCGGCCCCGGCCAGCAGGTCGGCGAGCTCGCGCGCCGGGTCGTCGAACACCCGGGCCTGCACCGTCCGCTGCGCGCGGGTCACGAGCGCGGGACCCACGACGGGCACGCGCCGCACCCGGCGGAGCAGCGGGTTCGGATCCCAGAACGCCCGCAGCTCGTCGGCCGTGGTGCCGACGAGCGCTTGCACCTCGGCGCCCCGGCGGGCCAGCGCGGCGCGCCACGCGGCGCGGTCGGGCACCGGGTGCACGCCGGCGATCGGCATGAGCGGCGGCGCGGCGTTCAGCCCGCCGGGCCCGGCCAGGCGGCGCAGCGTACGAGCCTGGGCGGCGAGCAGGACGGGCAGCGGGGCGGCGTGCGGGTCGTCGCGCAGCTCGGCGAGGAACGTTCGGCCGATCCGCTCGGCCTGCTGCGGCGTGCGCAGCGGTACGCCGAGGTTGGCGCTCTGCACGATCACGCGCCGGAGCAGCCCACGCGTGCGCTCCAGGCCCAGCATGGTGGCGGCGGCCTGCGCCCCTGCGGACTGCCCGGCCAGGGTGACCGCCCTCGGGTCGCCGCCGAACGCGGCGACGTTGTCCCGGACCCACTCGACCGCCGTGATCTGGTCGAGCAGTCCCATGTTGCCGGCGGCGACGCCGTCGGCCCGCAGGTAGCCGAGGGCGCCGAGCCGTGAGCCGACGGTGACGACGACGATGCCCGTCTCTCGCACCAGCCGGCGGGCGTCGTAGAAGCTCCAGTCGGCGCCGCCCGAGACGTACGCTCCGCCGTGCAGCCAGACGAGCACCGCGCGGCTGCCGGGCGCGGCGTCCGCCGGCGCGGTGACCGTCACGCGCAGGCAGTCCTCGCTCTGGGCGAACGGGCCGGGGGCGCCCATGACGGCCTCCAGGCGCGAGGGCAGCTGGGGGGCGGCCGGCCCGGGCGCCGTGGCGTCGACCGTGCCCGCGTGCGGCGCGGCGCGCTCCGGCGGGGCGAACCGCCGCGCCCGGGCGTAGCGCAGCCCGCGGAAGACCGCGGTGCCGTCGCCCCGCGTGCCCCGCCACCGCCCTGCCGGCGCCGTCACCTCGACCGTCCCGTCCATCCGCCCGCTCCCTCCCTCGGTCTCTAACGCAAGAGTTCTTGCGTTAGAGACCGTAGGGCTTCCGCTCGCATATCGCAAGAGGACTTGCGATAATTGCCGCATGGCCGCTCCGTCGCCCGACCCCGAACCCGAGCGCCCCCGCGCCGTGCGCGGCGAGAACCTGCGGGCGCGGGTCCTGGACGCCGCGCTCGCACTCGTCGAGCAGCGGGGTCTCGAAGGGGTGCGCATGGCGGACGTCGCGGCGGCCGCCGGCGTGCACGAGACGTCGCTGTACCGCCGCTGGCGCACCGTGCAGCGCCTGATCGTCGACGCGCTGATCACCCGGACGGCCGAGGAGGTGCCCGTCCCGGACACGGGCTCGCTGGCCGGAGACCTGGAGGCCTTCACCGCCGAGCTCGCTCGCTTTGCCCAGACCCCCCACGGCCTGGCGCTCATCCGGGCCACGGTCGTGACCGATGGCGAGGCCGAGGCAGAGGAGCTGCGGCGCGAGTTCTGGACGCGGCGGCTCGGCGGTCTGGAGGTGATCGTCCAGCGCGGGAAGGACCGCGGCGAGGTCGATCCGGCCGTCGACGCGGACCTCGTCATCCTCCTCCTCGGCGGCCTGGTGCACCTGCACGCGACGCACCTGCAGCAGCCGATCGCCGACGACCTGCCGCGGCGCGCCGTCGCGCTCCTGCGGGCCGGCCTGGGAGCGAGCGCGAGCGGCGGCTGACCGGGCTCGGCGAATAGGGTGTGCGTATGGCGTCCGCCACCCACCGGACGGGGTCCGGCCGCGAGCCGGTGCGCGCCGCGACGCACCACCCGACCGTCGCTCGGTCCCGCCGATGATGCCGCCGCTCTTCCTCTACGACTTCAGCTCGCCCTACGCGTACTTCGCCGCACACCGCGTCGACGCGCTCATGCCGACCCGGGTGACGTGGCAGCCGATCCTGTTCGGCGCCCTGGCCCGCTCGATCGGCAAGACGCCGTGGTCGCTGCAGGAGGGGCGAGAGCGCGACGCCCGCATGCGCGCCTGCGAGGAGCGCGCCGCCGCCCTGGGCCTGCCGCTGACGTGGCCCCGCGACTGGCCGCTCGGCACGTACTCCGTGCTGGCCGTCCGCGCCGCGCTCGCGGCCGGCGAGCAGGGCCTGATCCGCGAGTTCTCCCGCGAGGCGTTCCGGCAGGGGCTCGGCCTGGGCCGCGACCTGACGGACCCCGAGGTGGTGTGGGAGGCCAGCCGGGCGGCTGGCGCCGACGTGGACGCGCTGGCGGCGGCCGTCGAGCGCCCCGACCTGAAGGCCGCGCTGCGCGACGCGACCGAGGCGGCGGCGCGCCGCGGCGTGACCGGGGTACCGACGGTCGAGGTGGCCGGTGAGCGGTTCTGGGGGGACGACCGGCTGGAGGACGCCGCCCGGGCCGCGCGGGGCGCGGGGTGGGGGCGCGGCTGAGCGGCATGGCGGCCGTGGGCCCCGGATCGGTGGGAGAGGATCGGACGCGGCCGGCGCGCGCGCCGCGGCCGGGCCCGCTGGGCGTGCGGTTGGGCGCGATCGTCCTCGTGGTGGGCGGCATGGCCGTGGGCGCGCTGGCCCGCGGGCCGATCGCCCGCATCGCCGGCGGGCCGGGAGACGCGTCGGGCGTCGGTCGGGTCATCGCGGCCGCCGTGATCCTGGCGTGCGCCGTGACGTTCGTCGGCGTGGGCCTGCGGGCGGCGAGACCGCGCGGAGTGGGGATCTTCCGGCGGTGGCTCGCCGCGGCGCTGCTGGTGGGCGCGACGGCACCGTTCGACCGGCTCGGCGGCGGGGGCGTCGCCGTCAACGCCGCGCTCGTGCTCGCGGGGTGTGCCGTCGGCTGGGCGCCCTGGGCCGGCCGCGGCACGTGATGACCCGCGGGCGCCGCGCATCGGCGGGCCCGCCGACGTGCTGCGAGCCCCGCCTGCGTGCGCCCCGTTCCGGGCCTCAGAGCACCCGGTTGACCGCGTCCGGGTGCGCGGCGGCGGCCGGCTTGTCCGCCCGCAGCAGCGCCTGCGCGCAGCGCCGGACCCACGTCGCCAGCTCGCCGGCGTCCAGCTCGTCCAGGTCGGCCGGCAGCTCGATCGCGTCGCCGACCGTCCGGTTGTGCTCCACGAGCCAGCGGACGAGGTAGCGGTCGAGCTGGGCGCGGACCTGGCCGTCCGTCGCCTCGCCGGCCAGGCGCTCGCGGGGCGCGCTGGTGTCGAAGGCCGCGGGGCGCTCGCCGTCGCCGGCCGCCTCGCCGTCGTCGCTGCGGACGGGGCGGTAGTCCGGCACGGCGTACTCGCGCGAGGGGGCGTCGGCGGTCGAGCCCTCGTCGCCGTCGAACCAGTTGTCGCCGCCGCGCGCCTCGGGACCGTCGCCGGGGCGGTGCACGCCCTTGACCGGCGCGGGCGCCTTCGGCCCGGGCGTCTCGCCGAACGTCTTGCGGATCTCGGCGGCGGTCATGTCACCCTGGGCGACCTTGCCGGCCAGGTCGACCGCCTGCTTGGTCGTGATCGTGCCCTTGTCGGTCTGCCGGCGCAGCAGGTCGGCGATCGTCAGGGACAGGTCGCCGTCGGCGACGCGCTGCTGCACCTCCTCCGGCAGCTCCAGCAGCTTCAGGTGGCGGCGGACCCAGCTGGGGGAGAGGCCGATGGAGCGGGCGACCTCGGCGGCGCTGGCCCCGTCGCGGCGCTTCATCAGCAGCCGCAGCCCGCGGGCGGCCTGGATCGGCTCGAGCTGCACGCGCTGGACGTTCTCCAGCAGCTGGATCTCGAACGCCTCGTCCTCGTCCAGGTCGACGATCTCGTCGACTGGCGTCGTCTCCCAGCCGAGCGCGACGATCGCCGCGTGCCGCCGGTGCCCGGCCACGAGCAGGAACTCCTCGTCCCCGCCGGGCTTGCGCCGCACGAGCGGCGGCGTCAGCAGCCCGCGCTGCCGGATCGACAGCGCCAGGTCGTGGATCTCGGGCAGGTCCGGCCGGATGTTGCGATCGGCGGCGATCCGGTCGACCGGCACCACCTGCCGCACCCGTGCCTTGCTGGCCGTGTCGAACGCCGGCTCGGCGGCGAGCTCGGCCGCCAGGCGCTCCTGCTCCTTGGCCGCGCGCTCGGCGTTGAGCTGCGCGACCGCCTCCTCGCCGCTCTGGAAGTCGTCAACCGACATGGGGCACCGTCCTCGTCATCGAGGAGGGCAGGGTAGAGCTTGCAGTCAGCCGTCGTCGGCGGCGCAGTGGCATTTTCGGGTTCGCATACAGCCTCGTGCGCAGCTTGTTCCATGTATGGCGAAGGTTCGGATGACCGGGAGCGATAGCGCCGTTCAGGCTTCGCCCTGTCTCTGCGCCAACGACTTGGCCGAAGCTGGAAGAAGGCACTTCACGGCACGCCGAATCCAAGACACGGGCCGAGCAGTAACGCGCTGACTGGGAGCCGCTCGGCCACGGGATCGACCGCCGGCGATGGCCCTGTCGCCTACGGCGCAGAGCACGCTGGCCGTAGCGACGCGCCCCGGAGCCATGATGGACCCCGATCGCCCCCGGGTTGCGGTAACTAGATCATCGGCAGTGGTATGCCGTCCCTCGGCGGAAGTGCAAAGGACCAATCCAGCCCACGCGAGACCGACTGAAGAGTCTGTTACGACGGCCTCCTTCAGCAGGTGTCGCAATACAAAGCCCGAAAGAGGTCTCGATGCGCAACGACGATCCTGTTGTGCGTTACCAGTGATGTCCGAGCCGACTTTCTCAATCTGGCGTTTCGAGGCAGCGGCGCACCCCGTCGCGGCAGACCGAGCGGAGGCGGTCGAAGCCCTGAAGTGCGGTTCGATTGTCTGGGTAGATGTCACGAGCCTGAATGACCCGGTCGATACCGGCCAGCGTCTGAAGTTCCTGCCGGGCTTCGAACCTGCAATGGTTGCGAGCCTGTTTAACCCCGCAGAGCGGCCGATCTCGCACCCTTACCTGATGCTGCTGAGCTGGGGCAAATTCGAGGTCTCGCGTCCGATCCCACAGTTCGGTTCGCCCGCTCTCGGAATTTCCAACGTGAACATTCTGCGCGGCCCAGGATGGCTCATGACATTCCGGCGCCCGGCGTTGGAAGCGGGGGGTGGAACCAGCGGCTCCGCCGTTACCATCGATGAACTCATCGTCGCCAGCGAAAGAGCTTGGAGCCAACGTAGCACCACGGCTGACGACATCGCCACGTGCTGGATCCATGGACTCGCTACGTCCTTTGCCGAGGCAAGCCTGACACTGAGTCGGCACCTGTCGAACTGGGATCTCGCGCGCTGGGGTGAGCCCTCTGTGGAACTCGACCCAATGGTCCTCCGTAGTCTCGCGTTCCGCATCGACACCCTGACCTTGCAGCTTCGACTGTTCGCGCGTCCCGGCGTCGATACCCGGCTTGCTTGGTTCGAGCCCACCTCTGAACGCGGGAAGGCCGACGCAGCGGGTGTCGCCCGGATGCTCGAGACGAGCTTGCAGATGCTCGACGGGCTCCGCCGGGACGTGCGGTCAGTCATCGATCAAGACCGTCTGGCGCGCGAGGCTCAAGCGCGAGGTGCCGAGACGGATCGGCGCGAGCGACTGCAGGCCTGGAGTGGCGTAGTCGCTGCCGCGTTTCTGGGGCCAACGGTGATCGCATCGCTGTTCGACGTCTTCCCCAAGTGGTTCTCTGGCGCAGAGGGCAGAAGAACGATTGCGCTCATCGTGTTGAGCGCGGTGGTCACCGTCCTCATCGGCGTGGGTTTTTGGGTTTCCTGGTCCACTCGGCCGAAGCTCAAGAGGCGGCTAGGAGCCGCCGGCGCGATCGGTGGGGCGTGCGTCACAGCTGCGGTGGTCATTCTGGTGGCGCTCCCGACCGACCCCAGCGCGGTCCAACCTGAGGTCAAGGCGACTCAGGCGCTGGAGTCGACGATTGAACGCGAGGGCACGCAAGCGTACGAGGAACTTGTCGAACTCAACGACGCGTTTCGGCGACTGTCTCGAATCGTTCGACGTATGGCAGCCGGACAGTGACGTGAAAGCTGAGTCCTTTCGAGGCAGCCCCCACAACGCTCATGGCGCTGGGGTCCCAGCGAGGCGGGTCAGAGGTCTGCGCCGAACCTCTCCGGTGGTACTGGACCCGTCAGCTGTTTCCGGCTCGCCGGAATTCTGCTGTTGAGACGGGGGCTGACCCAACAATCAAAGGTGCCGCGAGTAGCGCCTGATCTGGCCTTCAGGCGGCTCGGCGATGCAAGGGCGGCCTGGTTCCTAGGCACAGCAATCGCGACCAGCTGCCGCGTGGCGGCACGTTCGGGGACGGCCTAAGCAGCCTGCCTCGCAGTGGCCGTTGCGACGCTGGAGAGAATCTGATGCCAGACACCGCGAAGGTGCTGCATCTTACGGTCTTCGTCCCAACCCACGGGGGTCATCGCTTCCCACCCGTCCGCATCAAGCTGCACGCCGCTCGCCAGTGGGAGACCGGATGCGGTCCGCTGCTCGCGTGCCGCGCCCCAGGTGACGGTAAGGGGATCACGGTTGAGCTGCTTGAGGCGGAGCCGCGCCGCGACGGGACTCTTGGTGCTGCCGCTCCAAGCGTAGAGGTCGAAAGCGCCGAGGATCGCGTCGTCGACCGCGTCGGCGCGGTCGAGGAGCGATTCGAGGCCCTGCATAAGCGTCGTATACCGAGCGTCTTGCATGTTGCGCGTGAACTCAGTGATCTCGCCGGCGGACGTACGGGTGCCGCGGCGCTGCAACTGGGGGTTGGCGACGCGTGCGTTGGTGCCGCCGAGCGCCGCCACGACGGCCCGGATTTCCTCGTGGCGGTCGTTCAAGAGCGCGAATGGCAGGAAGCTCCATCGCTCCGAGGCGGGAAGGAGCGCGCCCATCCAACCGGTGACGACGTCGTGGTCATCGGCGTGGCGAATCTCGACGAGGATCTGCGCTTGGGTCGGGTGCGGCCCCGATCGGACGTGGAAGGTTACGCGCGGGCGGCTTGTCGTGAACTGTCCGCTTTTCAGGCGGAACGAATGGTCGTACGACAGAATGCCCATCCACTCCCAGCGCTCGTCGCTGCTGACGTCGAGGCACTCCAGCACCACGCGTTGTCGGCCAACCGGACTTTGGTTCTTGGCGTCCGCGGCTTCCCGGAGTCGTCCGCAGGCAGTCATCGGCCCGATCTCAAGCTGGAGTGCCTGTACCCCGGCAGGTTGCATCACGAGGCCGCCGACGGCCGGCGTGACCATGTCGAGGAACGTGCTGATTCGACGGGCCGTCGTTGGAGCCAAGGTCGTGCGAGCGGCGATGTTCGCCATGCCCGACCGCTCCGTGGCGTACGCGACGATTCCGGCGGACGCGAAAAACTCGCGAACGCCGTTCAGAGAAGTGCTCTCGTGCCGGACGGTTTGGGCGATTGCGCCGGCCGTCGGGTAGCTGCCCTGCTTCATGTGGCCTCCTTGCCCCATCGGTCAACAAAAGGCGTCAGCGAGTCCCAGCTCAGCTCGCGCGGTTCCACCTGATTCGGCACGTTGCCGACCTGGCGCCGCTTCGCCTTTTTCGCTTCGGACTCCCACCGGGTGCGCTGCGTCGCCCAGCGATCACGGGACAACGAAGAGCAGATGATGCGATCGAAGTTGATTTGCCAATCGTGCGCGATCGCGCAGACGGATGGAAGATCGTCGTCATGCGGTAGCGGGTCCCGCAGCCACAAGACCCTCTTCCGGTCGTGGGTCCGCCACGCGAGCACACCGGCTGTGACCTGCCACGGGGGAGCGGCGTGCGCCCACTTTCCGGGGGTGCGGTCGTACGGAGGCCAGAAGAATCGCTTCGGTTCTGCCTTGGAGAACGCGTCGGCGAGCCCGATCAGCGTGTCGGGTCCGACGACGAGAACTGTCTTCGGCCATTCAGCGCGCGTCATGCCTTTCGGTTGCATCACGCTCAGCGCCGTCGCGAGCTTCTCCGGATCGAACGGATGGGCGTCGTACACGATGAGGCCCAGTTGCGTGACGTGTACGTCCTCACCGACATCGAGCCTCGGAACCTGCGACGCCAGTTGGGCAACCTTCTGCGCGAGGATCGCCACCTCCGTCCGTACCTTGCTGCCCTGAAGGGGATGGCGTATCTTCGCCTCGGCGATGAGGCCTTGTCGGTGGCCGAGCTGAGGGTCATCGAACGCGGCGAGCAGGTCAACGCCTTTGCTCTGCTCGTTCGTGCGGGCGTACATGTCGACGTTCCGGCACAGCGGGTCCCACCCAAGCGACCTCATCCAGCCCGCCACTTGGTCTTCGAACGCGGCAGCGCGGGAGTTGTTCGACTCTGATCCGGTGGAGTTGAAGAGCTGATTCGTCACGGGGCTGTCAGATCGACGGTTGTGAGTAGCCATTCAACCGTCAGCGCCGGACGGTCCGTCCAGCAGACTGCGCCCACAGTTACGTCCAACCGCGCCGATCGTCCGTGGCGGTCGACAAAGACCCCGCTCAGAGCGGAAACGATGCCTTTCGCGATTTCGCGAACGGCTGCGTCGGCACGGCGAGACGGGCCCCATGAACCGCCGATCAACAACGCTGCTTCGCGGAGCCACACGCCGACGTCGGCGAGGGCATTGATGAGATCGACGATCGCGTAGGTGTCACATCCTTCGAGTCGGCGTCGGACGGGTCCCGGCAACGCATCGACGCGGCCGCCGACCCACATGACGTGGTCCGCTGCCGTCCAGATCAGCCATTCGCCAGGTGGTACGTCGATCGGCGCGCTGAGGACGTCCTCACCGACGGCGAATGCCTGGTCGCCGGACACGCCCAGGCTGGCCGGGATCATGCCGCCGCGGCAGAGCACCGGGAACATGCTCACCGGCGTGGCGCTGTCCCCGAGGTGGGGGCTGATGAACGAGACGACCGACGTCATGCGACCTCCGCATCATGCCTCTCGTACCTGACGGCACCGGTTTCGCGCCGACGGGGGCTGAGGAGCGAATCAGAAAAGCGAGCCACCGGCAGACTCGACACCGCCAGCACGGGCACCGCGAGCTTCTCGGTTACGTCTAGGAGCGATCCAACCTGGTCCGACCCGCTGATTCGGTCTCCTACCCCGTTCGAGGGCCTGGCCGTCGCCTGGGGCAAGTCCGACGAGCCGCTGTGGGGCGACAACGCCAACTGCACCGCGGCCGCGGTCTGTTCACGGCCGGGGCCGAATGTGCGTACATGCATGCTTCGCGGGGCACCGGTCGCACGGGCCCCCGCGACGAGTGCAAAACTTAGGTCGCCTGCGCACCCGGCACACCTCGACGAACGAGACTGCGTTCGCAGCCCGTTCTGCCGAGTCCGGGGCCGGGCGGCCGCCGGGTCAGCAAGTCCGGCGGCGTCATCGACCCGCCGCAGGGGGTTGTGGCGCGGGAGCATCGCGCACCTGTCTGCGGCTATGTTCGATGATGCGTCACGGGGCCGGCTCGAAGTGTTACGCACAGCCCGGCCTCACCTGAGGGATGAGCAGATGGTCCCATTCAACGGCGGAACCCCCGTGGATTACGGGGGTTCCAAGGCACCTCTGAGGTGGAGCTAGACGGGCTCGAACCGTCGACCTCCTGCATGCCATGCAGGCGCTCTTCCAGCTGAGCTATAGCCCCAGAGCGAGGAACAAAGTAGCACGATCGATGCGGGGCGCGTCGGCCGGCTCGGGGCGGCGGGCGGATCGGCAGGCGGGGACGGGGGAGAGCGGGCCTCGGCGGCGTCCGGTCGGCGCGTAGACTGGAGGGTCGCGATGGAGCACCGTTACGACCCCCAGGAGATCGAGCCCCGCTGGCAGCAGGTGTGGGCGGAGGAGAAGACCTGGGAGGTCGACAACGCGGTCCTCGACGACCCGTCCGTCGATCCGGTCTACGTGCTCGAGATGCTGCCGTACCCGTCGGGCGAGCCGCACGTCGGGCACCTGAAGAACTACTCCATCGGCGACGCCGTGGCGCACTTCAAGCGGCGCCAGGGCAAGACGGTGCTGCACCCGCTGGGCTACGACGCGTTCGGGCTGCCGGCGGAGAACAACGCGATCAAGACCGGGCAGCACCCGCGCGAGGCGACGGAGCAGTCCATCGCGTCGTTCCAGCGGCAGTTCCGCGACTGGGGCGTCTCGATCGACTGGTCGCGCGAGATCGCCACGCACCGGCCCGAGTACTACCGCTGGACGCAGTGGCTGTTCCTGCAGCTGCTGAAGGGCGGCCTGGTCGAGCGGCGCTCCGCCGCCGTCAACTGGGATCCGGTCGAGGAGACCGTCCTGGCCAACGAGCAGGTCATCGACGGC
Organism: Patulibacter sp. SYSU D01012; assembly: GCF_017916475.1. Taxonomy (GTDB): domain Bacteria; phylum Actinomycetota; class Thermoleophilia; order Solirubrobacterales; family Solirubrobacteraceae; genus Patulibacter. The sequence continues at coordinate 1,662,958 of NZ_JAFMTB010000001.1, forward strand.
CGCGGGGAGCGCTCCGGCGCCCTCGTCGAGATCCGCCAGCTCGAGCAGTGGTTCCTGCGCATCACGGACTACGCGCAGCGGCTGCTCGACGACCTCGACACGATCGACTGGCCCGAGCACGTCAAGACGATGCAGCGCAACTGGATCGGCCGCTCGGCCGGCGCGCGCGTCTCCTTCCGCTGCGACGAGCTCGGCACGGACTACGAGGTCTTCACCACCCGCCCCGACACGCTCTTCGGCGCGACGTTCTTCGTCATGGCGCCCGAGCACCCCGACGTCGAGAAGCTCGTCGCCGGCACGGAGCACGAGGACGAGGTCCGCGCGTACGTGCAGAAGGCGCTGACCGCCGAGCGCGGCGAGCGCGGCGCGGCCGACCGGCCGAAGACCGGCGTGCCGCTGGGCCGCACGGTCACCAACCCGGTCAACGGCGAGCAGCTGCCGATGTACGTCGCCGACTACGTCCTGACGGACTACGGCACCGGCGCGATCATGGCCGTCCCCGGCCACGACCAGCGCGACTACGACTTCGCGCAGGCGTACGGCCTGCCGGTCAAGCGCGTCATCCGCGGCGCGAACGAGCCGCGGCCCGAGGACTTCGACGGCGACGACGAGGCGTGGGAGCTGTCCGAGCAGGCGCTGCCGTACGTCGGCGACGGCCCGGTCGTCGGCTCGCACCCCGACTTCGACGGGCGCCACAACCGCGAGGCGCTCGCGGCGATGAACGGCTGGCTCGAGGAGCAGGGCAAGGGCAGCGAGGCGATCAACTTCCGCCTGCGCGACTGGCTGGTCTCGCGCCAGCGCTACTGGGGCTGCCCGATCCCGGTCGTCCACTGCCCCGAGCACGGCGTCGTGCCCGTCCCCGAGGACCAGCTGCCGGTCGTCCTGCCCGACGTGGAGGACTACAAGCCGAAGGGCCGCTCGCCGCTCGCCGCGGCCGAGGACTGGGTCAACACCACCTGCCCGACGTGCGGCGGCCCGGCGAAGCGCGAGACGGACACGCTCGACACCTTCGTCGACTCCTCTTGGTACTTCCTGCGCTACACCGACGCGCTGAACGACGCCGCGGCGTTCGCGCCGGCGGTGACGAACCGCTGGATGCCGGTCGACCAGTACATCGGCGGCGTCGAGCACGCGATCCTGCACCTGCTCTACGCGCGCTTCTTCTGCAAGGCGCTGACGGACCTGGGCGTGCTGGACGTCAACGAGCCCTTCCGGGCGCTCTTCACGCAGGGGATGATCACCAAGGACGGGGCGAAGATGTCCAAGTCCAAGGGCAACGTCGTCGCGCCGCGCACGATCATCGACAAGTTCGGCGTCGACACCGCGCGCACGTACGTGTGCTTCGTCGGCCCGCCGGACCAGGACGCCGACTGGACGGACGAGGGCGTCGAGGGCGTGCACCGCTTCCTCGCGCGCCTGTGGCGCCTGTCGGCCGAGGCCGCCACGCACGGCACCGCCGACGTCGCGGTGGGGGCGGGGATCGACTTCGACCCGCAGGGCGACGACCTGGAGCTGATCCGCAAGGCGCACTGGGCGATCGACAAGGTCACGCAGGACCTGGACGGCCGCTTCGCGTTCAACACCGCCATCGCCGCGGTGATGGAGCTGACGAACGCGATCTCGTCCCGCCGCAACGCGGTCGTGGAGGGCGGCGATCCGTCCGACCACGCGTGGCCGGCGATCCGCTTCGCCGCCGCGACGGCGCTCTCGCTGCTGCAGCCGTTCGCGCCGCACCTGGCGTCCGGCGGCTACGAGCTGCTGACCGGCGCCCGCGTGTGGGAGCAGCCGTGGCCGACCGCCGAGCAGCGCTTCCTGGAGCGCGACGAGTTCGAGCTCGTCGTCCAGGTGCAGGGCAAGGTCCGCGACCGCGTGATGGCGCCGACGTCGGCGTCGAAGGACGAGCTGCAGGCGCTGGCCCTGGGCCGCGAGAAGGTGCAGCCGTTCCTCGAGGGCAAGACGATCGTGAAGACGATCGTCGTCCCGGGGAAGCTCGTCAACGTCGTCGTGCGGTAGGGGGGTCGGGGCGGCTCGCGCCGCCCCGCCGGCTCAGCAGCCGAAGTGCTCCTGCGACCCCGCGACGAGCGTCGTCCCCTTCGCGGGGATCTGCATCGACGACATCACGTGGACGCAGGACCCGAGCTTGCCGGGCAGGTACACCGGGCCGGCGTAGTAGCTGTAGAACTTCCCGTCCGAGACGTACTGCGGCTTGCGGCGCTCGTTGCGCAGCGACACGTCGGTCCAGATCGGCGTGCCGACGAAGGTCGTCTTCCGCGTGACGGCGCAGTACTTGCCGGCGCCGGCGTTGTGCAGCAGGACGAGGCTGCCGTAGACCTTCGTGCCGAAGTTGACCGGGCGGCGGACGTAGACCTTGTAGCCGGCGCCGCAGACCTGCGCGGCGGTGTACGGGTTGGCGGCGGCGGAGGCCGGTGGCGCGCCGCCGGTCAGCGCGGCGGCCGCGCCGACGGCGGCGGTGGCGAGGAGGGCGGGCAGGCGGGGGACCATGCCCTCATCCTGCCCGGTCGTGGGCGGCGTATGCGCCGGATCCGCGGCGGCTCGTGTTCCGGATCGCGGGCGTAGAGGCCGGGTGATCCGGAACACGCCGGCCGGCGGCCCGCTACGGTCCGGACATCACGGCCCGGCCCGCCCGCGCCCCGCTCAGTCCCCCGCGATCCCCGCGTTGTTGCGCGCCTCGGCGGCCGCGGCCACGGCGCGCTCCACGGCGTTGACGTCGCGCATCGCGCCGGTGTCGGCCGACGTCGCCATCGCGGCGTAGGCGCGCAGGGCGGGGGAGACGACGCGGTCGCGGGCCGCCGGGACGTAGCCGCCGGCGGACTCCAGGCGCTCGCGGCGGTGGGCCAGCTCGGCGTTGTCGACCTGCAGCTCGATGCGGCGGTTCGGGATGTCGATGGCGATCGTGTCGCCGTTCTCCACCAGCGCGATCGCGCCGCCGGACGCGGCCTCGGGCGAGACGTGGCCGATCGACAGGCCGGACGTGCCGCCCGAGAAGCGGCCGTCGGTGATCAGCGCGCACGCGGCGCCCAGCCCGCGGCCCTTCAGGTACGAGGTCGGGTAGAGCATCTCCTGCATGCCCGGACCGCCGCGGGGGCCCTCGTAGCGGATGACGACGACGTCGCCCTCCTTCACGCCGCCGCCGAGGATGACGTCGACGGCCTCCTCCTGCGACTCGACGACGACCGCGGGGCCGGTGAAGGTCAGGATCGACTCGTCGACGCCGGCGGTCTTGACGACGCAGCCGCGCACGGCGAGGTTGCCGTAGAGGATGGCCAGGCCGCCGTCGAGCGAGTAGGCGTGCTCGATGTCGTGGATGCAGCCGTCGGCGGCGTCCGTGTCCAGCGACTCCCAGCGCTCGGACTGCGAGAACGCCTGCGCGGAGCGCTTGCAGCCGGGGGCGGCGTGGAACAGGTCCAGCGCGCGCTCGGACGGCTTGGGGCCGCGGACGTCCCACTCCGCCAGCCACTGCGTCAGGTTCGGCGCGTGGACGGCGTGGACGTCGTCGTGCAGCAGGCCGCCGCGGTGCAGCTCGCCGAGGATCGCCGGGATGCCGCCCGCACGGTGCACGTCCTCCATCAGGTACGTGCCGTTCGGCGCGACCTTGCACAGGCACGGGACGCGTTTGGACAGCTCGTCGATGTCCTGCATCGTGAAGTCCAGCTCGGCCTCCTGCGCGGCGGCGAGCAGGTGCAGCACGGTGTTCGTCGACCCGCCCATGGCGATGTCGAGCGCCATCGCGTTCTCGAACGCCTCGCGCGTCGCGACGTTGCGCGGCAGCACGGAGTCGTCGTCGCCGTCGTAGTAGCGGGAGCAGAGCTCGACGACGGTGCGCCCGGCGTCCTCGTACAGCGCCTTGCGGGCGGTGTGCGTGGCCAGCGTGGAGCCGTTGCCCGGCAGCGACAGGCCGAGGGCCTCGGTCAGGCAGTTCATCGAGTTGGCGGTGAACATCCCCGAGCACGACCCGCACGTGGGGCACGCGTGCTCCTCGATGATGGCGATGTCCTCGTCCGAGACCTCGTCGGCGACGGCCTCGGCGATCGCGGTGACGAGGTTCAGGCGCTTGCGGACGGTGCCGTCGACCAGGGTCGCGGTGCCGCCCTCCATCGGGCCGCCGGAGACGAACACGGTCGGGATGTTGAGCCGCAGCGCGGCGTTCAGCATGCCCGGCGTGATCTTGTCGCAGTTGCTGATGCAGATCAGCGCATCCGCGCAGTGCGCCTGCACCATGTACTCGACGGAGTCGGCGATCAGGTCGCGCGAGGGCAGCGAGTAGAGCATGCCGCCGTGGCCCATCGCGATGCCGTCGTCGACGGCGATCGTGTTGAACTCGCGCGCGATGCCGCCCGCGGCCTTCACCGCGTCGCAGACGATCGTGCCGACGGGCGCCAGGTGCGTGTGGCCGGGGACGAACTGGGTGTACGAGTTCGCGACCGCGACGATCGGCTTGCGCCCGATGTCGGCGGCGTCGACGCCCGAGGCGCGCATGAGCGACCGGGCGCCGGCCATGTTGCGCCCGTGGGTGACCGTCCGTGAGCGGAGAGGCGGCATCCCCCAAGGGTAGCCGGGCGGCACGGATTCGCCGCAGGACCGGCACATCTTCGGGGTCCCGTGCAACGCGCGCCGCCGTAGCGTCGCCGGGGTGCTCGACCATCCCTGGGTGCGGCTCGCCCTCGGCGTCCTGGCCGCCGCGGCGCTCGGCGCCCTGGCGGCGCGCGTGGCCGTGTCCGCCGGCGGCGGGACGGGGCCCGCGGCCGCGACGGCGGGCGGCGGCGCGGCGTCGGCGGGCGGGGCAGGCGCGGGACCGAGCGGCGGCTTCGGCGGCTTCGGCGAGGGCGGCGGGGCCGGCGGGTCGGGGGCCGCGGACGGCGCGGGCGGCGCCGGCGGGGCGACGGTCTCGGCCGCGCCGGGCGGCAAGGTCACCGTGCACGTGACCGGGGCAGTGCGGCGCCCGGGCGTCTACGCGCTGCGCGAGGGCGCGCGGATCTTCGAGGCGGTGCGGAAGGCCGGCGGGATGGACCGCGGCGCCGACCGGCAGGGCCTGAACCTGGCGGCGCTCGTGCGCGACGGGCAGCAGGTGCGCGTCCCCGAGCGCGCGCCGGCGCCGGCGGCCGCGGCGGGAACGGGGCGGGGGGCGGCGGGCGGCGCGGCCGCGGAGGCGCCGGTCGACCTGAACAGCGCGTCCCTCGAGCAGCTGCAGGAGCTCGAGGGCGTGGGCCCCGCGACCGCGGAGAAGATCCTGAAGCTGCGCGAGGAGCAGGGCGGCATCTCGAGCGTCGACGACCTGGACGAGGTGCCGGGGATCGGCCCGAAGACGATCGAGTCGCTGCGCACGCAGCTCGAGGGCGGATGACCGCTCGCTGGCCCCAGCACCACCTGCTGGCCTGGGCCGTCGCCGCGCTGATCGTGGGCGGCCGCTGGCCGCTCGCGCTGCCCGTCGTCTCGGCCCTCGCGTGGGCGACCCAGCCACGCTCCGGCTGGGCCGCCGCGGCCGTCGTCGTGGCGCTGCTGGCGGGCGTCGGCGGCGCGGCCCGGACGGCGCACGAGGCGGCGCAGGCCCGCGCGCCGCTCGCGGGCGGCGCGGCCGTCGGGCCGGACGAGCGCGTCGAGGTGCTCGAGGCCGCGACGCAGGCGCTCGACGGCCGCTGGCGGACCACCGCCCGGCTGCGCGACGCCACGGTCGAGCTGCGAACGCCCGTCGCCCGCGACCCCGGGGCGCTGCGCACGGGCCGGCTGGTGCGCGTGCGGGGCCGGCTGCGGCCGGTGTCCGAGCGGGCGCTCGGGGCGCGCAGCCGCGGGATCGCGCTGACGCTGGACGCGACGGTCGTCGGCGTCGCCGGCCGGCGCGGCGGGTGGCGGGGTGCGTTCGATCGCCTGCGCGAACGGGCGGAGGGGTCCCTGGCGTTCAGGCACGACGGCGCGGGCCGCACCGCGCTGTTGCGCGGCATGGTCCTAGGGCAGGACGAGGGGTTCACGCCGGAGCAGGAGGAGACGTACCGCCGCAGCGGCCTGTCGCACCTGGTGGCGGCCAGCGGCCAGAACGTCGCGTTCGTGGCCGCGCTCGTGATCGGGCTGGGCGCGGTGGCCGGCGTCGGGCGGCGGCCCCGGCTGCTGCTGGCGCTCGCGGCCGTCGCCGCCTACGTGCCGCTGGCGGGGGCGGGGCCGTCGATCCGCCGCGCCGGCGTGGCGGGCGTGCTGACGCTCTTGGCGCTGCTGCTCGGCCGCGCCGCCGACCGCTGGTGGGCGCTCATCGTCGCGGCGGGGGCGACGGTGCTCGTCGATCCGTGGTCGCCCGGGCAGCTCGGGTGGCAGCTGAGCTTCGCCGCGGTGGCGGGCCTGCTGCTGCTCGCCGACCCGCTCGCCGCCGCGGCGCGGCGCGCCGGCCTGCCCGGGTGGGCGGGCGTCGCGCTCGCCGTCCCGCTGGGGGCGGGGCTGGCGACGGCGCCGGTGCTCGCGGCGTCGGTGGGCGACGTGTCGGTGACGAGCCTCGTCGCGAACGTCGTGGTCGAGCCGGTCGTCGCCCCCGTGACGTGGCTGGGGATGGTCGCAGCCGCGCTGGGCCCCGAGGGCGCGCCGCTGACCGGCCTGATGGTGACGGCGACGACGCCGCTGCTGGACTGGATCGCCGGCGTGGCGGCGTGGGCGGCGACGCCGGGCTGGGCGGTGCTGCGACCCGGGGCGCTGACCGCCGCGCTGCCGCTGGCGGCGGTCGCCGCCGCGCTGCTCGCCGTCCACCGGCCGGCGGCCCTGGTGCGCGCGAGCGAGCGCCTGCGCCGCCGCCTGGCCGGCCATCCGGCGGGGCGCGCAGCGCTGCGCGTGGTGGCGGTGCGCGGGGCGGGGCCGGCGCTGGCGGCGGCGCTCGCCGGCGGGCTGCTGCTCGGCGGGCTGCGCCCCCGCCTGGGCGCGGCGGGCGCGGCGCCCCTGGTGCGCGACGGGGTCGTGGTGCTCGACGTCGGGCAGGGCAGCGCGACGCTGCTGCGCGACGGCGACGCGGCGGTCCTGGTGGACGCCGGGCCGGCGGACGGGCGCGTCGTCGACCGCCTGGCGGCGCAGGGGGTCACGCGGCTGGACGCGCTCGTCCTGTCCCACGCCGCGGCCGACCACACCGGCGGCGCCCCCGCCGTCGTCCAACGCCTGCGGCCGCGGCTGCTCGTCGATGGGCGCAGCGGCCATCCCGATCCCGCCGCCGCGGTGGCCGCCGACCTGGTCGCCGCGCGCGGGGGGCAGGTGGTCGCGGCGCGCAGCGGCCTGCGGATCGGCGCCGGGCGGCTGGTCGCCGAGCTGCGCTGGCCGCCGCCGCGTCCCGGGGCCCCGCCGGCGGGGGAGGACCCCAACGACCGGGCGGTGGTGGTGCGCGCCCAGGTGGCCGGGCTGCGCGTGCTGGTGCCGAGCGACCGCGAGGGCGCGCCGCTGCGGCAGGCCGCCGGCGGCCCGGTCGACGTGCTCGTCCTGCCGCACCACGGCAGCGAGGACCCGGACGTGCCGCGGCTGCTGCAGGCGCTGCGCCCGCGCGTGGCGGTGGCGCAGGTGGGGCGCGGCAACTCCTACGGCCACCCGGCGCCGCCGACGGTCGCGGCGGTGCGCGCCGCGGGCGTCGCGCTGCGGCGGACCGACCGCGACGGCAGCGTCGGCCTGGCCGCCCTGCCGGACGGGGCGGTGGCGGTGCGGGCGAGCGGGGCGGGGGAGCCGCGGTGACGCGCGACCCCGTCGCGCGGCCGGCCGGCGCGCGCCGGCGCCGCGGCTCAGGCGGCGGTGCCGGAGCCGGGCAGGCGGACGCCCTTGCCCTCCGGCTCGAGCTCGCCCGTGCGCTTCAGCCGGCTGACCGTCGAGGCGACGACGGTGCGCTTCATGCCCGTCTCGCGCGCGATCTCGGCGGCGGTCACCCCCGGCCGCTGCGCGATGACGGCCATGATCGTCCGCTTGTTCGACCCCTGGCGCTGGCGCGGCTCGGCGGGCTTCGTGGCGGTGCGCCCCTCGCTCGCGGCGAGGATGGCCTGCAGGCGCTCGGCCTCCTCCAGGTACGGCCGCAGCTCCTCCAGCCGCGCCTTCACCGTCTCGATGACGCTCCCGACGACGTCGTCGCCCGCGGGGGCGGTCTCGGTGCTCGCGACGGTCTTCTTCGGGGCCACTGCTACCTCGGGGGACTCGGGGACGTCCGGCGTCGCCGTCGTCGAGCATCGGGACGCGCTCGCGTGACGGTCGTTCACACCATGATGACGACCCGGCGCGACGTCGCGCGCCCCCGAGGGCGTCAGCACCCGTCCGCCGCCGGCACGACGGCGCAGTCCCGGGCGGGCGCGCCCGTGCGCCGACCGTGCGCGTCCCGTGGCCGCACGACCGGCGCGGCCACGCGCCCCCGCACCGCCACGGCGAACGCGCGCAGCCCGTCGGCGCCCGGGACCGGCGCCGTGGTCGCCGCGCGGCGGCGGCCGCCGACCGTCACGACCACCCGGCGCACCCGACGGCCGGCGACCCCGGCGACCAGCAGCCCTCCGGGCACGGCGGCCGACGCCGGCACGACCCCGCCGCGGGGCGGCGCCGCCCGGCAGTCCGTCGTCAGCGCGGCGCCGGCCGCGGCGCCGCCCGAGAGCGACAGCACCGGGCAGATCCGGCCGCCGCGGCGACCGACCCGCAGCGTCCACGCGGTCCCGCCGGCCCGCCCCTGCAGCACCGTCCGCGGCGCGACGTCCGCCGCGCGGCGCTCGCCGCCGCGGCGGGTGAGCGCGGTGGCCGTCGCCCCGACGGTGCAGCCGATCGCGGCCAGCACGACGGCGCGCCGCAGCACGCGCGGCCACGCCCGCCCCGCGCGGGCGACGTCCCGCTTCGCCCGGCGTTCCTCCGCCGCGGTCCCCTCCGCCGCGGTCCCCTCCGCCGCGATCGCCGCCGTCGCGACGGCGAGCACTCGCGCCTCCATCTCGGCGAGCATCGGCAGCCCCGGGTCGTACGGCGGGAGCGCCTCGAGGCCGGGGAGGGGCGGGGTCGGCGGCGCGGGCACGGGCGGCTCCGTCGGCGGGGTCGGGGTGCGGCGCGCGGGGCGCGGCGACGGGGTACGGCGCTGGAGGCGCGCGGACGGCGCGGCGGGCGAAGCGTCGGGTGCGCCGCCGCGGGGCGGGCGAGAGCCCGTCATCGGTCCTCCCGCCAGGCGTCGAAGGCCGGACCGACGCGGCGGTGCAGCTGCCGCATGGCGCGCATCACGCGGGCGCGGGCGGCGTCCTGGCGGATCCCCAGGCGCTCGGCGATCGTCGCGTAGCTCAGGCCCTCGACGACGTGCATCCGCACCGCCGCGCGGGTGTCCTCGGGCAGGTCGCCCAGGCCCTCCGTCACCGCGGTGCGCAGCGTCAGCGTGCCGGCGAGCTCCTCGACGCGGTCCAGCTCGGCGTCCGTCAGCGCCCGCGGCACCCGGATGCCGTCGCGCGCGTGGTCGCTCGCGCGCTGCTCCCGCACCTGGGCCGACGCCAGCGCCGACAGGGCGATCCGCCAGAGCCAGCCGCTCAGCTCCTCCTCGGTCTCCCCGCGGAACTGCGCGCGGCGCGCGACGACCGTCTCGAACGTGTCGGCGACCAGATCGACCGCCAGCTCGGGATCCTGCACCCGGCGCTGGAAGAAGACGAGCAGGCGCTGCGCGTGGCGGCGGTAGAGCGCCGTGATGCGCTCCGCGTCGAGCAGGAGCGGCACTACGGGCCCCCGACGCCGGCCGCGCGGGCGCCCTTCGCGCCGGCGTTCGCCGCGCCGGCGCCGTCCGCCCCCGGACCGTCCGCCCGGCCCCCGGCCGTCCGCGCGGCGATGCTGCCGACGTCGACGGCGCTCAGCGTCGCGCTCAGGCGCGCCGCCCGCGCCCGCTCGGCGGCCAGGAACGCGCCCAGGTCGACGCCCCGGTCGGCCGGCAGGAACCCCTCGCGCGCCACGGTCCGGCGCCAGGCGCCGGAGTCGACGACCGTGCCGATCCGGCGGCGCAGCGCGGCCGCGTCGGCCGCCCCCGTGCCGCCGGGCGCCAGCAGCACCACCCAGCGCACCGGCGGCCGGCCGCCCGGCCAGGCGCCCGTCAGGCGCCGCAGCCGGCCCCTCGCCCGGGGGTCGCGCGGCGCGCCGCGGGTGCCGACGAGCACCGCCACCTCGCGGTCCACGATCCCCTCGGCCGCCTCGCGCGCCGAGCCGTAGGGCCGGTAGGACACGGTGCCCTCCACCCGCGCGTCGCGGACCAGCGACGCGAGCGCGGCCCGCGACCACGAGTCGTCGCCCAGCCCGAACAGCCGGGCGTGCGGGGCCGCGCGCAGCCCGCGCGCCAGCTGCGGCACGGTCCGCAGCGGCGACGCGCGCGCCACGTCCAGCACGAGCGGATCGCCGGCCACGAGGGCCACCGGCCGCGCCGACGCCAGGCGCGCCCACGCCCGCTCGGCCCGCGCGGCGACGCCCGGCACGATCGCCTCCTCGCGGTCGCGCTGCAGCTGCACGAGCGTCTGCGGCGTCAGGACGAGCAGCCGGCGGCGGCTGCCGGCGCCGAACCCCAGCACGGACTCGACGGCGCTCGTCGTCGCGCCGCCCAGGCGCTCCAGGCGCACGCGGCCGCGGCGGCTCGCGCCGGGCGCCCGCTCCAGCCGCCGGGCCAGGCCGCCGGCCAGCAGCGCGACGGGGTCGTCCGCCTCGGTGCCGGCGATCGCCAGCCGCAGGCCGGTCCGCTGCTCCGCCGCGTCGGCGCGGGGCGCGAGCGGGCGGAAGGGGTGACGGACCAGGTCGGCGACGGCGAACGCGCCGACGGCCAGCAGCAGCGCCGGCCACGCCAGGCGGGGGAGGAGCGCCGAGCGCCCGGGCGCCATCCGCTCCTCCCGTCCGCCGCCGGGGATCAGGCCGGCTGGTGGCCCTCGTTGTGCGCGCGGTCGACGCCCGCGGCCAGCGTGCCGCCCCGGGCGGCCGGCAGCTCGATCTGCTCGATCGGGCGCTCCTTGACCCCGCCGAGGAGCGCGTCGAGCGCGTGGCCGGACAGCGTCTCGAACTCGACGAGGCTGCGGGCGACCTCCTGGACCGTGGGCCAGTTCTCCTGCAGGACGACCTTGGCGCGCGCCTCGGCCTCGAGGACGATGCGGGCGACCTCGCCGTCGATGACGTTGAGCGTCTCGGGGCCGATCGAGCCCATGTCCTGCAGCGCGGCGCCGAGGAAGACCTCGCCCGCCGGCTCGCCGACGGTCACGTGGCCCAGACGGTGCGACATGCCGAACGACGTGACCATCGAGCGGGCGAGCTTCGTCGCGGCGTGCAGGTCGTCGCTGACGCCGGTGGACTCCTCGCCGAACTCGATCAGCTCGCCCGCGGTGCCGGCCATGATCGCCGCCATCTGGCGCTCCAGGTCGCGGCGCCCGTGCATCACGGCGTCCTTGTCGGTCATCATCGACGCCGCGGTGCCGAGCTGGCGGCCGCGGGCGACGATCGACAGCTTCTGCGCCGACACCGTCTGGCCGATCGCGCGGGTCACCACGGCGTGGGACGCCTCGTGGACGGCGATCGTCCACTGCTCGTCCTCGGTCAGGACGTGGCGCTTGGCGGGGCCGGCGACGACGCGGTCGATGGCCTCCTCGAGCGTCTTCTGGTCGATGACCTCGCGGCCCTCGCGGACGGTCAGCAGCGCGGCCTCGTTGACCAGGTTGGCCAGCTCGGCGCCCGAGAAGCCGGGGCACAGCTTGGCGACCTCGAGCAGGTCGACCTCCTCGGCGAACTGGCGGCCGCGGGCGTGCAGGGACAGGATCTCCAGGCGGCCGTGCACGTCGGGCAGGTCGACGACGACCTGGCGGTCGAAGCGGCCCGGGCGCAGCAGCGCCGGGTCGAGGATGTCGGGGCGGTTCGTCGCGGCCATCACCACGACGCCGGCGTCGCCGCCGAAGCCGTCCATCTCGACCAGCATCTGGTTGAGCGTCTGCTCGCGCTCGTCGTTGCCCTGACCCACTCCGGCGCCGCGCTTGCGGCCGGCGGCGTCGATCTCGTCGATGAAGATGATCGACGGGGCCGCCTTCCGGGCCTTGGCGAACAGGTCGCGGACGCGGGCGGCGCCGACGCCGACGAGCGACTCGACGAACTCGGCGCCGGACGCGGAGAAGAACGCGGCGTCGGCCTCGCCGGCGGTGGCGCGGGCGAGCAGCGTCTTGCCGGTGCCCGGAGGGCCGACGAGCAGGACGCCCTTCGGGGCCGCGGCGCCCTGCGACAGGTACTTGGACGGGTCGTCGAGGAAGTCGCCGATCTCGCGCAGCTCGGCGAGCGCGCCGCCGGCGCCGGCGACGGAGTCGAACGTGATGGACGAGCCGCCCTTCTTGCGCTTGCCCTTCCCGCGGAAGGAGGAGAAGGACGCGATGCCGCCGCTGGCGTCCTGGCCCTGGCGGGTGAAGAACGCGAAGAGGGTGACGAGCAGCAGGATCGGCAGCAGGAACTGGACGACGATCGACCGCACCGGCTTGCCGGCCTGCGGGTCGATGCTGGCCTGGGCGCCCGAGCGGTGCAGGCGCAGCAGCAGGTCGTTCGTGGCGGTGTCCGAGGACGGGTAGTCCGCGTAGACCTCCATGCCGTTGTCCAGGCGCGCGACGACCTGGTGGTCGCGGTCGAGCAGCGTCGCGGTGCGCACCCGCTCGGCGCGGGCCAGGCTCAGGACGTTGCTGTAGGAGACCTCCTGGCCGTGGCCCTGCGGCTTCAGCGAGCCGAGCAGGCTGAAGAACGTGATCGCCGTGGCGATGGCGGCCACGAGGAGGAACAGCGCCATCCTGTCGCGCGTCAGCCACTTCCAGGCGCCGCGGCCGACGTCGGCCGCGATGGTCAGCGCCTCGCGGGCGGGGGAGCGCTTGCGGTGTTTTGCGGCTAGGCGCGGATTGCTCACGGGGTCTCGCTGCGGGGTCGTCGTGGGGCGCGCTCCGGTGTCAACACCGGAGGTCGGGCCGGGGGAGTGGGCGGCCGTCCGTGTCGGGGCAGGACGGGCGCATCACACGCGCGCCGCACCATAGCCCGTCGTGTACATCCGGCCGTCGAATTCGCGTGACGTTCACGGAACGATCACAATGCGCGTTCACGAACCGGACGTTCGGCCAGGAGGGGGTCGTCAGGGGCGCACGCGGAGCCGCGCGCGGACGCGCGTCGAGCCCGCGATCCCGTCCCTCAGGCGCAGGGTGAGGGTGACCGTCACGCGGGCGGTGCGGCCGCCGCGCAGCCGTCGCCCGTCTCCGGGGACGGGACGCAGGAGGACCGACGCCGCACCGGCGCGGCGGACGCGCGCGGCGCCCCACGCCACGGTGCGCGTCCGGCCGCCGGCACGCACCGTGGCGGCGGCCTCGAGCCGGCCGCCAGCGGGCACCTGCACCTGCGCGGCGATCGCGCGGCCCGGGCGGGCGCTCAGCGTCGGGGCGACCAGCCGCGGCCGCCCGGCCGGGCCGGCGGCGCGCTTGTGGAAGGCGCAGCGGAAGCGGCCGGGCGCGCCGACGGGGCTGCCGCCGGCGAACCCGCCGCGGTCGCGGTTGTCGTAGACCGTGACGACCTGCAGCGTCGCCGGCGCGGGGTTGGCGTTCGAGCCCGCGGCGGCGCTGCCCGTCGTCGTGGTGAAGGGCGTCGAGGAGATCTCGCGCAGGTCCTGGCCGGCGTCGACGAGCGCGGTCGACGGCCGGTCGTCGCGCCGCCCGGAGAGCCGCACGCGCGGGGCAGCGCCGAGGAGCTGCGCCGCGCTGGGCAGCCAGCCGCCGGCGCGGACGCACGCCTGCGACGCCGCGGCGACGGTGCCCGTCCCGCGGACGTCGCGGTCCAGGCACCACGTGCCCAGCGCGGCGGCGCCCGACGGGCAGCCCAGGCGCGCGCGGTCGGCGCTCGTCGTGCCGATCCGGGCGGCGGTGCGGGCCTTCGCGACCGTGGGGATGGCGTCGGCGGGCAGCTTGGCGTCGCGGTCCAGCCGCACGACGCGGCCGGGCGCCGGGTCGCGCACGGGGACGTCGGCGGCGCCGCCGAAGCTCGTCCCGGTGGCGGCGAAGACGGCGGCCGTCGTGGCGGTCGCGAGGGCGAGGCCGCCGAGGGCGGTGGGGAGGGCGGGGGCGCGCACGGTCAGCGGTCCTTCGGGGCGGGGCGGCGCGGGCCGGCGACCCGGACGCGGAAGCGGAAGCTCGCGACGTTGCCGGCGGCGTCCTGGGTGCGGACGACGATCGAGCGGCGTCCGCCGGTGGCGTACGCGTGGCTCGCCCGCCGGGTGCGGCCCTCGGTCGTCTCGTCGTCGCCCCAGTCGACCGTCGTGCCGCCGGGCGCGACGCCGGACGCCCGCTTGCCGCCGGGGTCCTTCACGGTCACGCGGACGCGCCGACCCGCGACCGTCGCGGTGGCGACGGGGCGCCGCCGGTCGGTGCCGAACGTCGCCTCGGGCGACGCGGTGTCGCCGCCGCCGGTGCGGCTGGTGGCGACGATCTGCACGCGGTGGGTGCCGTCGCGCAGCGCGCCGGTCGGCACGCGGAACGTGCGCGCGAAGACGCGGCGGGCGACGACCCGTCCGTCGACCCGCACGGTGTAGTGGCGCGGCCGCGGGTCGTTGACCGGCGGCATCCAGGCGACGAGCGGCCGCCGGGCGTTCGTCCAGTCGCCGGGCGTCTCGACGACGAACGGCACGGGCGGCGCGTCGACGCGGGCGACGGCGATCTGGCGCTCGTCGGCCTGCCCCTGCCCGAAGGCGACGAGGGCGTTGCCGTTGCCGGCGCCGGCGAGGTCGAGCTCGGTGACCGGCCCGCCGGCGCGGCCGGACACGCCCTGCGTGCTCGTCACCGTCGCGGCGTCGAGCTCGCGGACGACGACGCGGCCGCCGCCCTCGCCCGTGGCCGCCGCGACGACGCCGCGGGCGTCGACGCCCTGGGCGGCCACCGGGGCGGGAGTGGCCAGGGCAGGCCCCAGGTCCGCCAGGGCGGGCGCCGACGCCTGGCTGCCCTGCGCGATCCGCAGGGACCCGGTCTGCTCCCAGGCGGTCAGCAGGCCGAAGCGGCCGCCCAGGCCGACGCTGGGCGCGCCCGGGGCGCCGCCGCCGTCGCCGACGGGCTGCGCCTCGCCGAAGCTGCGGCCGTTGCCGCTCTCGGGCTCGTCGAGCTGCGCGACGAGCACGCGCGGCGGCAGCGCGCGGACGCTCGGGTCGGGCTGCTGGCGCAGCGCCACCACGGCGCGCCCGGCGTCGGTCATGCGGACGGCCAGCGCGTCGGCGGCCCCGCGCTGCGGCGCGCCCCCGAGCGTCGTCGGACTGACCGGCAGCACGGTCCCCAGGCGCGAGCCGAAGACGCGGCGCGCCCACACGCGGTCCTGCAGCTGCTCGTCCGGCTCCTGCCAGGCGACCACGGCGTCGCCGTCGGCGGCGATCGCCACCTTCGGCCCGCTGGCGGCGGTCGGCTGGCGCAGCGGGGTGGTCGCGACGCGGTTGGCGGGCACGCCCAGGCCGCTCCAGCGCGAGCCGTCGAAGCGGGCGAGCTTGATCTGGCTCGTCACGTACCCGGCGCCGAGCACCGGGTGGGTGAAGGCGGTGACCTTCTCGTACGCCAGGATCGCGTCGCCGCCGGGCGCCATCGCGAGCGCCGGGTACGCGGCGCGCGCGTCGCCGATCGTGAAGTCGACGAGCGTGGGCGGCAGGAACCGCGAGCTGCCGCGCGGCAGGACCGCGGAGTACAGCGAGTCCTGGTTCGGCGGTCCCTGCTGCACCCAGGTGACGACGAGGCGGCCGTCGTTCGCCGCGCCGATCCGCGGCCAGGACGACGTGAAGCGCTGGCCGACGTCCACCCGCTGCGGCGCGTCCCACGTCTCGCCGTCGTAGCGCGCGGCGTAGACGTGGGGGACGCCCGCCTCGTAGCGGCGGAAGACGACGCCGCCGGTGCCGTCGGGCGCCATCGCGACCCCGCCGAGGTCGGCGATGGCGGGATCGGGGCCGGCGATCGTCGTGGCCGCGCCGACGCGGGCGTCGGCGGCGGCGGGCACGGCGAGGGCGGCGACCGTGGCCGCGACCACGAGCGCCGCGGGGAGGGGGCGCGACATCGGCGGGCACGGTAGCCCAGCGTCATGGGGTGTTCACGCCGTCGCGAGCGGTTTCACCCCCTGGTCACAACGCCGCGGACGTTCGGTCGATGCCGTCGGCGGGACGGTTCACCGGACGGTCACGCGGCGGTCACGCCGCGGATCCATGACGACAGCGCGGCAACCGACCGGGCGTCTGGTTCAGGTGTTGACGTGCAGGTTGCGCTCGTACTGACGTCCGCGGTCCCAGGATCTTGACGACTCGGCCGGGGCGAGCCGGTGGGGTGGGCGCCGGCCGCCGACCGGCGTCCCGGGCGCCCCGACCGCGGGACCGCCCCGCCCCAGCAGACCCAGGAGTCACCCATGCCGAAGTCCTCACGCGTCCTCGCCGCCGTCGCGGCCGCGGGCGTCCTGTCCCTCGCCGCCGCGGGCGCCGCCGGCGCCGCCGAGCCCGCCGAGCCGACGCTGTGCGACGGCGTCCTGACCGGCGTCGTCGCCGGCGACGTCATCGTCCCGTACGACGCCACGTGCACCCTGCGCGGCGCCCTCGTGCGCGGCGCCGTCACGTCCGAGCCCGACGCCGCGGGCCTGGTCGTCGACCGCAGCGTCGTCGCCGGCGACGTGGCGGCCGACGCGGTGCACCGCGTCGAGATCCGACGCTCCGCCCTGCGCGGCGCCCTGGGCGTGGTCGAGGCGCGCGACGGCGCGACCGTCACGTCGTCCGTCGTCGCCGGGCCCGCCACCCTGGCGGGCACGGGGGGCGGGCTGGTCGTCGGCGGCGACACCGCCGCGCTCGGCAACGCCTTCGGCGACGGGCTGACGGTCAGCGGCGGCTCGGCCGGTGGAACGATCGCGCGCAACGTCGTGCGCGGCGACCTGCGCGTCTCCGGCGTGGCGGGAGCGCTCGTCGTCCGGCGCAACCTCGTGACGGGCGAGCTCGGGTGCGCCGACAACACGCCGGCGCCGACCGGCGGCGGCAACGTCGCCGGCGCCGCGACGGGGCAGTGCGCGGCGCTCTGAGCCCGCGACTTCACCGCCTGATCACGCCCGCCCGCGCGCCCGTTCCTCAGTGAGATCGTCGCAGCCGATGTTGTCGTCGATCGTCACGGATTGTTCACGGACGAGCGCGTGACGCGGAGCACGATGGTCGCGCCGGGAGCCCCGACGGCCCCCGGCGCGGCCGCCGTCCGGCGGCCGGTCCCTCCAGCGTCACCAGGAGACAGCGATGCGGTTCAACAGCACCATCCGCGGGGCGATCGCGGCGGCCGGCGTGGCCGTCGCGATCGCGGCGGTCCCGGGCAGCGCCAACGCGGCGTTCGACCCCAGCAACGACACCCGCTGCGAGAACGCAGCGTCGATCAAGGGCGTCGGCGCGTCCTTCCAGCGCCAGGCGCAGCTGGCGTGGGGCGCCACGCTCCTCTCGCCCGACCCGGGCGGCCCCGAGGCCCAGGGCTTCGGCTACGACACGACGACGGGCTGCTCCGCCTTCCAGGTCGGCGGGCTCTCCGTCAGCTACGAGCCGCGCGGCTCGGGCGACGGCCGCAAGGCCATGGGCGCGTCGACCGTCGCCGGCGAGGCCGGCGTGCGCAACACGAACTACGCCTTCGCCGGTGCCGACGAGCCCCCGACGGCCGGGCAGCTCGCCGCCGCCAACGCCGGCCCGTCCACGGCCACGACCGACGACGCCACGCTGCGGACGATCCCGGTCGCCCAGTCGGCGGTCGCGGTGACCGTCAAGCTGCCGGCGGGCTGCACGCTCGCGCAGAGCACGACGGCCCGCGCGATCACCAAGGCGCGGCTCGAGGGCGCCTTCGCCGGCGACGTCGCGTACGACACGTGGGGCGAGATCCTGCCGTCGATCGCCGGCAGCGGCTGCGCCGCCAAGCCGGTCCAGCGCGTCGTCCGCCTGGACTCCTCCGGCACGACGTTCGCGTTCAAGCAGTACCTGGCGGCGGCCAACCCGTCCCGGGGCTGGAGCGGGCTGTCGAACACCGCCTGGCCGAACGAGTCGACGGATCCCGTCGTCCGCGGCGCGGCGAACGGCGCCGGCGCCCTGCTGGACGCCCTCAGCGCCCAGACCGACGGCGGCATCGGCTACGCCGACCTGGCGTCCGCTCGCAGCCGCGCCTACGACTGGGCCGGCGCGTCCGACAGCACGGTCTGGCTGTACACCCAGCGCATCAGCGACAACGCCTCGCGCGGCCCGGCGCGGAGCAACACCGCCGGCACCACCGACACGGGCGCCAACTGTGCGGCGGTGTCGTACGGCACGCTGCCGTCGACGACGGACAGCTGGAGCGCGGTCACGGGTGTCGCCACGGGGGACGACTACGGCATCTGCGCGCTGACGTACGCGCTCGCGTGGGAGCGTCCGTCGCTGGCCAACGTCGGGTCGCTGCAGCCGGCGATCACGCAGGGCCAGGCGCGCGCCACGAAGGACTACCTGGACTACGCGATCAACGGTGGTCAGGGCCAGCTCGCCGCGCGCGGCTACTCGCCGCTGCCGACGGCCGTGCGCACCCAGGCGCAGGCCGGCGTGAACGCGGTGGACTGGTAGCACGCTGCACCGCCGCGCACCCTCGGGTGCGCGGCCCGCAGGTAGGACGAGCCGGTGGGCGACCAGGACGCCCGCCGGCTCGCGGCGTTCCGGGCCAGAGCGCCGACCGACGGCGACCGCCTCGGCACCGCTTCCGCCCGACGAGCGCGTACGTCGTCACCAGGTCTTCACAACGCGCGCCGACGTCGGCCCTCGACGACAACTCGCCGTGAACAACGACCGTCAGACTTCGCACGATGTTCACGGCTGGTCGCAGGGTGCGGACTAGCGTGCCCCGCCGTGACGGGCCGCACCCCGCGGCCCACGACCAGGAGCGTGGTGCGATGTTCGGCAGCAGACGGCGGCGACGGGACGGGCGGCCGCCACGCGGACGGTGGGCGGGGGCGACGCTCGGCGCCGCGACGCTGGCCCTCGTGGCCGCGGCGCCCGCGACGGCCACGCCGAGCTCGGGGATCCTGCCCGGCTCGCGCCTGACGGTCATGGCCGGCTCGACGATGGGCGTGACCGCGACCGCCGTGCACGGCACCGCCGCGTACCTGGGCGGCCAGTTCGGGAGCATCGGCTACCGCGCCCCGGGGATCGCCGCGTTCTCGTCCAGCACCGGACGCCCCGATCCCACGGTGCCGGAGCTCGAAGCGGTCGCGGCGAACGCCGTCGCGTCGGCCGAGCGCGTCGTGCCCGACGGCGACGGCGGCGTCTACGCGCTCGGGCTCGCCAACGGCAACACGGGCAGCGGCGCGGTGGCGGTCGAGGGTGTGCCGGTCGGCGCCCGCTGGCTGCATCTGGGCGCGGACGGGCGCCCGGACCGCACGCTGACGCCCCGCTTCGCGCGTCCTTCGGGCGAGGTGTCCGTGAGGGACGTCGTCGTCGGCCGCGACGGCACGCGCTACGTCGCCGGCGACTTCACGGCGGTCGACGGGCAGCCGCGAGCGGGTCTGGCGGCGATCGACGCCGACGGCCGCCTGACGGACTGGGCGCCCGCGGTCACGGGCGGCGGGGTCGGCCGGCTCGCGATCGTGGGGGACGGCATCGTCCTCGTCGGCACGTTCCTGCAGCCGTTCACGGCGGTCGCCGGACAGGCGCGCGCGGGCCTCGCCCTCGTCGACGCCGCGACGGGCGCCCCGCGGCCGTGGGCGCCGTCGGGACTCACGCAGGAGGACGCCGACAGGGGCGTGGCCGTCGACGGGCAGACGGTGCTCCTCGCCTCGGCACGCCGCGTGCAGGTCGTCACCACGACGGGTGCCGGGACGCCCCGCGACCTGCGCCTGCGGCGCGACGACGAGGCGGGCGAGATCAGGGCGATCGCCGTGCACGGCGGCAAGCTGTACGTCGCCGGGGACTTCCGGCAGCTCGGGGCGCAGGACGACCGCCCCGCCCGGAGCTTCGTCGCCGAGGTCGACCCGGCCACCGGCAACGCCACGGACTGGGCGCCGAGCGTCACCGCGGCGTCGGGGGCCATGGCCCTGGCGGTCACCGACGGCCGACTCTACGTGGCGTACGACCAGCTGCGCCAGTCCGCCGAGGCCGGTCGTCCGTGCGGCCTGGTCGCCCTCGACCGCGCCACCGGTCGCCGTGACGACACCTTCTCGACGGGCATCAACGGAACACGCCTGGAGTGTGGGTCGGGCACCACGTCCGTCGCAAGCGCCGGTGCCCGCGTCTGGGCCGCCGGCACCTTCTCGAAGGTCGCCGTCGAGCGGCGGGACGGGCTCGCGGCGATCGACGTCGCCAAGGACGAGCTCCTGCCGTGGGCGCCGACGCTCCGCGACGACCTGATCGAGCCGAACGTCCGGGACCTGCTCGTCAGCCGCGACGGCGCGACGGTGTACCTGGCGATCGAGGACTACGACTCGCTGCAGATCAACGGCGTGGACCGCCGGTCCGTGGCCGCGGTCGCGGCGACGGGCGCCGCGAACCGCGCGCAGGACGTGCGCCCGTGGGACCCGGCGCCGCAGGGCGTCGTCCAGGCGCTCGACGCCTCGCCGGACGGCGAGCGGATCTACCTGGGCGGGTCGTTCTGGGCGCTCGGCGAGACGTCGCGCGCCAACCTCGCCGCGGTCGCCGCAGGCGGGGCCGGCGCGCCGACGACGTGGGCGCCTGAGCCCGACGGCGGCGTTCTCGACCTGCAGGTCGCCGGCGACGGGACGGTCTACGCCGGCGGCGGCTTCACGCAGCTCGGCGGCCAGGCGCGGAACGGACTGGGCGCGATCACCGCCGACGGCACGGTCACGGCCTGGGACCCGCAGCTCGACCCGGCCGCCGTCGACGACGGCGTGCAGGATCTGGCCCTGGGCCCGGACAGCGTGTACGTCGCCGGCGGCTTCACGGGCACGATCGGCGGCGCGAGCCGCCGCAACCTCGCCGAGCTGCGCCGGTCGGACGCGTCGGCGACGGCCTGGGATCCGCAGGCGCGCGGGACGGCGCGGACGGTCAGTCGTCTGGCCGACGGGAGCGTGTACGTGATCGGGCCGGACCGCATCGGGGACGCGGACCGTCCTGGTGGCGCGGCCGCGTTCGCGCCCGACGGCACGCTGACCGCGTGGAAGCCGACCGGCAACGCCAGCAACGCCTTCCAGGGATCGGCCGAGGTCCGCGACGTCGCCGGTCAGGTCGTGGTGCCGTTCCGCACGTCGCCGGCCATCGACGGCGTGCCGCAGACCGGCTTCGCGCTCTACGGCCCGGCGACGGCGCCGAAGGCCGCGTCGCCCGCCGTGCCGCCCGTCGTCGCGGGTCTGCCGGTGGCCGACTCGCGCCTGACGTGCGCGGGCGGCGCGTACGACGGCAGCCGTCCGCTGCAGCGCAGCTACGCGTGGCTGCGCGACGGGCAGCCGATCACCGGGCAGACGGCGGTGACGTACACGACGCGCGCGGCCGACGTGGGCCGGGCGCTCAGCTGCCGCGAGCGGGTGGAGAACCCGGCCGGCGCGCTGCAGACCGAGAGCGCGCGGGTGCGGATCGTGGCCGGCACGCCGGTCAGCGACGCGCCGCCGTCCGTCACCGGCACGGCGCAGCCGGGCAGCACGCTGACGTGCGACCGCGGGCTGTGGTCGAACGACCCGGACGCGTTCACGTACGCCTGGCTGCGCGACGGGACCGCGCTCGACGGGCAGACCGGCGCGACGTTCGCGGTGACGGACGGCGACGTCGCCCACGCGCTGGCGTGCACGGTCGTCGGCGCGAACGCCGTCGGCGTGTCGAAGCCGGCGCGCTCCGCGGCCGTCACGGTCACCCGCCCCAGCACCGGGGGCGGGGGCGGGGGCGGGAACGAGCAGCCGTCCGGGGGCGGCGGGCAGCAGGAGCAGCCGCGGGGCGGCCCGTCCGGGCCCCCGCCGCCCGGCCCCACGCCCGGAGGCCCTCAGCCGCAGCCCCGCCCGCCGGTGACGCCGAGGCCGACCGTGACGGTGGGGCGCGCCGCGGCGGCGAAGGGGCGGGCGTTCACGCTGCGCCTGACGCCCTCGGGGTCCGGCCGGGTGACGGTCGTCGCGACGGTGCAGGCGGGCAGGAAGACGGTCACCGTGGCCACGGGCCGCGGCGCGGTGCGGGCCGGGAAGGCCGCGACCGTCGCGATGAAGGCGACGAAGGCCGGCACGCGGGCGCTGAGGCGCGGCCGGACGGCGAAGGTCACGTTCCGGGTGACGTTCACGGCCGCGGACGGCACGACGGGCGCCACGACGAAGAGCGTGCGCGTGAAGGTGCGGTGACGCTCGCGCGGTGAACGGCGACACGGGCCGGCCCACGCGCCGGCCCGTGGCCGGTCCTGTGCTATTCGCGCGTCCGCGTCAACGCCCCACGGGGGCGGCGCGCCCGGGGCGGCGCTCGACGGTCGCTCGACGCCCGGTACGACCGGACGAACGTTGACGACGACGATGACAAAACGGTCTCCGGTCGACCACGTGATGTTCACAAGGCGGGCGCCGCCGCTGACCAGAGTGCGCGTGCCGGGCGGCGACGTCGCCCGCTTGCCACCGCTCAGGAGCACGAACACACGATGAGGACCACCACCGGTCTGCGCCTCGGCGCTGCCGCGGTCGGGGCGCTCGGCGCCCTCGCCGTCCTTCCCGGCGGCGCCAACGCCGCCTTCGACGCCGCCCACGCGGCGCAATGCCAGAACGCCGCCAGCCTCAACGGCGCCGGCGCCTCGTTCCAGAACACGGCCCAGAACGCCTGGGGCGCCAGCATCGTCGGCGGCGCCGCCGCCCCGCAGGCGGGCTTCGGCTACGCCTCGCTCGCCAACGGCGGCTGCACCGCCTTCCGCATCGGCGGCACGCGCACCATCACCTACACCGGGTCCGGCTCGGGCGCCGGCCGCCGCGCGTTCGGCGCCAGCACCACCGCCGGGCAGGCCGGCGTGCGGGACACCACGATCCACTACGGCGGCGCCGACGAGGCGCCCTCGGCCCAGGAGCTCGCGGCGGCGAACAACGGCCCCGACGGGCAGGCCGGCACGGCCGACGACGCCAGCCTCCTCACCATCCCGGTCGCCCAGTCGGCGATCGCGATCGCCGTCAAGCTGCCCGACGGCTGCACCGCGCCGACCGGCCGCACGATCACGAAGGCGCTGCTCGAGCGCGCGTTCGGCGGCGACGTCACGGCCGACCAGTGGGGCGAGATCCTGCCGTCGATCAGCAGCGACTGCGCGGCGAAGCCCGTCACCCGCGTCGTGCGCAACGACAGCTCGGGCACGACGTTCCAGCTCAAGCAGTTCCTGCAGGTCGTCAACCCGGGCCGCCAGCCGACGGCGTGGAAGGACACCGCCAACCAGGCGTGGCCGAACGACGGCGGCGCCACCGCGGTCGTCCGCGGGCAGGCCAACGGCGCCGGCTCGCAGCTCGACGCCCTCTCCGCCCGCACCGACGGCGGCATCGCCTACGCCGACCTGGCGACGGCCCGGGGCAAGGGCTACGGCGCCACCGACGCGACGAGGTTCTGGCTCGACGTGCAGGTCGACGGCAGCAACTTCCAGAGCCCCGCGCTCCAGGGCGCCCCGGGCGCCAACTGCCGCAACGTGACGTACAAGGACCCGTCGACCAACGCCCTGCCGGCGTCAGCGAAGGCCAGCTGGTTCAACGTCACGGGCGCCGGCACGGCTACGGACTACCCGCTCTGCGCGCTGACGTACGGCCTGGCGTGGGAGGACATGGCGAAGGCCAACGTCGGCCGCGCCAACGGCAAGCCGGACTACACGCAGGACCAGGCCCGCGCGGTGAAGGACTACCTCGCCTACGTCACGAACGCCAACGGCGGCCAGGCGGCCCTCGAGGCGGCCGGCTACCAGGGCCTGCCGACGGTCGACCCGGCGTCGACGACCGGCGCCGGCCAGGCGGGCACCGTCCTGGCCCTCGCCCAGGCGGGCGTCAAGGCCCTGACGTGGAACGCGGCGACGGTCACGGACCCGGGCGAGAACCCCGGCGGCGGTGACACGGGCGGCGGCGGCAATGGCGGCGGCACCACGGGCGGCGGCACCCCGAAGCCCCCGGTCCAGACCCCGCCGGTCCAGACGCCCCCCGTCCAGACCCCGCCGGCGAAGACCCCGGCCCCGACGAAGGCGACGCTGAAGGTCTCGCGCGCCGCGGTGGCCAAGGGCCGCGCCTTCACGCTGACCCTGGCCCCGTCGACCGCGGGCCGCGTGTCCGTCGTCGCGACGGTGAAGTCCGGCGCGAAGACGGTGACGGTCGCCACGGGCTCCGGTGCGGTGAAGCCGGGCTCGGCCGCGAAGGTCGCCGTGAAGGCGACGAAGGCCGGCAAGCGCGCGCTCAAGGCCGGCCGCGCGGCGAAGGTGACGTTCCGGATCACGTTCACGGCCGCCGACGGCGCGAAGGTCACGACGACCAAGACCTTCAAGGTGAAGGTCAAGTAGGTCCTCCCCACCGGGAAGCGGCACTGCGGGCCGGCTCCTCGAGCCGGCCCGCGGTCGTTCTGCGGCGCGCAGGGCCTGGGTGGACAAGCAGACGCGGTTGACGCCCCTGTGACCGCGATGTGTTGACGGACGAACGTCCGTGCTTCCCACGATGTTCACCGGCTCGGACGGGGCCGAACCTAGTGTCCCGCGCCGGTGTCGCGTCAACACGAGATCCCTCCGTCCGCCGCCTGCGTCCGCCGGATCGCGGCGGGTGCCGCGCTGGCCGTCGTGGCCGCCCTCGCCCTGCCCGGGGCGGCCGGGGCCACGTACGGCCCGGGCGCCACGCCGGCGTCGGCCGTGGGGGACGAGCTCGCCGACGCCGGCAGCCGCGCCCCGGTCCTCTCCGCCGACGGCCGGTACGTCGTCTTCGAGACGTCGTCCAGCGTGCTGCTGGGCGTCCCGGGCGACACGGAGGAGCGGTACGCGGGCGGGCTCGTCCGCAAGGACCTGTCGACCGGCGACGTCCAGCTCGTCGCCCCGCCGCAGCGCGTCCGCCGCGACGACGAGAGCCCGGTCGGCACGGGCACCGCGTCCGGCGTCGCCGGCGTGAGCGCCGACGGCCGCTACGTCCTCTTCACCACCGCCGCGCGCCTGGCCGCGGGCGACGGCAGCGCCATCACCCCCGACGTCTACGTGCGCGACATGGACGCGCCGCTGTCCGGCGCGGCGGCCTACGAGCTGGTCTCGGCCCGCGACGGCGCGGCGACGGCCGCGGAGTACGCGGACCCCGCCGTCGGCAGCACCGCCGGCCTGCAGGGCTACGCGCTGAGCGCCGACGGGCGGCGCGCCGTCTTCGTCACCCGCGGCGTGTCCGACCTGCCGGACCGGGACCAGCCGACGACGCCCCGCTGGCAGGTCTGGCTGCGCGACCTGGACGCCCGGACCACCCGCCTGATCAGCCGCGACCGCGCCGACCCCTCCACCGCCGGCACGCCCGCGACCCCGCCGGCCGCCGGGGGCGTCGAGCCCGTCGCGGCGATCAGCGCCGACGGCCGCAGCGTCGTCTGGACGGCGGGGGAGGCGCAGCGGCAGACGCGCACCCTGCCGGGCGAGGGCTCGCTGGGCGCGCTGCCCACGCTGCTCTGGCGCCGCGCCGACGACCTGCCCGCGCCCGCGCGGCGCGTCGCGGGCGCGGCCGACCTGGACGACCCGGCGTGCGATCCCGCGACGCCGCTCCCGTCCGACGCGCGGGCGACCGGCCCGTGCCTGGGCCCCTTCGTCGCCAGCGAGGGCATCAACCAGAACGAGCCGGCGACGAGCAGCCTGAAGCTGCGCGGCATCAGCGCCGACGGTCGCCGGGTGCTCTTCACGTCCTCGGCCGGGCGGCGCCCCTTCGACGCCGCCGCGTACCGCGCGGACACGGGGTACCTCGCCGACATGGGGGACCGGGTGCCGCGGAAGTCCGGCGTGCGCGTGGCGTGGTCGGCGCCGACCGTCGGCCGCTATCCGCTGACGAACGGTCGCCTGGCCGCCGACGGCCGCCACGCCGTGATGACCAGCCGGGACAACCGCTTCGACGGCCTGCAGTCCGTCGGGGCGTTCCCCACCGGCGACCTGCTCACCTGGAACGTCTACGTCGTGGACCTCGACGCCGGCACGGCGGAGATCGTCACGCGCGCCCACGACGGCGGCGAGTACTCCACGGGCCCGAGCGACCAGCCGGTCGGCGATCCCCTCGCCGTGTCCGCCGACGCCGGGGCCGTCGCGTTCACGGCGGCCGACGGCAACCTGTTCGTCGGCGACGCCAACGGCGTGCCCGACGTGCTGGTCGCCCGGACCTCCACCGCCGGGGCGGGGCACGGCGGCCGGGTGCTGCCCGCGCCGCCGGCCGGTCCCGTCGGGCCCGACCTGGGCGGCACCGCGCCGCTCGCCGGGCCGCTCCGGTCCCGCTTCCTCACCACCTACGGGCCGGTCCGCGTGTCCCGCCGCACCGGCACCGCCAGCGTCCGCGTCGCCCTGCCGGCGGCCGGCCGCCTGACCGCCACGGCGCGCACGGCGGCGGAGGGTCGCCGCGCCGTCCGGGTGGGGAGCGCCGTGCGCCGGGTCCGCCGCGCGCAGGCCGTCACCGTCCGCATCCGGCTGTCGTCCGCCGCCCGGCGGGCGCTGCGGCGCGCCCCGCACCGCCTGAGCGTCCGCCTGTCGCTGCGCTTCGCGCCCGCGGGCGCGCCCGCCAGCACCACCGTCCGCACGTACCGGGTCGTCCGCGCCACGCCGGCCGCCCGCAAGGGAGCCCCGCGATGAAGCGCCCGATCGTCCTGGCCGCGACCCTCGCCGTCGCCCTGGCCGGCGCGGCGGACGCGTCCGCCGCCGAGTGGCAGGCGTACCCGCTGCCGGCGCCGCCCGGCGGCCGGTTCTCGACCCCCGCGGGCTACGTCGGCGATCTCTCCTTCTGGAGCCCCGACCGCGGCGTGATGGTCGTCTCGGGCAACAGCAGCGTGCCCCGTGGCGTCTACAGCTGGGACGGCGAGTCCTGGCACCAGCTGGCCACGGTCTGCGGCGGCGGCATCAACTCGCGCGTCGCGTGGGCCGGGCCGCGCGAGTTCTGGACGATCACGACGCCGAGCGTCGGGCAGCAGACCGGGGGCCAGGGGCTGTGCCACTTCAAGGACGGCGCGGTCGTCGGCTCCTACAGCTACTTCAACCTGCCCGAGTTCGCCGTCGGCCTGCCGGTGAACGCCGCCGCCTGCCGGGCGGCGGACGACTGCCTGTTCGGCGGCGTGGGCGGCGCGAGCGCCGACGGCGCGCGCTCCGGCGCGTTCCACCTGCGCTGGGACGGCACCGACCTGGCCCCGGTGTGGGGCCCGCAGGGCCGCGGCGTCAGCGACCTGATCGCCCACCGCGGGTCGCTGCTCGAGAGCGTGTACGTCGGCCCGGGCGCCGGGGCGCAGGGCGCCCGGCCGCTCCTGCGCCAGGCCGAGCCCGTCCCGGCGCTGCTGCACGGCGTGATCGGCACGAGCTTCGCGAACGACCCGTTCGTCCCCGCGCCCGACCCCGCGGTGCCCGCCGACGGCGGCACCGAGCTGCGCGCGATGGACACGGACGGCACGACCGCCTGGGCCGTCGGCGGCGGCGCCAACTCCGGTCCCGCCGCCGTCAACGGTCGCCTGCCGCGCGGCCCGATCGCGGTGCGCCGGACGGACGGCGGCTGGACCGAGCTGCCCGTCCACGGCGACGTCCCCGCCGGCTCGGCCTTCGGCGCCGTGGCCGCCGTGCCGGGGACGGACCGCGCGTGGGCGGCGATCACGCCGTACGAGGTCTCGGACCCGCTCGGCAACGACACCGGCGCCCAGGCCGCCCCCGAGATCGCCTCGATCGCCGGCGACGGCACGGTCGCCGTGCAGCGGCTGCACCCCGAGGAGGGCGACGCCGCGCGCGGCGCGATCACCGCCGTCGCCTGCCCGACCGCCGACGACTGCTGGGCCGCCACCGCCAAGGGCTACCTGTACCGCCGCACGACCGGCGCCCGCTACGCCCGCGACACGGACGCGGCGTTCCAGGGCACGATCTCCGTCCGCCCGAACGAGGCCGCCTCGCAGGTCATCCCCGACGATCCGCCGGCCGACGACTCGCGCCTGTTCGCGCCGCCGGTCGAGCTGCCGGTGGCCCAGGACGACGCGGGCGACGCGTCCTGCCCGGCGCCGCCGGCCCTCGTCTCGCGCGTCAAGGCGACGCCGGCCCGGCTCACCCGCGCCCAGCGCCGTCAGGCGAACCCCCGCGTGGCGCTCACCGTCTCGTTCCGTCTGGCCCGCCGCGCGCGCGTCGGCCTGCGCGCCCGCCGCGGCGGCCGCACCGTCGCCGTCGCGAAGCCGCGCGCGCTGAAGCCCGGCAAGCGCGCGCTCCGGATCACGGTCACGCGCAGGACGTGGCCCAAGAGCCTCAAGTTCACCCTGAAGGAGCTGACGCCGCCGGTGTGCGACGCCTCGAACAGCGACGTCGTCGGCACGGGGGACGCGCGGTGATCGGCGCGCTCCGCCGGGGCCGCCTGTGGGCCGCGCCCGTCGCGCTGCTCGCCGCCGCGGCGGTCGCCGTGGCCGCCGGGGCGGACGATGACGTCCGCGCCCAGGGGGCGGCCGGGCCGGTCGGCGTCGAGTCGCAGATCGGACCGGAGAGCGGCGCGCGGCTGCTCGGCGGCGCGGCCGCCGGCGAGGCCTGGGCGCTCACGACCGAGGACGGCTCCTCGCGCGTCCCGAAGTCCGTCGACGGCGCCGAGCTGCCGCAGGCCCGCCAGTACCTGCTGCGCTACCGCCCCGACGAGGGCTGGCGCTACGTGCAGACCCCGCGCGACGAGCGCGGCGACGCCTACGCCGGGACGATCGTCACCGGCCGGGTGACCGCCCGCGGCGGCCTGCTGCTCGGCGGCGAGGACGAGCGCCGGCCGGACGGGGAGCGCCGCGTCGTGCTCGCCCGCGACGCCGTCGGCGCCACCCGGGTGCTGCCCGCGCCAGGCCCCGACGTCCTGCGGCCCGCCGCCGGCAGCACGCCGGGCGAGGCGCTGTCGTCCAACGTCCTGGCGGCCCGGGACGTCGACGGCCGCACCGAGGGCTTCGTCGCCATCACCGGCCGCGCGCAGCAGACGGGGGTGGCGCACTGGGATGGCGAGCGCTGGACGCGCGAGACGCTCTGCGTGGCCGAGGACGGCAGCGCCCCGCCCGCCGGGTGCAGCGACGCCGAGACGCTGAAGGACGCCGCGCTCGGGCTGACCGCGTCGTCCCTCGCGACGACCGAGGACGGCGACGCGTGGCTGCTCGCCAGCGCGCACGCCGACGCGCACCGCGGCCTGGTCCTCTTCCGCCGCACCGGCACGGGCGCCGACGTCCGCTGGGTCCTGCGCGACCTGGGGGCGCCGCGGTTCGCCGCCGACGCCACGCCCGCCGACGGCATCACCGCCGTGGCCCCGCTCGCCGGCAGCCGCGCCGCGACCGCCACGAAGGACGGCGTGTGGCTGGACGGCACCTTCCGCCAGAACGGCACGGAGCGCAGCGTCGTGCTGCGCGTGACCGCCGCCGGCACCCGCACGTGGTGCGACGGCGGCGCCTGCGACGACGCGCTCGGCTTCGAGCTGCGCCCCGACGGCACGTCCCAGGCGTTCGCCGACGGCACGCGCGTGATCGGCCCGGTCGGCGACACGGTCCGCCGCTACGCGCGCTTCGACGGGCAGCGCTGGACGGTCGCCTCCGCGTACGGCTCGCTCTTCGGCGGCATCGCGTTCTCGGGCCTCGACGAGGGCTGGCTGGGCGACGTGCACGTCACGCGCGACCGGCCCGCGTCGCCGCTCGCCGCCTGGTCCGTCCCGGTGCGCCGGCCGCTGACGGCCATCGCCTCGGCCCCCGGCACCGCCGGCGACCTGGGCACGCCGGCGCTCGCCGTCGGACTGGACGGCAACGTGCTGCGCTACACGCCGGGCCAGGGCTGGGACAGCGAGGTGCGCCTGGGCGCGTCCGGCGTCGTCCGCGACGACCTGCGCGGCGTCGCGTGGCCTGAGCCGTCGACCGCGTTCGCGGTCGGCGACGAGGGCGCGATGTGGCGCTGGCGCAAGGCCACCGGGCTGTGGGAGGCCGACCCCGCGGCGCCGTTCGACTTCACGGGCCACCTGACGAGCGTCGCGTTCCAGCCCGGCGACCCGGACCGCGGGTTCGCGGTCGGCCGCGACGGCGTGATCCTGCGCTACGGCAAGAGCTGGGAGCCGATGCCGCTGCCGGCCGACGTCGCGACCGCCGGGCCCGGCGGCGGGCGCGCGGACCTGTTCTCCGTCACGTTCGCCGGCCGCCAGGCGCTGGCGGCCGCGGGCCGCGGCGGCGTGCTCGTCGAGGACGGCGACGGCTGGAAGGTCGACGCCGGCGCGAAGGCGCTGCTCGACCGCGTCGGCGGCGGGGCCCAGATCCTGGCCGTCGCCGGCCTGCCCGACGGCGGTGCGGTCGCGGCCGGCGCGGCGGGCGACAACAAGGGCCTGGTCCTCGAGCGGGACGCCGCGGGCGGCCCGTGGCGCTACAGCGACCAGCCGCCCACCGGCAGCGCCTTCGCGGCCGCGGCGTTCCGCGACGGCGGCCGGGTGCGCGCCCTGCTCTCCGTCTCGCCGCTCGTCTGGCCGACCACCGACGACCTGAACGTCCCCGCCTTCGACCCGAACGCCCCCGAGCCGCGCCGCGCGCCGCTGAGCGTGCCGGCGGACGGCTACCTGCTGCGCGAGACCGCCGCCGGCTGGCGCGACGAGGACCGCACGAAGCTCGCCTCGCCGGGCGAGGACGTCTCGCGCAAGACGGACCCCGTGCTGGCGCTGCTCGCCGACGCGGGCGGGCGCGGTTGGGCCGTCGGCGGCTGGGCCGGCAACACCGACTCGCTGGGCCGCGGCCCGCTGCCGGACGAGCCGCCGAACGCCGAGCTGCAGACCGCGTCCGTCGGCCGCTACGACCCGGCGGGGCCGGTCGGCTCGGCGAACGTCCAGCCCGACCTGCCGGCCCAGGGCGCCGGGCGCGCGCGCCTGCTCGTCGGCGGCCACGCCCAGTGCGCCGCCGCGTGCGCCGACCTGGCGCCGCTCGACATCAGCCCGGACCGGACGCTCTCCCGGGCGCTGGCGCTCGGCGCCGCGCTCGCCGCGCAGCCCAACGGCCCGCGCGCCCTCGCGTACACGGGCGGCCGCGTGCCGGCCGGGACGGCGCCCGCGGGCGCGGGGGAGTTCGGCCGCTACGCCGGCATCCTCTCGTCGGGCCCGCTGCCGGTCTTCCCGGCCGTCGCCCCGGGCGAGGCGACGGGCGGCGGATCGGCCGGCTTCGAGGGCGCGTTCGCCGGGTCCTGGGCGCCGCTGGGCATCGGGGCGCTCGGCGCCGGGATCCGGCCCGTCGCGATCGGCGCCGCGCCGGTGCCGGGCCGCGCCCGCACCCACTACGCGGTCGACACGCAGACGGACGCCGGACCGGTGCGGCTGGTCGTCATCGACAACGCGTCCGGCTCGCTCGCGTCCCGCGACGGCGCCGGCAACCCGGCCGAGAACCAGGCCGCGTGGCTGACCCAGGTGCTCGCCGACGCGCGGGCGCAGGGCGTCCCCGTCGTCGTCGAGGGCAGCCGCAGCCTGAACCCGCGCGACCCGGGCGCCGCGAGCGACGGCACGTCCGTCGCCGTCCTGCTGCGCGACGGCGGCGCGTCCGCGTACGTCTTCGACGGCGCGGGGGAGCAGCGCCGCACCGCGATCCCCGCCGGCTCCGCGACGACGATCCCCGCCTTCGCCAGCGGCTCGCTCGGCTACCGCCCGACCCTCGACGTCGAGGGCCGCCGGATCCCCGGGCTGCTGCTGCTCGAGCTCGACGTCGCGGCCCGCGACGCGGCCACGAACCGCGCGCCGGTCGCCGTCCGGCTGCTGCCCGTCCTGGACGACCTGGCGATCGACGCCGTCGACGGGCGCCTGCTCGGCCGCAGCCAGCCCGCGCTCTTCCAGGGCCTCGGCCGCCGGCCGCGCTCGGGCGACACCGGCGACCCGTACGTGCAGCTGCCGAGCCCGCTCTGCTCGGCGACGACCCGCGACGCCTGCGCCGCCACGCGCATCGACCCCGAGGTCACGTTCCGCTCGAGCGACCCGGACATCCTGGACTTCGTGAAGGTCGACCCGGCGTCGACGAACCCGCGCAAACCGTACATCGACCCGAAGACCGACAAGCCGGTGGCGGACGCGACGTCCGGCCTGGCGTGCCCGTACAACGCGGGCACGACGACGATCTCGATCTCGTCCGGCGGCCTGACGTACCGCACGACCGTGACGGTGCGCGGCGGCAGCGTGCTGCGCCCGTGCGGCACCGTGCCGCTGAACCCGGCGCGCTTCGAGCAGCCCGGGGCGTCCGCGCCGTCGCCGCCGCCCCCGCCGCCGTCCTCGCCGCCGGCCGGCGGGTCGACGCCGGCGACGGTGCCGGTGCCGCTGCCGCCCGCGCCCGGCGTCGGCCCGGCGCCGCCGGTCACCCCGGCGCCGACGCCCGCGCGCCCGACGCCGTCGCCGGCGTCCCGCCCGGTCGTCGCGACCCCGGGCCCGGCGTTCATCGCGCCCGTCGTCGCGCCGCCGCTCGCGGTCCCGCCGCCGCCCGCCACCGCCTCGCCGGCCCCGCCGCCGGGCGGCGCGGGGGTGAACATCAACGTCCCCGTCTCGCAGCCCGTCACGCAGGCCGAGCGCCAGCGCGAGGAGGAGGTCGCGGAGGAGTCCTCCAAGGCCTACGCCCGCTACGACGCCGCCGCGACGCGCACCGACCCGCAGGGCCCCGGCGCCGGATCCGCCGCCGCGCTCGTCCTGCTCATCGCGCTCGGCGCGGCCGGCGGCGGCACCGCCCTCGGCGCCCGCCGCCGGCGCGCCGCCCCGCTGGCCTACGCCCGCGAGCCCCGCCACCCCGTCGACCGGAGGCCCCGATGAGGTCCCTCTCCCGCCCCAGCCCGTCCGTCCTGGCCGCCACCGCGCTGCTCGTCTCCGTCGTGGCGCTCGTCTTCGCGATGACGGGCGTCGGCGCGGCGACGAGCGGATCCGGGGCGTCGAGCACCCCCAGCAGCACGCCACGCCGGAACGGGGTGCTGCGGCTGGGGCCGGACGCGAAGTTCCCGGCCCGCGCGATCCCGACGGTGAACGCGGCGCGCGTGGCGACCCGGCTGGGCGACAAGACGGAGGACGACCTGACGGCGATCTGCCCGGCCGCCACCGTCGACCTGGGGTCGTGGTGCATCCAGAGCAGCACCCAGGCGGTCGACACCGAGGACGCGGGGAAGAACGACTACTTCTACGCCACGCAGAAGTGCGTCGAGCTCGGCGGGTGGCTGCCCAGCGCCGAGGAGCTCATCGGCGCCGCCGACCAGATCAAGCTCTCGAGCACGGTGGACGACAACTCCACGAGCGCGAGCACCGACATCCTGCCCGAGGACGGGCTGAGCGACCGCCGCGAGATGAGCGGCACGCTCATCACCACGACCGCCGGCGCGACCGCCGCGGGCAGCATGGGCTCGACCGCCGGGGCGAAGGGCGACCCCGGGTCCGGCCAGCCCGACCCCGTCCCGTTGCCCGCCGACCCCGCGCCGGACACGCTGCAGTACGTCACCGTCTACGACAACGGCAACGCGGGCGGGTTCGCGGGCGGCAAGCCCGTCTCGAGCCCCGAGCGGTTCCGCTGCGCCTTCGCGAAGAAGCAGGGCGCCAACGCCCAGGAGGACTGACGGTGCGCCGCCAGCTGCCCGCCATCGCCGTCGCCACCGCCCTGGCCGCGTCACCGGCCGTCGCGCTGGGCGACGACGCCGCGCCGCCGGTCCACGCCGCGACGCAGACGAGCGCCGAGGGGGCCCCGACGCCGTCCCCCGAGGCGGTGACCGCGACGACGCCCGCCCCGGCGCCCACGACCACGCCCGCGGAGCCGACGCCCGCCCCGGCGACGCCGGGGGCGACGACGACCGACGCCGCGCCGGCCGAGCAGGCGCTCGACCTGCCACCCGTGGCCGGCGAGGACGCCGCCGCGACGCCCGGCCGCAAGGGCCGGCGGGCGCGCCGCGAGGCCACCCGTCGCGAGCGGAAGGCGCGCCGCGCGCGGACGCAGCGCGGCCGCCCCAACGACCACCGCGCGGCGGTCGCGCGGGACGCGACGGACGCGCGGGGCGGGAAGGACGCCGGGGCCGGCGCGGGAGCGGACCCCCTCGGCAGCCCGGCCGCCGCGCTGTCGACGCTGTCGGTGTCGAAGTTCCGCATCCCGCCGTTCCTGCTGCCGATCTACCAGGCGGCGGGCATGCAGTACGGGATCCGCTGGGAGGTCCTCGCGGCGATCAACGAGGTCGAGACGGACTACGGCCGCAACCTGAACGTCTCCTCGGCGGGCGCGCTGGGCTGGATGCAGTTCATGCCGCCCACCTGGGCCCAGTACGGCGTGGACGCCAACGGCGACCGCGACCGCGACCCGTACAACCCGGTCGACGCGATCTTCGCCGCCGCCCGGTACCTGCAGGCCGCCGGCGGCGAGCGGGACCTGCGCCGCGCGATCTTCGCCTACAACCACGCCGACTGGTACGTGGACGACGTCCTCGAGCGCGCCCGCGCGATCGCGGCGCTGCCGAGCGACGTCGTCGGGTCCCTCACGGGCCTGACGCTCGCGCAGATGCCGGTGTTCACCCCGAGCGAGGGGCGGGGCGGGGCCGACGAGCGGGCGAAGACCGACCGGCCGACCGGCGGGCGGCGCGCCGACGAGCGGGCCCCCGGCGGCGCCGCCGACGACCCCGCGGGCGCGGACGCCGAGGGCGACGACGCCGCCGACGAGGTGCGGGTGCGCGCGACCGCCTCGCCGGACTGGTCGTCGATCGCGACGCCGCGGGGGACGAAGGTCGTCGCCGTGCAGGACGGCACGGTCGTGCGGATGGGCCGCAGCGACGCGCTCGGCCGCTTCGTCGAGCTGCGCGACGCCTACGGCAACCGCTACACGTACGCCCACCTGGACGCGCTGGCCGCGGAGCACGTCGTGCCCCGCCGCGAGCGCGGCGGGAAGGACGAGGACGGCCACGGCGAGGCCGAGCACGCCGACCACGCCGGCGACGGCGGCGCGACGGGCGCCGGCGACGACGCGCGGCCCGGCGGGGAGGAGCGCCGCGACGGCGCCGGTGGCGACGGGGCGAGCGTCCGCGACGGCCACGGCGACGCGGACGCCGCCGCGTCGTCGTCCGCCGGGAGCGAGCGCGCGGGACGCACGGACGGGCAGGGGAGGGTCGCCGCGGCGCAGGCCGCCGCCGGCCGGGCCGCGGCGGACGCCGCCGCGGCGTCGGTCGGCCCGGCGCGGCCGCGGTCGGCCGCCGAGGCCGCCGAGGCGCTGCCCTCGGCGCCCGCCGGCGCCGCCGACGACCGCGCGCTGGCGGGGGACGCCCCGGCGGGGCCGGGCACCGCCGCGCCGGCGGATCCGGGATCCACGACGGGCACGCCCGCGCCCGGCTCGGCCGGCCCGGCGACGCCCGGCGCCGGCGCCGCGCCCGGCGCCGGGGAGGCCCCCGCGCCGACCGCGACGAGCCCCGCGCCGGCCGCGCCGGCGACGACGACCGCGACCACGCCCGCCCCGGCGGCCGGCACGGCCACGACGACCGTCCCCGCCGGCACGACCACCGCGGCGACGGCCCCGACGCCGTCGCCCGAGGCCGTCGTCGCGGGCCCGTCCTTCCTCGCCGCGCTGCTGGCCCCGGTCGCGACCGCGACCGACCAGATCGCCGCGGTGGCGACCGCCGCCGCGGCGCAGGCGCAGGAGCAGGAGCAGCCGGACGCACCGGCCCCGCAGCCCGACGACGGGCGCGTCGACGACGGCCTCGAGCGGTACGTCGTGCGCGCCTCCGCGCTGCGGCCCGGCGACGTGCGCCGCCGCGAGCTCCGCGTCGGCAGCCGGGTCCTGGCCGGGACCGTCCTGGGCCGCACGGGCGCCACCCGCATGCGCTTCGCCATCCGCCCCGCCGGGGACGGCGCCCCGCGCATCGACGCGCGACCGATCGTCGCGGGCTGGCGCCTGCTCGACGACGCGGCGGTCTTCGGCAACGACCACGAGAGCCGCCTCGTCGCCGACCGCGCGGACGAGCCGGACGTCGGCCGCCTGCTGCTCATGAGCAAGGAGCAGCTCCAGGCCCGCGTCCTGGCCAACCCGCGCCTGGCGATCTACGAGGCTGGCCGCACCGACATCCGCACCGGCGTCATCGACCGGCGGGTGCTCGCCACGATGGAGTACCTGGCGGCGAACGGCCTGCGGCTGACGATCAGCTCGCTGCGCTCGGGGCACAGCCTCCTCTCGGCGTCGGGCAACGTCTCCGCCCACTCCTACGGCTGCGCCTTCGACATCGCCGCCGTGGACGGCATCCCCATCGTCGGCCACCAGGGCGCCGGCACAATCACCGACCGCACGATCCGCCTGCTCCTGCGGCTGCAGGGCACGATGAAGCCCAACCAGATCATCTCCCTGATGGACTACCCGCGCACGGACAACACCCTGGTCATGGCGGACCACGCGGACCACGTCCACGTCGGCTTCCCCCGCGCCGCCGAAGCGGACGACGCCCGCCTGGGCCGCCAGGTCGCCGCGGTCCTGCAGCCGGGCCAGTGGCGGGAGCTCGTGTCCCGCCTGCGCGCCATCGAGAACCCGACGGTGCGCCGGGCCACGGACGACCCGCGGCACCGCCGGCGCGGGGCGGGGGAGTAGCAGGGCAGCGCGGGGGATGCGCGGGGTGGCCGCGCCGCGCCCCGTCGCGCGGCGCCGCGTCGCGCGGCTCCCCGTCGCGCGGCGACCGCCGACGCGACCCGGGACGACCGCACGGCCGCGGCGGCGGGGGACCGCCGGCGCTGAGCGGCGCGGGAGTGGGGCGTGGTCCCGCCGCGGCGGCCCGGCGCGGGGACGGGGGAACGCCGGCGCCGAGCCGCGCGCGGGGGCCGGAGCGGGCCCCGCGCATCCGCTCCCGCTCGACCCGTCCGACGATCGAGGGGGACGGAACGCGCGCTATCCGCGCGTTCCTTCCCCCTCGACGCCGCGTGGGGCGTGAGCGGGACGGGGCGCGCGGCCCGACGCGGACGGCGTGCCGAACGGCCCCGCCGCGTCTGGTCCGCCGCCGACGCCCTGCGCCGCCGAAGGCCCCGCGCGCCGACGGGCCTGCGCCGCCGACGCCCTGCGCCGCCGACGGGCCTGCGCCGCCGACGCCCCGCGCCGCCGACGGCCCCGCGACCGACCGCCGCGGCCCCGTCCTCAGCCGCGGGCGCGCGCGACCCGCTCAGCCGCCCCGCGCGGCATGAACGCCACGCGCTGGTCCGCGTCGGGGGAGACGTCGAGGAGGACGAACGGCCGATCCGCCGGCGGGCGCTCGGTCGGGTCCGGCAGGGCGATGCGTCCGCCGCTGGTGCGGCGGGCGTGGGCGACGCGGGCGCGGCGGCCCAGGTCGGTGATGGACCACAGGGCGATGCTGCCGCGGGCGTGGGCGCGCACGTGGCCCACCCGCTCGAGGCGGCGGAGCCGGGCGGTCAGCGCCGCCTCGCTGGGGCCGGTCCCCGGGTCCCAGTAGCTGAGGAGCTGGGCGGCGGTGCGGTGCTCTCCGGCCCACAGCAGGGCGTCGAGGACCGTGGCGTCGTGGTCGGCGAGGTGCTCGTCGCCGGACGGGCGACGGGGGAGCGGGCTGCGGTGCGCGTACATGGTCGTAGGGCCGGGGGGAACGGCGCGCAAGCCATGCAACCGCACCTGCAGGATGGACGACAGTCCGTTTCGTGACGACTGGACGGATCGCCCCCGCTCCACCGTCCGGCCACGGCCGTCCGCGGGTCGTTCTCAGACGGACGTCCAGGTGCGTTTGGCCGCCCGCGCGCGGCCGCCGGCCCTCCCGGCCCCGCCGGCAACGCCGACCCCGCCGGCCCAGCCGGCCCCCCCCCTCAGTCGCCCGCCGGCGTCGCGGGCGCCGGCACGCCCGGCACCCGCAGCGCGGGCACGTCCTCGGCCCCCGCGACCCCGGGCGGCGCGACGCCGAGCGTCGCCGCCGTCAGGCGCGTGAGCGCGAGCAGGTCGCCGGCCGTGTCCAGCGTCGCGCCCGCCTCGGCGCCGGGCGCCAGCACCACGGTCGGCGCCGCGGGCGGCGGCGTGGCGGGATCCAGCGGGGGAGCGGGCGGGGCGCCGGGGGCCGGGCAGGGGTCGGCCGCCCCCACGGTCGTCACGACGAGCAGCCCGCTCGCCTGGAACTCGGTGCTCTCGGTGATCTGGGCGACGGCGTCGTCGACCTGGTCCGGGAGCGCGACGACGGGGCGCTCGGGCGGGGCGCAGCCGCCCAGGGTCGCGACGGACAGGGCGGGGATCGTGCCGGCGGAGAGGTCGTTGCCCATCTCCTCCAGCGCCTTCGTCGCGCCCGCGCAGCCGGGCTGCAGGGCGGCGATGCGGCCGAACGGCAGGCGGCCCGCCAGGACCGCGGCGGCGGCGTCGCCGGCCGGCGGGGCGGCACACGCCCCCGCGAGCGGGCCGGCGCCCGCCCCCGGCTGCGCGTCCACGTACGAGCGCCAGTCGCCCCCGGAGGCCTGCAGCTCCTCGGGGAGGGACGCGGGCGCGGGGTCGAGCGGCGGGGTGGTCGGGCGCAGGCCCGTGACGAGCGCCGACGCGTTCGGCAACGTCGCGAACGACAGGCCGGCCAGGCCGGTCAGCCGCACGCCGCGGTCCGCGACGCGGTCGATCGCCTCCGCCGCGCGCGGGCCGTCGAGCGCGAGCACCCACACGTGCGGCGCGATCGGCTCGTCTTCGCCGGTCGCGCCGTCCTCCCCGGACGCGCCGTCGTCGCCGGCCGCGGCGTCGTCGGCGTCGGGCCCCGCGTCGTCGGCGGCCGCATCGGCCGCCGGCTCGGCGGCGGCGGACCCGTCGTCGGCCGGCGCGTCCTCCGCGGCGGCGGGCTCGGTCCCCGCAGCGGCTGCCGCGGCGGGCACGGGGTCGTCGTCGGCCGGGGCGTCGGGCGCCCGGGGCGCGGCCGGCACCACCGGCGCGGTGGCCGCGGCCGGGGCGACGGCGGCGGCGCGCAGCGACGCGGACGCGTGCGGGTCGCCGCCGGCGGTGACGAGCGCGCCGCTGACGCCCGCGAGGAGGACCGCGGACGCCGCGGCGACGAGCGGCACGGCGCGCGGCCGGCCGGCGGCGGGCGCGGGGTCGGCTCGCGGCGCGCGCGCGGCGAGCACCTGCAGCGGCTCCATCCGCCGCTCGCCGACGAGCGCCCCGCAGGCCAGGCAGTAGCGCTGGCCGGCAACGGTCGGGGCGGAGCAGGCGCGGCAGGGCCCGACGGGCTCGTCGGCGGGGGCGTCCCCGGGCAGGTCGTGCGGCATCGCGCGGACCGTCCCACGCCCACGGACGGCGGGGGTGAACGACGCGTCAACGTCGTGTACGTCATCCGTTGAGCCGACAGCAGCGCGCACGCGGGTTTTCGACAGCTCCACGCGCGCAATGGCGCCGTTTACGTCGATGCCACCGGATGTTCACAGGTGGGCGGCCGGCGGCGCGCATCATGGTCGCCCGACGCGGACCCCTGGGGGGTCCGCACCGTCGCCCGCTCGCGGACGACGTGCCTCATCAACCGCTTCCAGGAGCCCCCGCCATGCGCCTTCCCGCCACGCTCTCGCGCGCCGTCGCGACCACCAGCCTCGTCGCCGCGATCGCGGTGCCGGCCGTCGCCGCCGCGCCGGCGTCCGCCGCCAAGCAGACGATCACGATGAGCGGCTCGACGTCGATCTACCCGCTCGCCAACGCGCTGCAGAAGAAGTACTCGGCCATCAACAAGAACGTCTCCTTCCGCGTCGCCCAGGGCGGCTCGGACAAGGGCATCACGGACGTCTCGAAGGGCCGCGTCACCATCGGCAACTCCTCGCGCGACCCGCGCCCGAACGTCGACCCGAAGGGCCTGAGCTTCTACCGCATCGCCTACGACGCGGTCTGCCTGATCACGAACCCGGCGAACCCGATCGCCAACGGCCTGACGCAGAAGCAGGTGGCCGACATCTTCTCGGGCAAGATCCGCTCCTGGTCCGACGTGCCCGGCGCCAAGCAGACGGGCACGATCAACCTGCAGGCCCGCAACGAGGCCTCGGGTACGCTCGACGCCTTCGAGAACCTCTTCATGGGCGGCGCCTCGCTCTCGTCGACCGCCGCGCGGCAGGCCTCCAACGGCCTGATCCAGGCCGCCGTCAAGCGCGACCCGGGCGCCATCGGCTTCGTGTCGATCGAGTTCCTCGCCGGCGTCCACGCCGTCAACTACCAGGGCGTCGCCTGCACCGTCGCCAACGCGAAGTCGAAGGCGTACAAGGGCACCCGCTCGTTCTGGATGGTCACGAAGGGCGCCGCCAAGGGCGAGACCGCGCGCTTCATCAACTGGGTCCGCACGTCCGACGCCGCGCGGAAGATCCTGATCAAGCAGAACGCCGTCCCGCAGAGCTAGCGCGACGCCCCGTCCGCGCCCGACCCAGGACCCCGCGTGCTCCGGAGCCTCCGCCGGCCGCTGACGGACCGACGCGCCGAGCGCCTGCTCGGCGCGTCCGCCGTCGCGGTCGTCCTCGTCATCGTCGCGATGGTGGCGTTCATCGCCGTCGAGGCGTGGCCGTCGTTCCGGCACAACGGCCTCGCGTGGTTCGGGTCGGGGGGCGACGTCGACGCCGAGATGGGGGCGATGGTCAACGCCGGCAGCGACGCCCCCGCGGACGCCTACCGGCTGCGCGCCTGGCCGCTGGTCTACGCGACCGCGCTCACCACCGTCCTCGCGGTCGCGATCGGGGTGGTCACCGCGGTGCTCACGGCGATCTTCATCGTCGAGCTGGCGCCGCCGAAGGTGCGCGCCGTCGTGGTGCCGATGATCCGCCTGCTGGCCGCCGTCCCGTCCGTCATCTACGGCCTCGTCGGCATCCTCGTCCTCGTCCCGTTCGTCAACGACCACCTGATCTCGGAGGGGCAGCGCGAGTCCGTCGCCCAGGTCATCCAGCTCAGCGGCCCGGGCCTGCTGGTCTCCGTCCTGATCCTGACGCTGATGATCACCCCGATCATGGTCGCGCTGATCGTCGACGCGCTCGGGGCGGTGCCGCGCGGCTGGCGCGAGGGCGCCCTGGCGCTCGGCGTCACGCGCTGGCGGGCCGTCATGTCCGTCTCCGTCCGCGCGATCCGTCCCGCGATCGTGGCCGCGGCGGTCCTCGCCAGCGCCCGCGCGCTGGGCGAGGCGATCATGCTCTCGATGGTCTCCGGCTCGA
Source organism: Patulibacter sp. SYSU D01012 (assembly GCF_017916475.1). Classification (GTDB taxonomy): domain Bacteria; phylum Actinomycetota; class Thermoleophilia; order Solirubrobacterales; family Solirubrobacteraceae; genus Patulibacter. Next base: position 1,704,112 of record NZ_JAFMTB010000001.1, read on the forward strand.
AGGGCTTCGCGCCCCAGCCGTGGGACGGCCTGATCTTCCTCTTCGAGCCGCTGCGGCCGCTCGCGGCGACGATCGCCGAGCAGGCCGAGGGCATCCAGGCGCCGGCGCTGCGCGCGTCGATCTACGCGATGGCGCTCGTCCTGCTGCTCTCGTCGCTGATGCTCTCGGTCGGCGGCTCGATCGTGAAGCGCTCGCTGCGCCTGGGGTCGGCCCGATGAGCGTCACCGTCCCCGGGCCGGCGACCACCCCGCCGCCCCCCGCGCCGACGGGCGCGCCCGGCGGCGGCGCCCGCCCGCCCCGCACCCGCCGCGAGCGGATCCTGGGCGAGCTGCGCCTGTGGCGCCCGCTCGACCTGCTCGGCCTGGCCGCCGCGTGGACCGTCGGGATCCTGCTCGCGCTCGTCGCCGCCGCCCTCGTCCTCTACATGGGCTGGCGCGGCCTGCAGTACCTCTCGTGGGAGCTGCTCGTGTCGCGGCCGCAGGCCAGCCCCGACCAGACCGGCAGCGGGGGCATCCTCGACCCGATCGTCGGCACGCTGCTGATCATCGTCATCGGCACGCTGTTCGCGCTGCCCCTCGCGGTCGGCGCCGCGCTGTGGATCGTCGAGTACGGCAAGCCGCGCTGGCTCGCGCGGGTCGTCGAGTCCGCGATCGAGGTCATCGCCGGCGCGCCGTCCATCGCCATCGCGATCTTCGGCCTGGCGTTCTTCCAGTTGCCGCTCATGTCGTGGGCGTCGTTCTCCGCGGCCGACGGCGGCGGCGTCTTCGGACGCTCGTTCATCGCCGCGGGCAGCGTCATGTCGCTCATCGCGCTGCCGTCGATCTTCGCGACGACCCGCGAGGCGCTCCTGTCGGTCCCCCGCCACGTGCGCGAGGCGAGCTACGGCCTGGGGAAGACGCGGTGGGCGACCATCCGCCGCGTCCTGCTGCCCACCGTGCGCCCCGACATCGCGACCGGCACGGCCCTCGGCATGGGCCGCATCGCCGGCGACACCGCGATCATCGTCCTGCTCCTCGGCGCGACCCTGCAGATGCAGGCCGGCTCGGACATCCCGGGCATCGGCACCCTCCAGGGCACCGGGTCGACGCTGACGAGCTACGTCTACAACAACTCGCCGACGGGTGAGGGCAACGCGCCGGAGAAGGCCTACGCGGCCGCCTTCGTGCTGATGCTGCTCATCATCGGCCTGAACCTGCTCGTGTCGGCCATCGGCCGCCGCCGCGCGGGCTCCGAGCTCCCGAGGTGACCATGGAGTCCTTCCCGCCGCCCGTCCGCCGCATCGAGGCGGAGCGCACGCCCAACGTCGTCGATCCGGCGACGCGCGCCGTGATCCCCGAGCCGATCGCGCGGGCCGTGCAGCCGTCGTTCGGGCCCGAGCGCCTGCGCATCGACGAGGTGTCGATCACGTACGGCGGCGCGCCGAAGCCCGCCGTCAACGCGGTCACCCTGCCCGTGCGCCAGGGCGAGGTGCTGGCGCTCATCGGCCCGTCCGGCTGCGGCAAGACGACGCTGCTGCGGTCGCTCAACCGGCTGGTCGAGCTGACGCCCGGCGCCCGCCGCGACGGGCGCATCCTGCTGGACGGGGAGGACGTCGACCGGCTCGAGATCACCCGCCTGCGCCGCCGGGTGTCGATGGTCTTCCAGCAGCCCAACCCGTTCCCGATGTCGATCTTCGACAACGTCGCCTACGCGATCCGCGAGCAGGCGATGCGCCGGCCGGGCAAGGCCGTGCTGATGCCGCGCGTGGAGAAGGCGCTGCGCCGCGCGGGCCTGTGGGACGAGGTCAAGGACGACCTGGGCCGGCCCGCCCTGCGCCTGTCCGGCGGCCAGCAGCAGCGCCTGTGCATCGCCCGCGCCCTGGCCGTCGAGCCCGACGTGCTGCTGATGGACGAGCCGTGCTCGGCGCTCGACCCGATCTCGACCGGCGTCATCGAGGACCTGATCCACGAGCTGCGCCAGGGCCTGGCGATCGTGATCGTCACGCACAACCTGGCGCAGGCCCGCCGCGTCGGCGACCACGTCGCGTTCATGTACCTGGGCGACCTGGTCGAGTACGGCCCCGCCGTCGAGGTCTTCGAGCGGCCCCGCGCCCCGCGCACGCGCGAGTACGTGCAGGGGGCGTTCGGGTGAGCCACGCGGTCACCCGCACCGCGCTGCTCGCCGGCACCCTCGCCGCCGGCCTGGCGGCCTCCGGCTGCCAGACGACGCAGGACAAGAGCGCCGCGATCGCCGCGAAGGCCGCGAAGGCGGAGGCGCCCGGCGCCATCGCCCTGGGCCGCCCGGACGCCGGCGTCACGGTCCGCTCCCAGACGCTCGTGCGCGGGAAGGACCGCAGCGCGATCGTCGTCGAGGTGCAGAACCGCGGCCGGCGCACGCTGCGCGGCGTGCCGATCGGCGTCACCACCCTCGCTCCGGGCCAGAAGCCGCTGACGAACGCGATGGAGGGCAACGACCCGCTGCTGCTGCGGGTGCCCGAGCTGGCGCCCGGCGCGACGGTCGCGTGGGTCAACGCCGACCTGCCGGCGCTGCCGGCGGCCGGCACCGCCCGCGTGCGGGTCGGCCGGGCCGCGTCCCGCGCCCGCACCCCGGGGCCGCGCCTGCGCGTGATCTCCGTCGCCCGCACCGGTGACGACGGCCACGGCGGGATCGCCCTCGCCGGCGCCGTCCGCAACCTCGGCAGGCGCACCCTCCACGACGTCCCCGTCTACGTCGTCGCGCGCCGCGCCGGCAAGCCGGTGGCGGCCGCCTCCAGCCGCATCGCCGAGCTGAAGCCCGGCGCCCGCGCCCCCTTCGAGGCCGTCCTCGCCGGGGACGGCCGGTCCGGCGACCTGTCCGCCGTCGCCCTTCCTCCCTCCAGCACCGCGAGCACCCGATGAGCACGAGTCCGTTCCTGCCGGCCGACGACCCGCGGGCGGGCCGCTGCGCCGCCTGCGGCGTCCCGATGGCCGCCGACCAGCGCTACTGCCTGTCCTGCGGCGCCCGCCGCGACGGGGCCCGGCTGCCGTTCCAGGACGCCCTGGTCCCGGTGCCCGCGCCCGGCCCGGCCGTGCCGGCCGTCCCGCCGGCGCTCTGGTACCCGCCGCAGAGCAGCGGCGTGAACACCACCACGATCCTGGCCGCCCTGGCGTGCGTCCTCGTCGCCTTCGGGGTGGGACTGCTCGTCGGCGGCGACGGGGACGGCGACCGGCCCGTCGTCGTCGGCGCGGCGCCGGCCGCCGCCGCGCCCGCCGCGGCCGCGCCCGCCGCGACCACGACCGAGGACGCCGCCGCGACCGAGGACGACGCCGACGACGACGCCGGGAAGGACGACGCCAAGGCGGACGAGTCGACGATCCCCGACACGCCCCTGTCGAGCGAGGACGAGAAGGACGCCGAGGAGGTCTCGAAGATCCCGGCGAAGGTCCCGAAGGCCGAGAAGGTGGACGACAGCGTCGCCAAGAAGCTGACCAGCAAGGACCCGGACGAGGCCCGCGAGGCCTCCCAGGCCTTGCCCGACGTCGTCTCGACGGGGGAGTAGTCGTGGCGATCGCCGACCGCGCCCCGTGGCGCCGGCGCGCCGAGGCCGCGCCGCTCCCGACGATGACGCCGCAGCGGGCCGCCCTCGAGGAGGAGCGCCGCCGGCTGGCCGAGCAGGTCGCCGAGCGCACCTGGGACCTGGGCGGGCTCGTCTACGAGATGGCCGTCCGCGACCACTTCCGCGTCGACGTCCTCTCCCGCCGCGCCGCCGAGCTGCAGCGCCTGGACGCCCAGCTGAGCGAGGTCGAGCGGCTCGTCGCCGACCACGAGGGCATCGCGGGGCACTGCCGCTTCTGCGGCTCGCCCCACGGCCGCTCCGCCGAGTACTGCTGGAGCTGCGGCGAGCGCCTGATCGCCCGCGGCGTGCCGACGACGATCGAGGGCTCGGCGACCGTCCGCCACCCGGACCCGGCCGACGGGCATCCCGTAGCCTGACCGGGTGCCCGTCTGGCTCCCCGCCTACCTGATCCACGGCGACGACCACGACCGGGTCGGCGAGCGCCGCTCGCGGATGAAGGCGACGGCCGAGGTCGAGGTGGGGCCCGAGGGGATCGAGCACCTCGACGGCGACGCCGCCACGCCGGACGCCGTCGCCGCGACGCTGTCGGCGATGACGCTCGGCATCGGCCGGCGCTTCGTCATCGTCGAGGGCGTCGAGCGCTGGAAGGACGCCGAGGTGGCGCCCGAGCTCGTCGGCGTCGTCCGCGCGATCGACGCCGCCACGACGACCGTCGCGTTCGTCGCGATGGAGGACAAGCGGCTGCAGGCCCCCGCCGCGCTCGTCGCGGCCGTCGAGAAGGTCGGCGGCGCGCTCGTCAAGGAGGAGGCGCTGAAGGCCCGCGACCTGCCGCGGTGGGCGAAGGAGCGCGCCGGGCAGCTGGGGATCGAGCTGGACGGCGCGGCCGCGCAGGCGCTCGTCTCGCACGTCGGCGAGCGCCGGGTGCGCCTGGAGCGCGAGCTGGAGAAGCTGGCGCTCGAGCACGGCGAGGGCGCGCGGCTGTCGACCGCCGACGTCGAGGGCGCGGTCTCCGACGGCGCCGAGCAGCAGGTGTGGGGGCTGGTCGACGCGATCGTCGGCGGCGACCGCACCGGCGCGGTCGAGGCGTACCTGACGCTGCGGGCGCAGGGCGAGTCGCTGCCGCGGCTGACCGGGCTGCTGCAGTCCCGGATGCGCACGGCGCTCGAGATCGCGCGGCGGCTCGACGCGGGGGAGGACCGGGGGTCGATCGCGAAGACGGTCCGGATGCCGCCGTGGCAGCTGGACCGCCGGATCGCCGAGGCGCGCGACGCCGGCGTCGGCGCGCTGGCCACGGCGGTCGACCGGATCGCGCGCCTGGAGCTGGCGGCGCGCGGCGACTCCACGCTGGATCCCGACACGGAGGCGATCCGCACGATCGGGGCCGTGACCGCGCGGCGCTGAGGGCGGCGTCCGGACGGGCACGGCCGCGCGGGGCGGACGGCGGCGAGCGGCGGCCGCCCGCGGCGCCGGAACGACGAAGCGGCCCGCCGATGGCGGGCCGCGTTCAGGCTCGGGCGGGGCGAGCGGGGCTCGCCCGGAAGAGGGGTGGGGCTAGGAGGCCTTGGCGACGAGACGCGCCGCGCGGGCCTTCTTGCGGGCGCCCGTGTTGCGGTGCAGGGCGCCGGACTTCACGGCCTTGTCGACCAGCGAGGTGAACTTCGTGTGCGCGGCGGCGATGCCGTCCGCGTCGCCGGCCTCGACGGCCGCCTGCAGGTGACGGAGCTGCGTCTTGATGGCCGACGTGTGGCGCCGGTTCTCCAGGCGCTCGCGCTCGGACCGGAGGATGCGCTTCTTCTGAGATGCAATGTTTGCCATGAGCCGACGAGGGATGGTAGCGCCCCTGCGCCGCCGCGTGCGCTGCGGTCCGTGGGCGCGCCGGGTCGCGACGGCCCCACGGCGTAGGATGCCGCACCGGTGACCCCCTCGACCGACCGGACCCGCGCCGCGGCGCCTGGCGACCCCGACGCGCGCGGCGGCGCGGCCGAGGGCGTGTCGCCGGTCGACGACCGTCCCACGCACGGGGCGTCGGGCCGCGCGCGCAACACCATCATCTTCTCGATCGCCACGGGGCTCTCGCGCATCGCGGGCCTCGTGCGCGAGATGTTCGTCAGCGCGCTGTACGGCGGCGGCGCGGTCGGCTCGGCGTTCTCGCTGGCCTTCCTCGTCCCCAACCTGCTGCGCAGCCTGTTCGCCGACATGGCGCTGTCGGCGGCGTTCGTCCCCGTCTTCACCGAGCTGCTCGAGCAGAAGCGGCGGCGCGAGGCGGTGCTGCTGCTCTCGACGCTCTTCTGGGTGATCCTCGGCGCGCTGTCGGTGCTCTGCGCCGTCGCGATGCTCGCCGCGCCCCTGTACATGCCGCTGTTCGTGGGGGACGACGTCCGCGACCAGCTGCAGCGGCTGGGCACGGACGTCGGCCTGGTCTCGGGCCTGTCGCAGGTCATGCTGCCGACGGTCCTCCTGCTCGGCCTCAACGGCCTGCTCGTCGGCGCCCTGAACGCGTACGACCACTTCACCGTGCCGGCGCTCTCGCCGCTCGTGTGGAACGTCGTGATCATCGCCGTCAACCTGGCGCTGCTGCCGCTGTTCGACGGCCCGCACCAGGTGTACGCGCAGGCGATCGGCGTGCTGGTCGGCACGGTGGTCCAGCTGCTGATGGCGGTCCCCGTGCTGCGGCGGTACGGGATCCGGCTGGTGCCGCACGTGGACCTGAAGGACCCCCGGGTCCGGCAGGTCTTCGTCCTGATGGTCCCCGTGGCGCTCAGCCTGGGCCTGATCAACTTCAGCGCCGCCGTCGACGGCAAGCTCGCGTCGTCCGTCTCGGAGGAGGGGCCGCGCGCGATCGACGTGGCGTTCCGCCTGTACATGCTGCCGCAGGGCGTCTTCTCCGTCGCGATCGTGACGGTGCTCTTCCCGGTGCTCAGCCGCGCGGTGGCCCGCCGCGACGGCGCCGAGCTGCGGGGCCTCGTCCGCGGCGGGATGGCGCAGATCCTCGTGCTGCTCGTCCCGGTGGGCCTGCTGTTCGCCAGCCCGGTGATCTCGCACGACATCATCACGGTGCTCTTCCAGTACGGGAAGTGGACCGACCGCCACACGGACGCCGCGACGGTCGCGCTCGTGTGGCTGGGCCTGAGCCTGGCGCTCAACGGCGTGTCGCTCCTGCTCAGCCGCACGTTCTTCGCGCTGCAGCGTCCGTGGGCGAACACCGCCCTGGCCGTCGGCAGCCTGGTCGCCAACGTCGTCGCGTCCGTGGCGATGTACCGGCCGCTCGGGATCGCCGGCATCGTGCTGGGCACCTTCGTCGGCAACGTCGTCCTCGTCGCCCTGCAGATCCGGCTGCTGCGCAAGGAGACGGGCGGGCCGCTGGGCCTGGCGCCCGTCGCGCGCTCGCTCCTGCAGGTGCTCGTCGCGTCGGCGCTCGCCGTCCTGGCCGCCACGGCCGTGGCGCTCATCGGCCGGATCGGCACGGACGCCCTCGGCCCCGGGACGGCGGCGTCGGTCGTCACGGTCCTGTACCTGGGGCTCGCGGTCGTGGCGGGCGGGATCGTCTACGTCGGGCTGGCCGGCGAGCTGGGGCTCGCGGAGCTGGAGCAGGCCGGCGGGCGCTTCGTGCGGCTCGGCGCGCGGCTGCGCGGCCTGGCGGGCCGGGTGCCCGGCGTGCCGGCGCTCGTCGGCGTCGCCACCCGGCCGGGCGCCCGACGGGCGGGCGCCGCGGTCGCGTCCGGGCTCGCCGTGGTCGCGCTGCCGCTGCGGCTCGTCTCGTGGCTCGCCGCGGCGCTTGCGCGCCTGCTGACGTCGCTCGTCCCGGCGGCGCTCGAGCCGGCCGCGGCCGGCGGACCGGCCCTCGCGGCGCGGCCCACGCCGACGGCCGCCGGGCGCCCGGCCACCGGGACCGCTCCGGCGCCGGAGGCCGGCGACGACGAGCAGACCGTCACGGCGCCGGTCGCGCGCGCCGCCGACCCGCCCCGCGGCCGCCGCGCCGGCCGGCCGCCCGCCGCCGGCCCGCCCGCCGCGCCGCGCGGCGCCGGCACGTCGTCCGTCCCGTCCGTCGCCCCGCCGGGCGCCGGCGGCCCCTACGACGCCGCGGTCGACTGGCCGACGATCGGGCAGCGCGGCGGCGAGACGCTCGACGTGCCGTGGCCCGGCGTGGAGCCCGAGGACGAGTTCGAGACCGCGCCGCCGGCGTCGCGGCTGGAGGCCTACGGGGTCGGCCGGCCCGAGGATCCCGCGTGGGCGGACGAGCAGCGCCGCCGGGCCGAGGACCGCGAGCGCGCCCGCCGCCTGATCGCCGCCCGCGAGGCCGCGCTCGAGCGGATGGCCGAGCGCGAGCGCGCCCGCCGCGACGGCGAGCGCGGGCCGCGCGGCGGCCGCCGACGCGGCCGCTGACCGGCGCGCGTGCGGCCCGGCGGATCGGGTACCCGTCCGGGCGAACGACGACTGGAGGCCGCATGACGACGACCACCGCCACGCCCACGCTCGACGCCACCGTCGAGCCCGAGGAGCACCCCGAGGTCCCGACGCCGGACGAGAACCGGCCCGAGGTGATGCCCAATCGCCCGTCCGGGCCCGGCGAGCACCCGGGGCCCGATCCGGACGACCCCGACCGTGGTCCGGCCACCACGCCCGATCCCGACGGCCCGCACCCGGATCCCGACCCGGACCCGACCACGCCGCCCGACCCGGTGCCGGATCCCGACCCCGAGGACCCGTCCGTCTCGCGCTAGGCCGCGCGGCCTCGACCGCGCCGCTCGGCCGCCGCGACGACCCGCAGCGCGCCGGCCAGCAGCACGCCCGCGACGGCGGCGCCGGTGGCCCACGCGGCCACCAGCCCGCCCGTCGGCGCCGCGAGCGCGAAGAACGCGCGCGTCGGCGGCAGCGCGCAGGCGACGACGAACCCGCAGGCGAGCAGCCCGCACAGCGCGCCGACCGCCAGGCGCCGCGGGCCGGGCTCCTGCTCCAGCGCCAGCACGACCAGCAGCCCCGCGGTCACCACGGTCGCCGCGGTGGCGGTCCGGGCCTCGGCCAGGTCGGCGCCGTAGAGCTCGCGGGCCGCCAGGTACGCCGCCGCGATCCCCAGCCCGGTCGCCAGGCCGGCGGGCACCGAGAAGCGGGCGATCCCGCGCAGCAGCGCGTCGGGGCGCCACGGCCCGCTGGACGGCGCGAGCGCGAGCAGGAACGCGGGCACCCCGATCGTCAGCGTCGACGTCAGCGTGAACTGGCGGGGGAGCAGCGGGAAGACGCCGGTGGGCAGCGCCACGACGACGAGCAGCACGGCGGTGAAGATCGCCTTCGTGACGAACAGCCGCGCGACCCGCTGCAGGTTGCGCAGGATCTGCCGGCCCTCGTGGACCATCCCCGGCACGGCGGAGAAGTCGCCCGAGACGAGCACCAGGTCGGCGACGCTGCGGGCCATCTCGGTGCCGCTGCCCTGCGCGATCGCCAGCCGGGCGCGCTTGAGCGCGGGCACGTCGTTGACGCCGTCCCCGAGCATCCCCACGTACTCGCCGTCGTCGTCGAGGGCGCCGACGATGCGGGCCTTGTCCTCGGGCGCGACCCGGCCGACCGCCGGGGCGGCCCGCACGGCGGCGCGCAGCGCGTCGTCCGCGGCGGGCAGGCGGCGGCCGTCGAGCGCCGCGGCGTCGCCGGGCACGCCGGCGTCGCGGGCGATCGCGCCGACGGTGGCGGGCGCGTCGCCGGAGAGCACCTTCAGCGCCACGCCCTCGGCGGCGAAGAAGCCGACGGTCTCTGCGGCCTCGTCGCGCAGCCGCTCCGCGAGGACGACGATCCCGAGGGGACGCAAGCCCTCCGGCAGCGGCGCGTCCGGCGCCGGCGCGGGCAGCGGCCCGTCGGCGGCGGCGAGGGCGAGCACGCGGCGGCCGGCGGCGGCCTCGGCCGCGGCGCGCTCCGCCACGCCGCCCGCGCGGCCGGCCAGGACGGCCTCGGGCGCGCCCAGGACCAGCCGCCGCCCGCCCAGCTCCAGCCCGCCCCAGCGGCGGCGCGAGGAGAACGGCACCTGGTGCGCGGCGGACGGCACGGGGGCGGCGTCGCCGTCCAGCCGGGCGGCGTGGACGGCCTCGAGCGTGGCGTTGCGGGACGGCGACGCGGCGGCGTAGGCGGCCAGGGCCCGGCGCAGCGCGGGCTCGTCCGTGCCCTCCGCCGGCACGACCGCCCGCACCCGCAGCGCGGCCTCGGTCAGGGTGCCGGTCTTGTCGGTGCACAGGACGGAGACGGAGGCGAGCGACTCGACCGCGTTGAGCTGCTGGGCGAGGACGCCGCGGCGCGCCATCTTCGCCGCCGACACCGCCGCCGTCAGCGACACGAGCAGGATCAGGCCCTCGGGGACGATGTTCACGATCGCCGCGGTGAGCGTCTCGACGGCCTGGGCGCGCGGCACGTCGCGCACCGCGAGGGAGACCCCGAGGGCCACGCCGAGCGGGACCATCACGCCGACGAGGACGAGCAGCAGGCGATCCGTCGCCCGCTCGAGCGGCGAGCGCGGGTGCCGGAACGCGCGGGCGGTCGCGGCGACCTGCGCCGCGCGGCAGTCCGGCCCCACGGCCTCGGCCACGAACGCGCCCTCGCCCTCGACGGCGAACGACCCCGACAGCACCGGCTCGCCGGCCGCGCGGGCCACCGGCTCGGACTCGCCCGTCAGGGTCGCCTCGTCGAGCGCCAGGCCGTCGGCCCGCGCGAGCGTGCCGTCGGCCACGACCCCGTCGCCCGCGCGCGCGACGACGAGGTCGCCGACGACGACGTCCTCCACCGGCACGTCGACCGGCCGTCCGTCGCGGACCACGGTGGCCCGCGGCGCCACGAGCGCGGCCAGGCGGTCGAGCGCGCGCTTCGCCCGGACCTCCTGGAAGACGCCGATGGCCGTGTTCGCCACGACGATGCCCAGGAACAGGGCGTCCTTCGCGTCCCCGAACGCCAGCGTCGCCGCGCCGAAGAGCACGAGGACGAGGTTGAAGACCGTCAGCGTGTTCGCCACGACGATCGACCGGTACGACCGGCTCGTGGTGGCGGGCGGGTGCGGGCCCCGGGCGGCCAGCCGCCGGGCGGCCTCGGCCGCCGACAGGCCGGCGGACGGCGGTCCGCCGGGTCCGGGCGTCCGCGTCGCGTCCGGGGCGCTCACGCCGTCCCACGCTAGCTGCGGCCCCGCGCCGGCGCGTCGCGAGCGCCGTACGCGCGCCTGGGGCCGTCGTCCGGCGCCCGGCCCCGGACGGGCCAGACGCGGGGCCGGGGCGCCGCCGCGGGGCCGTGCCGCCGCCGGGCTCGGGGCCCGCCGGCGGTCAGTCGTCCGCCGCCAGCGCCGCGGCGGCCGCCGCGGCCGGGTCGGCCAGGAAGTCCCGCGTCAGCGCGACGGCCGGCGCCTCCTCGTAGCCGACCTCGCGCACCCCGTCGCCGTCGCAGAGCAGGATCCGCGCGCCGGGGCAGGCGAGCAGGACGGGGGAGTGCGTGGCGACGACGAGCTGGCAGCCGTCGTCGGCGAGCGCGTGGAGCCGCCGCAGGAGCGCGACGACGTTGCGCGGTGAGAGCGCCGCCTCGGGCTCGTCGAGGACGTAGAAGCCGTCGCGTCCGAAGCGGTGGCGCACGATCGCCAGGAACGACTCGCCGTGCGACACCTCGTGCAGGGATTGGCCGCCGTACGAGGCGAGGATGGAGTCGGCGACGCCCGGGTTCTCGGCGACGAGCCGGTCGACGTCCGTCGCCAGCGTGAACACGCTCTCGGCCCGTAGGAAGAAGTCGGTCGCCGGCCGGCGCGGGCCGCGGACGACGCGCAGCTGCTCGCCGAGCGGCGCGTGCGACGGCCGCGTCGCGTGCCGCATGTTGCGCCCGCCGCCCTCGGCGTTCAGCCCGCACGCCACCGCGATCGCCTCGGCCAGCGTCGACTTGCCCGACCCGTTCTCGCCGACCAGGAACGTGATCCGCGGGTGCAGCGCCAGGCCGTCCCCGCGGAACGCCGCGACGGCCGGCACCGCGGCGGCGTGGCCCAGGGCGGCGTCGGGCACCTCGTCCGGCAGCACGAGGGCGCGGACGAACGCGGTGCCGCCCACGACCTGGCGGGCGCGGATCTCGCGCATGATCTCCGCGCGCTCCGCGCGGCTGTGCAGCCCCATCGTCGGCCCTCAGCCCGCCGCGGGCGCCGCGCCGGTCCGGTGGGCCCCGTGGGAGAAGTCGGCGTGCTCGGCGCCGCGGACCGGCGCCGGCTGCCGCCCGAGCCGGGCGACCGCGCGCCCGACGTCGCGCAGCAGCAGGTCCGCCAGGTCGGCGCTGAAGCCGTTGCGCACCACCACCCGCAGGACGTGCAGGTCCTCGCGGCCCTCCGCGAACGGGTACGCCGGGACCAGCCACCCGCGCTCGCGGAGCGTCGCCGACACGTCGTAGACCGAGAACGCGTCGACGTCGTCGGCGAGCGTCACGGCGAAGACCGGCAGCTCGTCGCCGCGCGTCAGCGCCCGGAACGCGCCCGTCGCCTCGAACCCGTCCGCCAGCAGCATCGCGGTGTCGCGGCTGGCCTGCTGCACCCGCCGGTAGCCGTCGAAGCCCAGGCGGACGAACTGGTAGTACTGCGCGACGACCTGGGCGCCCGGCCGCGAGAAGTTCAGGGCGAACGTCGGCATCTCGCCGCCCAGGTAGCTCACGCGGAAGACGAGCTCCTCGGGCAGCGCCGACGCGTCCCGCCACAGCGCCCAGCCGACGCCCGGGTACACGAGCCCGTACTTGTGGCCCGACGCGTTGATCGACGCCACGCGGGGCAGGCGGAAGTCCCACACCAGGTCGGGGTCCAGGAACGGCGCGACGAAGCCGCCGGACGCCGCGTCGACGTGCAGGGGCACGTCGATCCCGGTCCGCTCCTGCAGCGCGTCGAGGGCGGCGGCGATCTCCGCGATGGGCTCGTACGACCCGTCGAAGGTGGATCCGAGGATGCCGACGACGCCGATGGTCCGCTCGTCGCAGCGGGCGACGGCCGTCTCGGCGTCCAGGTGGAAGCGCTCGCCCTCCATCGGCACGAGCCGCGGCTCGACGTCCCAGTAGCGCGCGAACTTGTCCCAGCAGACCTGGACGTTGGCGCCCATCACGATGTTCGGCCGGTCCGTCGGCTGCCCGGCCGCGCGGCGGCGCGCCTCCCACCGGCGCTTGAGCGCCAGGCCCGCCAGCATCGCCGCCTCGCTGGACCCCGTGGTCGAGCACCCGACCGCCCGCGTGGGGCCGGGGTCGTCGCCCGTCGGATCGACGCCGGCCGCGGCGGGCGGGGCGTCGACCGCGTCGTCGGTCCGCGGCGCCGGCTCGGCGTGCCACAGCCGGCCGAGGATCGCGACGCAGCGCTTCTCCAGCTCCGCCGTCTGCGGGTACTCGTCCTTGTCGATCATGTTCTTGTCGAACACGGACGCCATCAGCTCCTCGGCCTCCGGCTCCATCCACGTCGTCACGAACGTCGCCAGGTTCAGCCGCGCGTTGCCGTCCAGCAGCAGCTCGTCCCGCACGATCCGCGCCGCCTCGCGCGGGTCCATGCCGCCCGGCGGCAGCGCGTCGCGCGGGACGGGGCGCGCCGAGGGCGTCGTGTGCAGCGGGTTGACGGCCAGGTCGCGCCGCCGGGGCGGGCCGGCGGCGGCGGGACCGGAGCGGTGCAGCGGCATGGCTCGCACCCTACGCCCGGCGCGCCGCGCGCCGACGGGGAGGGCGGTCGGACGGGGCGACCACGCGGAGGACCCGCGGCGCCCCGTACCCTTGGTCGTTCCGCATGGCCGACCAGTCCAAGATCCGCAACTTCTCGATCATCGCCCACATCGACCACGGCAAGTCGACGCTGGCGGACCGGATCCTCGAGCTCACCGACACCGTCGCCGACCGCGACATGCAGGACCAGCTCCTGGACTCGATGGAGCTCGAGCGCGAGCGCGGGATCACCATCAAGTCGCAGGCCGTGCGCGTGTACTTCGACGCCGACGACGGCGAGACGTACATGTTCCACCTGATCGACACGCCCGGGCACGTCGACTTCACCTACGAGGTCTCGCGCTCGCTGCAGGCGTGCGAGGGGGCGCTGCTCGTCGTCGACGCCTCGCAGGGCGTCGAGGCGCAGACGCTCGCCAACACCTACCTGGCCGTCGACGCGGGGCTCGAGATCATCCCGTGCCTGAACAAGATCGACCTGCCGGGGGCCGAGCCCGAGCGCGTCGGCGCCGAGGTGGCGGACCTGCTCGGCGAGGACGCGGACTCGATCAAGCGCATCTCGGGCAAGACGGGCGAGGGCGTCGGGGCGGTCCTCAACCAGCTCGTCCAGACCGTCCCCGCGCCGGACGGCGACCGCGACGCGCCCGCCCGCGCCCTCATCTTCGACTCGGAGTTCGACCAGTACCGCGGCGTCGTCGCCTACATCCGCGTGGTCGACGGCGTCTTCCGCAAGGGCGACAAGATCAGCGCGATGGCGGCCGGCACCGAGGCCGACGTCGACGAGCTGGGCATCTTCTCGCCGCAGATGGTGCCGATCCAGGAGCTCGGCCCGGGCGAGGTCGGCTACCTGATCACCGGCATCAAGGACGTCATGCTGCTGCGCGTCGGCGACACGCTGACGCACCGCGCCCAGGTGCGCGGCGACGGCGAGAAGCTGCAGCCCGCGGAGGAGCCGCTGCCCGGCTACCGCGAGATCAAGCCGATGGTCTTCTGCGGCCTGTTCCCGACGGACAACGCGCAGTACCCGGACATGCGGGACGCGCTCGAGAAGCTGTCGCTCAACGACGCCGCGCTGGCGTGGGAGCCCGAGACCTCCGACGCCCTCGGCTTCGGCTTCCGCATCGGCTTCCTCGGCCTGCTGCACATGGACATCGTCCGCGAGCGGCTCGAGCGCGAGTACGACCTGGACCTGATCGCGACGATGCCCTCGGTGGGCTTCGAGCTGACGCTGCAGGACGGCACGGTGCAGGAGATCCACTCGCCGTCGGACTACCCGGACCCGACCTTCATCAAGGAGATCCGGGAGCCGTTCGTGAAGATCAACATCCTCACGCCGACGGAGTACGTCGGCACGGTGATGGAGCTGTGCCAGGAGAAGCGCGGCGAGCACCAGGGGATGCAGTACGTCTCGGCCGAGCGCGTCCAGCTGACGTACGACGTGCCGCTCGTCGAGATCGTCCTGGACTTCTTCGACCAGCTCAAGTCGCGCACCCGCGGCTACGCGTCCTTCGACTACGAGCCGATCGGCCTGCGCGCCAGCGACCTCGTCAAGCTCGACATCCTGCTGTCGGGCGAGCCGGTCGACGCGCTGTCGCTGCTCGTGCACCGCACGAAGGCGCAGGACATGGGCCGCCGCTTCACCGAGAAGCTGAAGGAGCGGATCCCCCGCCAGATGTTCGACGTGCCGATCCAGGCCGCGATCGGCGGCCGGATCCTGGCCCGCGAGACCGTCAAGGCGTACCGCAAGGACGTCACGGCGAAGCTCTACGGCGGTGACATCTCGCGCAAGCGCAAGCTGCTCGAGAAGCAGAAGGCCGGCAAGAAGCGCATGAAGCAGGTCGGGCGCGTCGAGGTGCCGCAGGAGGCGTTCCTCGCGGTGCTCGAGCTCGGCGACGACAAGTAGCGGCGTTCGACGGCCCGCCGCCGCGCGCCTGCCACGATGGCCCGATGGACCTCGAGCTCATCGGAGAAGCCGTCGTCGTCACGGGCGCGACGAGCGGGATCGGTCGCGCCGTCTGCGCGCGGCTGGCCGAGGAGGGCGCCCGGCTCGTGCTCGTCGCCCGGACCGAGGCGGCCCTGCGGCGGCTCGAGGCCGAGCTGCCGGGCGGCCCGCACGCGTACGTCGCCGCCGACGTGACGGAGGAGGCGTCCGGGGCCCGGATCGTCGCCGCGGCGCGCGAGGCGCACGGCCGCCTGGACGCGGTGGTCATCGGCGCCGGCATGTCGTTCCAGGCCGCGCCCGAGGACCTGACCCCGGAGGACTGGGACGCGCAGTGGCGGATCAACGTCCTCGGCCCCAACGCGCTGCTGCTCGCGGCGCAGGACGACCTGGCGGCGGCGCCCGGCGGCGGCCGCGCGGTGCTCGTCTCGTCGTCGTCGGGCAAGCGCCCGTCGCCGAGCAACATGGCCTACGGGGTGACGAAGGCGGCCCAGCTGTCGCTCTCCCGCGCCTGGGCGCAGCACCTGGCCGGTCGCGGCGTACGCGTCAACGCGGTGGCGCCCGGGCCGATCGACAGCGAGATGTGGCTGCAGCCCGGCGGCCTGGCCGACCAGGCGGCCGAGCGGCACGGCCAGACGCGCGAGGAGGCGCTGGCGGCCGCCCGCGGCCGCGTCCCGCTGGGGCGCTTCGGGACGCCCGAGGAGATCGCCGACGTCATCGCCCTGCTGGCGTCGCGCCGCGCCGGGTTCGTGACCGGCGCGGCGTGGTCGACGGACGGCGGCGCGGTCCCGATCATCATCTGACCGGGACGGGGGCTCAGCGCGCCGCCGGCACCGTGATCGTGCGGCGGAGCGTCAGGGCCTTCTTCGCCGGCACCTTCAGTCGGACGCGCAGCATCGGTCCGGGCTGCGGGTTGCCCTTCTGCCTCGCCACGCGGACGACGACGCCCTCGGCCGTCGCCGGCAGCCCGGTCAGGGCCAGGCGGAACCGCGCGCCGGTCGGCGTGGTGATCGTCTGCGTCCCGGTCAGGTCGTCGGCGTCCAGGCGCTCGCCGACCTTCAGGGACCCGGCGTCGCCCTTCCCGTAGGTGGGCACGCGCAGCTCGGCGACGATCGCCTTCGTGCGGTCGTTGCGGATGCGATAGGTCGTGCGGATCCGGTCGGACGAGAGCCGGTGGGTGACGTCGACCCGCGCGCTCGAGCCGCTGTCCTTGCCCGTCACCGTCAGCGCCCTCGGCAGCGTCGCGGAGCGGTCCTTGGCCTTCGCCGGCACGCGCAGCGCGCTCTGCTGGGCCCGCGTCGTGCCGGGCTGCGTGTCGGCGAGGACGGTCGAGCCGGCAAGCAGGCGCAGGCCGAGGGTTCCGGGCCCGCCGCCGCCGACCTGGGTGAGCGCGCGGCCGCGGGCGTCGAACAGACGCGACGGCTCCAGCCCGCCGGTCCGCAGCGTCTTCCACGGGCGGACGATCGCGGTGCTGTAGCGCGACGTCGTGACGGCCAGGCGGCCGAGCGACGCGTCGTGCGCGTAGGCGTCGGGTAGCGCGCGGGTCTGCGCGCCGGCGGGGGAGGCGAGGCCCTTCGAGGCCAGCTCGGCGAGCGTGGACGCGAAGCGCGCCGTCCCGGTCAGGCCGTCGAACGACGCGGAGACGAGGTTGGATCCCGTGAAGCCGTAGTCGCTGGCCGGCAGCACCACGGACCCGGCGTCCTTCGCCCGCGCCTGGTACCGGGCGACCGCCTGCCGGACGAGCCACCGCGCCGTCGGCACGCCGCCGGGCACCAGGCCCTGGCGGCCCGAGCCCTGGGCGCCCGCGGCGAACCCGCGCAGGCCCAGGATCCAGTACTGGGTCAGGTGCAGGCGGTCCAGGCCCTTGCCGGTGTCCCAGTTGAGGTAGCCGGCGCTCGTCCAGTCGCCGTAGGCCACGCGGCGCATCCAGTCGCGCAGCGTCGTGCGGGTGCGCGCGGGCAGCGGCGCCATGCCGGCGGCCAGCGCCTGGTCCAGGTACGCGAGGGTGCCCGTGACGACGTTGGCGTACTCGGCGGTGTCGACGCGGTTGATGTAGTTGCTCGCCCCGCGGTTGGGCACGTAGTGGAAGCCCAGGCCGCTCGCCAGGTTGCTCGTGCCGCCCGGGTACGCCTGCGTGCGGGCGTGGTCGGCGAACCACACGAGCTGGCGGCGGTAGTCGTCGCGCAGCAGCGTCGGGTCCCCGGTGACGGTGAAGTACGCGCCGTAGACGTCGGCGTTCCAGTTGATCTGGTTGAGGAGCCGGCCGGGGAAGCGCCAGAACGGCGACGTGGCGACCGCGCGGACGCGGTCGAGGATCAGCTCCCGCGCCTCGGCGGACAGGCCGACGACGTCGCGCGCCTGCCACGCGGCGGCCAGCGCCCGCATCGCGACGGCGTCGAGCGCCTGGTGCATCGATCCCGGCGACCCGCCGGGATCGGCGAACCCCGGGGCGTGCGCGGTCACGCTGTGCCCCTTGACCGGCGCGGGCGTGACCCGGCCCTCGAGGGTGGAGACGTACATCGGCCCGGTGATCAGCCGGACGAGCGCCTCGATCCGCTCGGGGTGCGCGCCGCTCGGGCCGGTGTGCCCCGCGAGGGCGGCGTAGGACTGCAGGAGCAGCATCTCGGCGTTCATGCGCGCCCGGATGCCGTTCGCGACGTACGCCCCGCGCTTGGCGCTCCAGGTCTCCAGGACCGGGGTGGCGGCGGCGTCCGCGACGGCCCACAGGTCGCCGGGGGCGGCGGCCTCCATGCGCTGCTCGGCCGTCTCGAGCGCCGCGGGCGGCGCGGCGCTCGACCCGTCGCCGGGGGCGATCGGGTCGATCTCGGCGCGCGGGCTCGCGGCGGGCGGACGCGGGATCTCGAGCGGGTCGAGCTCGCCCGCCGCGTGGGCGGCGGCGGGGGCCGCCAGCGTCGTGGCGGCGGCGAGGGCGAGCAGCGGAAGGCGACGGGGACGGGACGTCAGCACGGTCCGCCATCCTGCCGCAGCGCCCGCGCCGATGCGACGGTCCCCCGCGGGACGCGGTGCGCGTGCGCCGTCGGCGCGGCGGGTCAGCCGACGCGCAGGAACGCCTGCATGCCGGCCATCCGGTGCCCGGGGAGCGAGCACCACAGGCGCCACCGGCCGCGCGCGAGCGACAGGTCGGCCGTCGTCAGCCGGCCGGACGGCGTGACCGCCACGCGCAGCGTGCGGCCGTACGGCCGACCGTCGCGGCGCACGCGCTGCAGGTACAGGTCGTGGGCGTCCTCCCCGCGGTTCTGCAGCTGCAGCACGAGGGGGCCCGGGCGCACGCTCTGGCGCGAGAGCTCCAGGCGCCACTCCAGGGCCCCGACGAGCAGCCGGTTCGGCGGCGCCGCCCAGGTGGGGCGGACCGCCAGCACGGCGAGCAGCGCGACGAGCGTCGCGGCGAGCACGGCCGGCAGGAGCAGAAGGGGGCGGCGGAGCAGGGTCATCGGACGAGGTGGGGTCGGCGGACGCGGCGGGCGTCCGGGATGACGAGGCCGGCGTCCGTCGACAGCCACTGCTCGAGCAGCGCGGAGTAGACGCCGCGGAAGTCGCTGGTGGCGCGCAGGTTGCCCTCCTTGTCGAGGGCGCCCAGGCCGGGGAACTCGCCGACCATCCGCCCGGACGCGCGGGTGCCGACGACGAACCCGACGCCGGCGGCGCCGTGGTCGGTGCCGAGCGAGCCGTTCTCCTCGGCGCGCCGGCCGAACTCGGACCACACGTGGATCAGGACCCGGTCGGCCAGGCCGCGGGCCTCGAGGTCGCGCTGGAACGCCAGGAGGCTGTCGAACGTCAGCTTCAGCCCCGACGCCAGCGCGTCCGCCTGGTGGTCGTGGGTGTCGTACTCGCCGGCGGCGGTGAGCGCGACGCAGCGCAGCGGCAGGCCGGCGGCGATCATCGCCGCCAGGTCCGCCAGCCGCTGCGGGAACGCGGACTCGCTGCTGTGGGGGTACGCGACCGGACTGGTGTACGCCGGCGCGTCGTCGTGAACGGGCCGGAACGGCGCCAGCTGCGCCCGCAGCCGGTCGGCCTGGACGGCGGCGGCGCCCGCGACGCGCAGCGCCGGGTCGCCCGACCCGGCGTGCACGGCGCCGATGTCGCCCATCGCGGCGAGCATCTGCTCGGCGACGTCGCCCCAGATCCCCTGGGCGCCGAAGTCGTAGTCGCTCGGTCCGCCGATCGCGGCGACGGGGACGCGGGACGACGCCAGCGCGGGGGCCAGCCGCCCGTCGAGGGCCAGGCCCTGGAGCGGGTTGTCCGGCGTGCCCACGCGGTCCAGGTAGCGCCCCATCCAGCCGGTGCGACCGGTGGCGTCGAGCGCGCCGACCTCCCAGTAGTGGCGCGACGTGAAGTGCGACTGGTCGGGGTGGTCGTAGCCGACGGCCGGCAGCACGGTGACCTTGCCCTCGGCGTGCAGCTGCGCCAGGCCCGCCGCCGCGGGGTGCCAGCGCAGGCGGTGGTCCTCCGAGAACGCCGTCCCGTCGCCCTCGCCGAGTGCGAGCTTCGGCCGCAGCTTGCGGTACCGCGGGTCGCCGACGGGCGCCAGGACGGACATGCCGTCGACGCCGCCGGGCAGGAAGACGGACAGCAGGATCGGCGCGGCGGGGCCCGACGCGGCCTGCGCCACGCCCGCCTCGAGCGCGTCGATCCCCGACCAGCGGCCGGCGGTGTAGACGGCGAGGCCCAGCCCCAGGCCGCGCAGCAGGAACGCGCGGCGGTCCAGGCCGGTGCCGGCGGGCAGCGGCATGCCGGCCTCGATCGCGGGCAGCCCGCGGCCGGCCTCGGCCGCCGAGCGCAGCTGCTCGGTGCGGGCGAACCCGCGGCAGTGGTGGTGGTCGGCCATGTCAGCTCGTCTGCAGGTCGGGGGAGGTGGCGATGAGCATCCGCAGCGCGTTCTGGCGCAGGCCGGGGTACTCCTGGCGCTTCCACTTCTCGTCGGCGACGGTCTCGCAGGCGACGGCGAAGGCCACGAGGCGCTGCCGCGTCGCCGCGCTGATCGTCGGCGCGGCCCAGAAGGCGAGCGCCCGGTCGACGGCCTCGTCCGGCGTCTCGCTGCCGCCGACGGACGGCAGGTACGCCTTCGGGTCGGCGACCCGGGTGCGCTCGGACGCGTAGCCGGCGGCCAGCCAGCGGCCGCGGTAGGTGGCGGTGTCGAGCCACCGCGTCTCGTCCCAGCCGGCGACGTTCGGGGGGCGGAAGAGCGTCTGCCCGCCCAGGCCGGACAGCCACGCCCACGCGTCGGTGTCGATCCCGCGGCCCAGGGCGCGCAGCATCCCGACGGTGTGGACGACGGGCGGCTTGACCATCCGCGGCCCGGCGTACAGCGCCGGGTGCAGCAGGATCGCCTCGAGCACCGGACGGATCTCGTGCCCGCCCGCCACGTAGCGGGCGGCGAGCGCGCGCTCGGTGCGCGGCGGGATCGGAGTGGGGACGAACGCCGACCACAGCTTGCGGACGAAGAACCGCGGGTGGGCGCGGTGGTGGACCGACAGGTCGACGGCGTCCTTCCACCCGTAGCGGCCGCGGCGGCCGAAGACCCGCTTCTCCGTGCGGTCGTGGAACTTCGGGTCGTAGCGGAAGCGGTGCGGGCCGCGGCCGGCGGACCAGTCGTTGCGGAAGCCGGTCAGCGCACGCGCCTGCTCGCGCACGTCGCGCTCGGTGTAGCCGGCGTGCGCGCCCAGCGTGAAGAGCTCCATCAGCTCGCGGGCGTAGTTCTCGTTCGGCGCCCAGCGGCTGTTGGACGACCCCGACAGCCACAGCAGCATTGCCGGGTCGCGCGTGACGGCGCGGGCGAGCGCGCGGAACGAGCCGAGCGCGTGGGTGCGCAGCGTCGCGTTCTGCTCGAGCATGAGCCGCTGCTGGCCGACGCCGTCCAGGCTCGTGGCGAACCAGTCGTGCCAGACGAGGGTCATCCGCTCGACGAGGGGCGCCTCGGAGCGCACCATCCGGTCCAGCCACCACAGCTGGTCGTGGCCCCAGGCGTCGCGCGGGGCGATCGGGCGGCCCTCGGCGTCGGTCGGGGCGGGGCCGACGAGCGCCTGCGATCCGGGGCGCGTGAGCGCGCGCACCGCGCCGGTCAGGCCCTTCGCGGCGAAGGCCTCGGCCTGCCCGGGCCGCGGGCCGAAGCCGGCGCGCCAGAGCAGCCGCTCGGCCTGCTCGCGGCCGAACGGGCCGCCGTGGACGGGGACGGCGTCGGCCGCCCGTCGGGATCGTTGCGTCTTCCGTGGCACCGGGTCCTCGCGCGGCCGGGGGATGGCCGCCTCCTGGTCCCCGTGATCGCCCGGCGCGCGGCGATCTTGAGCGTCCGGCGGCGGCGCCCGGCGTTCCCGACGGGCGTCGGGTGGGGCGGCCGCCGGGCGACGGATACGATCGCCCGGCCCCGCGGCGGCCCGTGCCCCGCGACCATCCCGACCGCAGGAGCCGACCCGTCGTGGCCGACACCACCGCCCCCGTGGGCAAGAGCTATCCCCCGGTGACCTACGCCGTGGGGCGCGAGAAGATCCGCGAGTACGCCCGCGCGGTCGGCGAGACGAACCCGCTGCACCACGACGTCGCCGCGGCGCGCGCCGCCGGCTACGAGGACGTCGTCGCGCCGCCGATGTTCGTCGTCGTCTACTCGTCCGAGGCGATCGGCGCCGCGATGTTCGACCCCGAGGTCGGCATCGACATGGACCGCCTGGTCCACGGCGCGCAGGACTTCACCTGGGAGCGGGTCGTCGTGGCGGGCGAGGAGGTCACGACGACGATCACGCTCGACGAGGTGCGGCACGTCGAGCGGGTCGACCTGACGTACTTCGTCTTCGGGGCGCAGACCACGGACGCGGCCGGCGAGGTCGTCTCGCGGGGCACGTGGACCAACATCGTGCGGGGGAGCTGAGCATGGCCGACGAGACGACGACCGGGGCCGAGGACGTCCGCTGGGAGCCGGGCGCGAGCCTCCCCGAGCTGCACGTCACCCCGGACCGCTACGTGACGGTCCGCTACGCCGGCGCGTCCGGCGACTTCAACCCGATCCACGTGGACGAGGAGTTCGCGCAGCAGGTCGGCCTGCCCGGGCGGATCCTGCACGGCCTGTGGACGATGGCGCAGGTGGCGCGCGCCCAGACGGAGGCCGTCGGCGGGGTGGACGCCCCGGGCAGCCTGCGCCGGCTGAAGGTCGAGTTCCGCGGGATGGCCGTGCCCGAGAAGGAGATCGTCGTCACGGCGAAGGTCACGGCGGTCGAGGACGGGGTGGCGGTCGTCGCGACGACCGCGAAGCAGGGCTCCACGCGCGTCGTGCGCAACGGCGAGGCGCACGTGCGCCTGCCGCAGGAGCGCTAGCCGCCTGGCGCCGCGCGCGGGGCGTGGGCGTCGGCGCCGCTCAGGCGCCGGGGCCGCCGGGCGGCCCGTCGGCGGCGCCCCGCCCGTCCGGCCGCCGTGCCGCGCCCGACCCCCGCGGCGCCGCGGGCCCGACCGGCGGCGCCGGCCGCGGCGCGGGGGCGTCCCCGTCCGCGCCCACCGGCGGCGCGGCCTCGAGCGGCGGCAGACCGACGGCGTCCGGGTCCTGCGTCACGTCGCGGTGGGCGCTGGCGCGCTCCAGCTCGCGGGCGTCCTCGGCGCCGCGGGCGCGCGCGGTCTCGACGGCGATCGCGGCGTTGATCTCGGCGCCGACGAGCAGGGCGCAGCTCGACAGCCACAGCCAGAGGACGAGCACGATGGCGCCGGCGAACGTGCCGTAGAGCGCGCCGACGTTGACCACGTCCCGGATGTACTCGGACAGCCCCCACGAGACGAGCAGCCAGCTCCCCACCCCGACCGCGGCGCCGGGCGTGACCAGGTGGAACGCGCGGCGGTGCCCGTAGTCCGGGGTGACGAAGTAGACGAAGGAGAAGCCCAGCAGGGCCGACAGGACCGCGGCGGGCCAGCGGACGAAGGTCCAGACGGTCGCCGCGCCCTGGTCGATGCCCACGAGGTCGAGGACGTCCTCGGCCAGCCCGCGCCCGACGACGACGAAGACGAGCGTCGCCAGGACGAGCGTCAGCAGGACGAACGTCGAGACGACGTCGACGGCCTTGCGGTGGAAGAAGCTGCGTCCGCCCTCGACGCGGAAGACGACGTTGAGCGCCCGCCGGATCGACTCGAGCACGCCGGTGGTGCCGTAGAAGGCGAAGAGGACGGAGACGACCAGGCCCGTCGTGGCGGTGCTCTTGCTGCGCAGCGCCTCGCGCAGCGACGTGTCGATCGGGTCGACGACGGAGTTCGGCGCGACGGTGTGCAGGTAGTCGACGATCCCGTTGTAGGTGCGCGGGTACTGCCCGACCAGGCCCAGGATCGACAGCGCCAGCAGCAGCACCGGGAACAGCGACATCAGGCTGTAGTAGGTGATGGCGGCGGCGTGCTGGGTGCCGTTGTCGCGGTAGAACGCGACGGCGGTGCGCTTGATGACGGCGAGCGGGCGGCGCATCGAGAGAGACAGGAGCTTGACGGGTGCGGGCCGCCGAGGGGGCGCCCGCCGTCGGAGGCCCGGTACCCGCCGCGGCCGGGCCGGCACCGCGGACCGTCCGCGGACGCCCGGTACGATCGGGGGCAGGATGCTCACCCCACGCCAGGAGCTGGTGCTCGGCAAGGTCGTGGCGCGCTTCCGCGAGACGGGCCTGCCGGTCGGCTCCAAGAACCTCGCGGCGGATCCGGACGTCACGTTCGGGCCGTCGACGATCCGCTCCGAGCTCTCGCAGCTCGAGGAGCTCGGCCTGCTCAACCACCCGCACACGTCGGCCGGCCGCGTGCCGACGGACGCGGGCCACCGCTACTTCGTCGACCACCTGCTGCCGGCCGTGGTCGACGCGCCGCCCGTCGAGCTCGAGCTGGTGCAGCGCGAGGTCGACGAGGCGATGCGCGTGACGAGCGAGACGCTCTCCGCCGTCACCGACCTGCTGGCCGTCGTGACCGCGCCGCCGGTCTCGACCGCGACGGTCCGCCACGTCGAGGTGCTCCTGCTCCAGCCCCGGACCGTGATGGTGGTCGTCATCACGTCGGCGGGCGAGGTCGCCAAGCGCGTGCTGACCTTCCCGCAGCCCGTCGACCCGGGCCTGGCCGCGTGGTCGAAGGAGTACCTGAACGAGCGGCTGGCCGGCATCGGCCTGGGCGCGCGGATGCTGCGCGCCCGACTGGACGATCCGGGCCTGGGGCCGACGGAGCGCGGGTTCCTGGACGCACTGCGCCCGGTGTTCGACGGCCTGGGCGAGGGCAGCGCCGGGCCCGGCGGCGGCGTCTACATCAGCGGGGCCGCGCGGCTCATGCACGAGTCGCGGGCGTCCGAGGTGGCGCACCTGGACGCGCTGCTCGAGGAGCTCGAGCGCCGGGCGACGATCCTGCACGTGCTGCGGGCCGCCCTGCAGACGCCCGACGTGGTCGTGCGCATCGGCGCGGAGAACCCGGTGCCCGCTCTGCGATCATTGACGGTCGTCGCCGCCGGCTACGGCCCGCCGCAGCGCAAGCTCGGCAGCGTGTCGGTGATCGGACCGGTCCGCATGGACTACCCGCAGGCCATCCGCGCGGTCCGCGACGTGGCCTTCCAGCTGTCCCGGTATGTCGAGGAGCTGTACGAGAACGTATGAGTCAGACCGTGCCGCGTGATCCGTACGAGGTGCTCGGCGTCCCCCGCGACGCCGACGAGACGCAGATCAAGAAGGCGTTCCGCCGCCTGGCGCGCACGCTGCACCCGGACGTCAACCCGGACGACCCCGAGGCGCAGGAGCGCTTCCGCGAGGTCGCCGAGGCCTACGAGATCCTCTCGGACGCCGACCGGCGCGCCACGTTCGACCGCTTCGGCCACGAGGGCCTGCGCGGCCGCGGCGGCGGGGCCGGCACGGGGTTCGAGGGCTTCGGCTCGATGTCCGACCTGTTCGGCGCGGTCTTCGGCCAGGCGTTCGGCGGCGGGGGCGGAGCGGCCCCCGGCCCGCGGGCCGGCGCCGACCTGGCCGTCGACGTCGAGCTGACCCTGGAGCAGGCGCTCACCGGCGCCCGCGTCGAGGTCGAGGTCGAGGTCGTCACCCGCTGCGAGACGTGCACCGGGACGGGCGCCAAGCCGGGCACGGGCACCCGCACCTGCGGCCGCTGCGGCGGCCACGGCGTCGTCGACCAGGTGGCCCGCACGCCGTTCGGCGAGATGGTGCGGCGCACGCCGTGCGACGTCTGCCACGGTCGCGGCCGCGTGCCCGAGACGCCGTGCGAGACGTGCGGCGGCGACGGCCTGCTGCCGCAGGAGCGCACGCTCGAGGTCGACGTGCCGGCGGGCATCGCCGACGGCCAGCGGATCCGCCTGAGCGGCCGCGGCCACCAGGGCGAGCCGGGCGCGCCGGACGGCGACCTGTACGTCGTCGTGACGGTCCTGCCGGACGAGCGCTTCGTCCGCGACGGCGACGACCTCGTCACGGTCGTCCCCGTCCCGGCGCCGCGCGCCGCGCTGGGCGACACGATCACCGTCGACGGCCTGGACGAGCCGATCGCGGTCGAGATCCCCGCCGGCACCCAGCCGGGCAAGACGATCCTGCTGCGCGGCCGCGGCATGCCGCGCGTGGGCGGCGGACGCCGCGGCGACCTGCACGTCGTCGTCGACGTCACCGTCCCGCGGCGGCTGACCGACCGGCAGAAGGAGCTCCTGCGCGAGCTCGCCGACTCGCTCGACGACGGCCAGCTGCAGGACGGGCACGAGTCCGTCGTCGGACGCCTCCGCCGCCTGTGGCGGAAGGGCTGATGGGCGCCGTGCCGCCCGCCGCGCCGCGCCCGGCCGGGGGCCGCGCGTGATCCGCCTGGCGCTGCGCGTCCGCCGCGAGGACGCCGAGATCGCGCTGGCCGAGCTGACCGAGCTCGCGCCGTCCGGCGTGGAGGAGCGCGACCTGGGGGACGTCGTCGAGTACGCGGTGTACGGCGCGGACGGCGAGCTGCCGGCGCTGCCCGACCTGCGGGCCGCCGTCGGCGACGCCCTCGTCGAGGTCGTCACCGAGGAGGTCGCCGACGACTGGGCCGACCGCTGGCGCGCGTTCCACAAGCCGGTCCTGGTCGCCGGGCGCCTGCACGTGCGGCCGCCGTGGTCGCCGCCGCACGGGGGCGACGGCGTCGCCGAGCTGATCGTCGACCCGGGCCAGGCCTTCGGCACGGGCGGCCACGCGACGACGCGCCTCTGCCTGGAGCTGCTCGTCGAGCTCGCCGACGGCCCCGTCCCCGACGGCGGCCGCGGGCCGGTCCTCGACCTGGGCTCGGGCTCCGGCGTCCTGGCCGTCGCCGCCGCCCAGCTGGGCTGGAGCCCCGTCCACGGGGTCGACCACGAGGAGGCGTCCGTCGCCGCGACCCTCGAGAACGCCGCCGTCAACGGCGTGACGGTCACCGCCGACCGCTTCGACCTGCTGCGCGACGGCGCGTCCGGCCTGGGCGCGCTGGACGACGGCCGCCCGCCGCTCGTCCTGGCCAACCTGCTGCGCCCGCTGCTGCTGCGCGTCGCCGCGGACGGCTTCGTCGGCACGCCGCCGCACGCGCTGATCGCGTCGGGCCTGCTCGTCCACGAGGCCGACGGCGTCGCCGCCGCGTTCGCGCGCCAGGGCCTGGTCGAGGCCGAGCGGCGCACCGAGGGCGACTGGGCCGCCCTGCTGCTGCGCCGCGGCTGACGCGGCGCCGCGGGCGGTGCGCGCGGCCCGACGCCGGCCGCCGTCGCCCGCGCCGCGCCGTCCGGACCGGCGAGCCGTCCGGGGGAGGGGTGTATCGTCGGACGGGCATGTACTGCGACGCGGCCGGCTCCAGGCAGCCCCGCTCCGCCGGACGACTCGGCGGGGTGCACCGCGACGCGACGACTCCAGGGAGATTCCTCTGAGGCGACGGCTCGAAGTGCCGTATGAGGTGGCCGTGCAGCTCAGCGACGCCGGCGAGGCCGGGCTTCGCGCGCTCGGCGAACAGGTGGGCTGCGACGTGTTCCTGCGCGGCAACCTGCTGACGATCGACGGGGACGACGACCAGGTGGCGCAGGCCGCCACGGTCGTCGACGAGCTCGTCGGCCTGGCCGAGCGCGGGCACACGCTCGACGCGACGACGATCCCGACCGTGGGCTCGGCCCTCGGCGCCGCGAAGCGGCCCGACGAGGTGCTCGGCGACGTCGTCTGGCAGAACCCGTCGCGCGACGTCCGCGTGACGCCGAAGACGGCGCAGCAGAAGCACTACGCCGACGCGATCCGGCGCAACACCGTGACGTTCGGCATCGGTCCGGCGGGCACGGGCAAGACGTTCCTGGCGGTCGCGGCCGCGGCGGACGCCCTGGCGCGCCACGACGTCAAGCGGATCATCCTGACCCGCCCAGCCGTCGAGGCGGGCGAGCGCCTGGGCTTCCTGCCCGGCGACCTCATGCAGAAGATCGACCCGTACCTGCGCCCGCTGTTCGACGCGCTGCACGACATGCTCGACCCCGAGCGCGTGCAGGCGTACCTCGAGAGCGGCGTCATCGAGGTCGCGCCGCTGGCGTTCATGCGCGGCCGCACGCTCAACGACGCGTTCATCATCCTCGACGAGGCGCAGAACACGACGCCCGAGCAGATGAAGATGTTCCTCACGCGCCTGGGCTACCGCTCGAAGATGGTCGTGACGGGCGACGTGACGCAGGTCGACCTGCCCCGCGACCAGCGCTCCGGCCTGATCGCCGTGGCCGAGGTGCTCGACGAGATCGACGAGGTCGAGTTCGTCCGCTTCGACCGCCGCGACGTGGTGCGCAACCGCCTGGTGCAGAAGATCGTCGACGCGTACGACCAGCACGCCGAGACGCAGACGCCCGAGCTCGTGCCCGCCGGGCGCGAGCGCCGCCGCGCGTGATGGGCCGCCCCGGCGACGACGCCGGCCTCGAGATCGAACTGGAGCTCGGCGACGACGACGTCCCGCCGCCGGGCCTGCCCGTGGGCGAGGACCTGCGGCGCCTGGTCGAGACGGCCGCGGCGTCCGCCGGCGTCACGGACGGCCACGTGGCGATCACGATCGTCGACGCGGACGCGATCCACGAGCTCAACCGCGAGCACCGCGGGAAGGACAAGCCGACCGACGTCCTGTCGTTCCCGATCGACGGCGCCGGCCCGGTGGCCGGCCCGCGCGAGATCGGCGACGTCGTGATCTGCCCCGAGCACACGGTCTCGCTGCGCGAGGCCGTCGTGCACGGCATCCTCCATCTCGTGGGCTTCGATCACGAGACGGACGCGGGCGAGATGCTCGCCGTGCAGGCGCAGATCCTCCACTGGCTGCCCGAGCCCGCGGGGGAGGCCCGATGAGCGAGGACGGCCCCGAGGTCTTCTCCGCCGAGGACGGGATCGAGCTGCCCGTCCCGAAGTACGTGCCGGACGCCGAGGACGCGGGCGGCAAGCGGTCGGGCTTCGTCGCCCTGGCGGGGCGCCCGAACGCCGGCAAGTCGACGCTGACCAACGCGCTCGTCGGCGCGAAGATCGCCATCACGTCCGACAAGCCGCAGACGACGCGCCGCGCCATCCGCGGCGTGCTCACGCGCCCCGACGCGCAGCTCGTCCTCGTCGACCTGCCCGGCGTGCAGCGCCCGAAGGACCACCTGACGGGCCGGATGCAGCGCCGCGTGGACGCCGAGCTGCGCGAGGCGGACGTCCAGCTGCTCGTGCTCAACGGCCAGGAGGGCGTCGGCCCGGGCGACCGCTACATCGCCGCGCAGCTCCGCGAGCAGCGCACGCCGACGGTGATCGCGGTCAACAAGGTCGACCGCCTGTCGCGCGCCGAGACGGTGCAGATCCTCGTCGCCGCGGCCGAGCTGGGCATCGGCGAGGACGTCTTCCCGATCTCGGCCCGCACGGGAGCGGGCGTGCCGGCGCTGCTCGACCACCTCGTCGGGATGCTGCCCGTCGGCCCGTTCTACTTCCCCGCGGACGAGCACTCTGACCAGCCGCAGCACGTGCTGCTGGCCGAGCTGGTTCGCGAGCAGATCCTGCGCCGCACGTTCCAGGAGGTGCCGCACGCCGTCGAGGTGGCGATCGAGGAGGTCGAGCGGCCCGCCGACGACCTGACCCTCGTGGTGGCGAACGCCTGGGTGGAGTCGCCGTCGCAGAAGGGCATCCTCATCGGCGCCGGCGGCCGCATGATCCGCGCGATCGGCACCGCCGCCCGCAAGGAGCTCGAGCGCGAGCTCGGCACCCGCGTCCACCTGGACCTGCAGGTCAAGGTGCGCCGGAACTGGCGCTCCGACGACGCGCTGCTGGACCGCCTCGAGATCGACTGAGGGCGCCGCTCAGCGGCCGAGCGGGCGCAGGATCCGCTCGAACGTCGTCCGCTTCGTCACGCGGAAGCGCACCGTCGCCTCCATGCCCGGCCGCGGCGCGGTCGAGCGGGCGGCGGGGCGGGAGAGCGCCACGCGGGCGCGGCGCGGCAGGCCGGCGAAGTCGACGTGCATGTTGGCGCCGTCGGAGCGCACGAGGTAGTCCTCGCCCTCGCGGCAGCCGGGCAGCCGCTCGTCGGCGACCTCGATCAGCGCGGCGGGGCGGGCGGTGCAGCGCACGGTGCCCTCGCGGCCGGCGCTCGGCACGCGCAGGGTCACGCGGACGCCGACGCTGGGGTCGACGACGTAGCGGGTGACGATCTCGTCGCGGCGGAACTCGTGGGTCACGCGCACGTCGGCGCCCTGGCCGCTGACCACGCCGGTGTAGGCGTCGGGCTGTCCGGCGACGGGCGCCAGCGACAGGCCGGCCGCGTCCGCGACCCCCGGCTGGGTGTCGGCGAGGACCGCGCCGGAGCGGTCCAGGCGCAGGCCCAGGCTGCCGTCCCCGCCGCCGCCGAGGGCGGTCAGCGCCGTCGCCCGCTCGTCGAGGATCCACGCGGGCTCCAGACCGCCGCCGGTCGGCACGGCGACGGGCGAGATCGCGGTCGCGTAGCGCGGGCCGTTGACCGCCAGCCGGCGGAAGCCCGGGTCGTAGGCCGTCACGAGCTCGGCCTGCTGCGGGTCGGGCGGCGGCAGCTGCCCCGAGCAGCCGCAGTCGGCCGCCCACTCGGCGATCGCCGCCGCCAGGCGGACGGAGGCCGTCGTGCGGTTCTCCTTGACGTTCTCGAACGCGGAGGGGAAGCCGAACGCCGTCGGCGGGAGCAGGACCGTCCCGGTGTCCGCGGCCCAGCGGCGGAAGAGCGCGACGCCGCGCGCCAGCAGGCGGTCGCCCTCGGCGGGCTCCGTGCCGATCAGCCGCGACCCGCCGGTGGTCGCGTTCACGGCGCCGTCGAGCGCCAGCGCCCAGTACTGCCGCAGGTGCACGCGGCTGGCGCCCTTGCCGGTCTCCCAGTTCAGGTAGCCCGAGGGCGCCCAGTCCGCGCGCAGCGTGTGCCGCGCCCAGGCCTTCATCGTCCGCCGCTCCGTCCCGCTCAGCGGCTCCATCCCCGCGGCGACGGCCTCGTCGTAGTAGCGCAGCGCGCCGAGGACGGTGTTGGCGTACTCGACGGTGTCGCTGCGGTTGACGGACGCCTGCGCGTCGTCCTCGGGCTGGTAGTAGAAGCCCAGGCCGGTGCTCAGGTTGGGCTGCGCGCCCTTGGCGATCGGCCGGTGCGCGTGGTCGGCGAACCACGTCAGCTGGCGGCGGTAGTCGTCGCGCAGCGGCGCCGGGTTCCCGGTGATCGTCGCGGCGGCGGCGTAGAGCTCGGCGTTCCAGTTGATCTGGTTGAGCAGCCGCCCGGGGTAGGCGAACGTCGGCGACGCCGTGACGGCCGCGACCGTGCGGCGGATGCGGTCCTGCGTGGCGGCCGGCACCCCGACGCGGTCCCGGACGAGCCACGTCTCGCGGAGCGCGCGGGCGACGGCGGCGTCGATGCTCTGGTGCTGGTTGACGACGTCGGCGGAGGACTCGCGCCAGCCGGGGACGTGGATCGAGTTGTGCCGCGACCCCCCGAAGCGCACGCCCCTGACGTCCGCGATGTACGCCGGGCCCGTCAGGTAGGCGGCGATCCTCGCGATCCGGTCGTCCCGGCGGGAGGGGCCCGTGTGCCCGGCGCGCGCCGCGGCGGCGTGGATGCGCAGCAGCTCGGCGTTCAGGCGGGTCGAGACGATGCCGCCGGGCGAGACGTACGCGCCGCGCCGGGCGCTCCACAGCGTGTCGAGCGGCGCGAGGACGGCGTCGGGCACCGCCCACGCGTCGCTGCTGCCGGCGCGCTCCAGGTCGCGCGCGGCGCGGCGGGCGGCACGGGCCACCGTCCGGTCCGACGCGACCTCGTCCGCGCTCGTGGCCTCCTCGGGGGTGGCCTCGGCGGCGGACGGCTCGGGGACGGTCGTCGTCGCGGGCGCCGCGGCCCGCTCACCGCCGCCGCAGCCCGCCAGGGCCAGCGCGAGCACCGCGACGGCCGTCCAGCGCCGCAGGTTCCACGCGCTCCCCATCGCGGCCCCATGCTAGGGGCGGCCCCGCTCCCGCGCGCCGCCGCTGTCAGAATCGCCCGCGTGCCCGATCTGCCGGACCTGACCGACATCGTGCGCTTCGACGAGGCCGGCCTGGTGCCGGTCGTGATCCAGGACTGGGGCACCGGCGAGGTGCTCACCCTGGCCTACGCCAACGACGAGGCGCTGCGACGGACCCGAGAGACCGGCGAGCTGCACCTGTGGTCGCGCTCGCGGCAGGAGCTGTGGCACAAGGGCGCGACGTCCGGCAACGTCCAGCGGGTGCGGGCGCTGCGGGTCGACTGCGACCAGGACGCGGTCCTCGCGCTCGTCGAGCCCGCCGGCCCGGCGTGCCACACGGGGGCGCGCACGTGCTTCCACGCCCCGGGCGCCCCCGAGGGGCCGGCCGGCGACGAGGTCCCGGGCGACCAGCTCGCGCCGCACGAGGTGCTGCCCGACCTGGAGCGCGTCCTCGCCGCCCGCGCCGCCGACGCCCCCGAGGGCTCGTACACCGCGCAGCTCCTGCGCGACCGCGCCTTCGCCGGCGCCAAGGTCGAGGAGGAGGCCGAGGAGGTCTTCCGCGCCGCCCGCGAGGAGAGCGACGACCGCGTCGACAACGAGGCCGCCGACGTCCTCTACCACCTGCTCGCCCTCATCCGCGGCCGCGGGCGGACGCTCGGCGACGTGCAGGAGGTCCTCCGTGCCCGACGCCGCTGATCCCGCCGCCGCCCTCGCGCGCGCCGAGGCGCTCGGCCTGACCCTGGCGCCCTCGCTCGACGAGCTGCGGGCGCTGGCGGCCGACCACGACGTCGTCCCGGTCGTGGCGACGACGATCGACGACGTCGAGACGCCCGTCGCCGCGTACCTGAAGCTGCGCGCCGCGCACCCGGACGAGCCGTCGTTCCTGCTCGAGTCCGCCGAGCAGGGGCGCTTCGGCCGCTACTCGTTCCTCGGCGTCCGCCCGGCCCGCACGATCGAGTGGCGCCTGGGCGACGCGGGCGATCCGTACGCGCTGGCCGGCGAGGCGATCGGCCGCGGCCGCGTCGCGCAGGTCGGCGACCTGCCGCCGTTCGTCGGCGGCGCGCTGGGCGTCTTCGCCTACGACCTCGTCCGCACCGTCGAGCCGCTCGGCGCGCCGAACGAGGACGTGCTGGGCACGCCCGACCTGGCGCTGCTCGTGACGGACGGGATGGTCGTCTTCGACCACCTCAAGCACACGCTCTCGCTGCTCTGCCCGGTCCACGTCGGCGGCCCGCGCGCCGAGGCCCCGACGACGCTCGAGGAGCGCTACGCCCACGCGGTCGACCGGATCGCCGACCTGCACGAGGCCCTGGACCGCCCGACGCCGCCCGGCCGCCCCGCCGACGCCCCCGCGCGGGGCGCCGCGGAGTGGACGTCGACGCACACGCGCGAGGAGTTCGAGGCGACCGTCTCGCGGATCATCGAGTACGTCCGCGCCGGCGACGCCTTCCAGGTGGTGCCGTCGCAGCGCTGGACGGCCGAGCTCGACGTCGACCCGTTCTCGGTCTACCGCGGCCTGCGGGTCGTGAACCCGTCGCCGTACATGTACTACCTCGACATGGTCGACTGGCAGGTCGTGGGCGCCAGCCCCGAGCCGCTCGTCACCGTGCGCGGCGACCGCATCTCGATGCGCCCGATCGCCGGCACGCGTCCGCGCGGCGCGACGCCGGCCGAGGACGCCGAGCTGGCCGCCGGGATGCTGGCGGACGAGAAGGAGCGCGCCGAGCACGTGATGCTCGTCGACCTGTCCCGCAACGACCTGGGCCGCGTCTGCACGTACGGCTCGGTCGCCGTGGACGAGCTGATGGTCGTCGAGACGTACTCGCACGTCCTGCACATCGTCTCCGCCGTCTCCGGCACGCTGCGCGCGGACGTCGGCGCCATGGACGCGCTGCGCTCCGTCCTGCCGGCCGGCACGCTCTCGGGCGCGCCGAAGGTCCGCGCGATGCAGATCATCGACGAGCTCGAGCCCGTCAAGCGGAACGGCTACGGCGGCGCGGTCGGCTACCTGGGGTGGTCCGGCGACCTGGACTCCTGCATCCACATCCGCACCGCGGTCTTCAAGGACGGCCGGGCGCACGTGCAGGCCGGCGGCGGCACCGTCGCCGACGCGCTCCCCGCGTACGAGTACGAGGAGTCCGTGAACAAGTCGCGGGCGATCCGGCGCGCCGTCGAGGTGGCGCTCGAGCAGCGGGGCTGGGCGTGAGCGCCCCGGCGCGGGAGGATGACGGGGTGACCACGCGGGTCCTCGTCATCGACAACTACGACTCCTTCACCTACAACCTGGTGCAGGAGCTCGGCGAGCTCGGCGCGCAGGTGGACGTGGTCCGCCACGACAAGGCGACGGTCGACGAGCTGCTGGCGTCGGCGCCCGACCGCCTCGTCGTCTCGCCCGGCCCGTGCACCCCGGACGAGGCGGGCATCTCGCTCGAGGCGATCCGGCGCTTCCCCGAGGCCGGCGTGCCGACGCTGGGCGTCTGCCTGGGCCACCAGGCGCTCGGCCAGGCGTTCGGCGGGCTCGTCGTCCGCCACGAGCCGGTGCACGGCAAGACGTGCGACATCACGCACGACGGGCGCTCGATCTACCGCGGGCTGGGGGAGACGGTGCAGGTCGGCCGCTACCACTCGCTCGTCCTCGCCGAGGACGCGCTGCCCGACGAGCTGCAGGTCACGGCGCGCGGCGGCGGGGTCATCCAGGGGGTGCGCCACCGCGAGCTGCCGGTCGAGGGCGTGCAGTTCCACCCCGAGTCCGTGCTGACCCCGCAGGGGATGGGCATGCTCGAGCGGTTCCTCCAGGACGGCGTGACGCGATGATCGTCGTCGCGGCGATCCATTAACCTCCCGCGGACGCATGCCGCACCCGGTGCTCACGCCCGCGATCGAGAAGGTCGCCTCCGGCGAGGACCTCGACCTGCCCGAGGCCCAACGGGTCCTCGACGAGATCATGGCCGGCGGGGTCTCCCACACGGAGATCGCCGGCTTCCTCATCGCCCTCCGCACGAAGGGGGAGACCGCCGACGAGATCGCCGGTCTCGCCGCCGCGATGCGCTCCCACGCGTCGAAGGTGACGACGTCGCGCGAGGCGCTCGTCGACATCGTCGGCACCGGCGGCGGGCAGCTGACGTTCAACGTCTCGACGACGGCGTCGTTCGTGATCGCCGGCGCCGGCTGCGCGGTCGCCAAGCACGGCAACCGCTCCGCGACGTCGAAGTCCGGCGCCGCCGACGTGCTCGAGGCCCTCGGCGCGGGGATCGACCTGGCGCCCGACCAGGTCGGCGCGGTCATCGACGAGGTCGGCTTCGGCTTCCTCTTCGCGCCCCGGCACCACGCCGCCACCCGCTTCGTGATCCCCGTCCGCCGCGACCTGGCGGTGCGGACCGTGTTCAACATCCTCGGGCCGCTGACCAGCCCGGCCGGCGCGCCGCGCCAGGTCATCGGCGTCGGCTACCCCGGCGTGATCGAGAAGATGGCCGACGCGGTCCACCGCCTGGGCACGGAGCGCGCGCTGCTCGTCCGCTCGGACGACGGCCTCGACGAGATCTCGATCGCCGCGCCGACCACGGTCTACGAGGTCACCCCCGACGGCGTCCGCCCCTTCGCCGTCACGCCGCAGGAGCTCGGCGTCGCGTCGCACCCGCTCGACGCGGTCCGCGGCGCCAGCCCCGCCGAGAACGCCGACGTCGCCCGCCGCGTGCTGAGCGGCGAGCCCGGCGCGGCCACCGAGCTCGTCGTCGCGAACGCCGGGGCGGGCATCGTCGTCGGCGGCGGCGCCGACACCCTCGCGGAGGGCGTCGAGCGCGCCCGCGAGGCGATCACGTCGGGCGCCGCCCACGGCGTGCTCGACCAGTACGTGAAGCGCACCAGCCAGCTGGTCCAGGAGGCCCGTGCATGAGCGTCCTCGACGACATCGTCGACCGCACCCGCGAGGAGGTCCGGCGTCGCCGCAAGGAGACGCCGGAGAAGGTCCTGCGCGAGCGCCTCGGCGCCCGCGAGGACGGCCGGCCGTTCGCCGAGGCCCTCGCGTCGCACCCCGGGGTCTCGGTCATCGCCGAGCACAAGCGGCGGGCGCCGAGCTCGCCCGAGCCGATCCGCGAGGGCTCCGACGTCGCCGAGGTCGTGCGCGCCTACGAGCGCGCCGGCGCGACGGCCCTGAGCGTCCTGACGGACGAGCCGTTCTTCGGCGGCAGCCTCCAGGACCTCGCCGCCGCACGGGCCGCCAGCTCGCTGCCGATCATCCGCAAGGACTTCGTCGTCCACCCGTACCAGGTCGTCGAGACCGCGGTCTCGGGTGCCGACGCGATGCTGCTGATCGTCGCGGCGCTCGAGGACAACGAGCTGCGCCGCCTGTACCGCGACGCGCACGAGCTCGACCTGGACGTCCTCGTCGAGGTCCACGACGGCGAGGAGCTCGAGCGCGCGCTCGAGGTCGTCGACGCGGACGTCATCGGCATCAACAACCGCAACCTGCGCGACCTCAGCGTCGACCTCGACACGACGTTCGACCTGCTGAGCGCCGTGCCGGCCGGCAAGATCGTCGTCTCGGAGTCGGGCATCGCCCGCCGCGACCAGCTCGAGGAGCTCGAGCGCGTCGGCGTCGACGCGGTGCTCGTCGGCACCCACCTGATGCGCCAGCACGACCTCGAGGCGGCCACCCGGGAGCTGACGGGCGAGGTCTGAGGCGGCTCCTAGAGCCGCTTCACCTGCGCTTATGGGGCCGGGGCGATACTCGGTCCATGAGCAAGCTCGCAACCCCCGCGGTCGTCGGGGTGTCCGCCCTGCTCGGCGCCGGGATCGCGCTCGGCGCCGGGGCCCTCGGCGTCGGGGGCGGGGACGGCACGACGACCACCGTCCTGCGCCAAGCCCCCGTGGCCGCCAGCTCGTCGGCGGCGGCCGACGCGGACGCCCCGACGGCACGCGACATCTACGAGCGGGACGCGCCGGGGGTCGTGCTCGTCCAGGCGACCGTCCGCCAGGAGAGCCAGTCCCAGAACCCGTTCGGGATGCCGCAGGAGCAGGATGGCGAGGCCACCGGGTCCGGCTTCGTCATCGACGACGACGGGACGATCCTCACGAACGAGCACGTCGTCGACGGCGCGACGAAGGTCCGCGTGACCTTCTCGAACGAGCGCACCGTCGACGCGAAGGTCGTCGGCCAGGACACCTCGACCGACGTCGCGGTGCTGAAGGTCGACCCGAAGGGCCTGGGCCTGCGGCCGCTGCAGCTCGGCTCGGCGAAGGACATCCAGGTCGGCGACCCCGTCCTGGCGATCGGCAACCCCTACGGCCTGGACCGCACGCTGACGACCGGCGTCGTGTCGGCGAAGCAGCGCCGCATCACCGCCCCGGACGGCTTCCCGATCGAGAACGTCATCCAGACGGACGCGTCGATCAACCCCGGCAACTCCGGCGGACCGCTGCTCGACGGCGCCGGCCGCGTGATCGGCATCAACAGCCAGATCGCGACGGGCGGCAGCGGCTCGGGCAGCGTCGGGATCGGCTTCGCCGTGCCGATCGACACCGTCAAGCAGATCCTCCCCGACCTGCAGAAGACGGGCCGCGCGAACATCGCCTACCTGGGCATCACCTCGACCGACGCCCCCGAGAAGGGGTCGCTGCCGGCCGAGCTGAACGTGCCGGACCAGCCCGGCGCGTGGGTCCAGAGCGTGCAGGGCGGCTCGCCCGCGGCGAAGGCGGGCATCCGCGGGGGCCGCGTCACGGTGAACACCGCGGACGGCCCGCTGCAGATCGGCGGCGACCTGATCGTGAAGCTCGCGGGCGAGGCGGTCCGCGGATCGGACGAC
Source organism: Patulibacter sp. SYSU D01012 (assembly GCF_017916475.1). Lineage (GTDB taxonomy): Bacteria > Actinomycetota > Thermoleophilia > Solirubrobacterales > Solirubrobacteraceae > Patulibacter. The sequence goes on from NZ_JAFMTB010000001.1 coordinate 1,741,455, forward strand.
GTCTCCGCGATCGTCGCGAAGCACAAGCCGGGCGAGACGGTGGACGTCGAGGTGCTGCGCGGCAAGGAGCGCAAGACGCTGAAGGTCGAGCTCGGACGCCGATCGAGCCGGACGAAGGCCCAGCAGGGGCAGGAGCAGCAGGAGCAGGCCCCGGACGGCGGCCAGAGCGGCGACGGCCTGACCGACCCGTTCGGCGCGACGCCGTAGGGCCCGCCCGCGACGGCGCGGGGCCACGGGCGCGGACCGCCGCGCCGCGCGGCCCCGCGTGCCGCGCCCCGGCCGGCCGCGCCGCCGGCGCCCGGGGCCTACGATGGATGGGTGCAGGAGCAGCCGCCCCCCGAGACCGCCGGCGCCACGGGCGCCCCGCCGCAGGAGCGGCCGCGCCCCGTGCGGGTGCCCGCCGCCGCGGCCGGGCCGACGCCGAAGGGCCCGACGCCCGCGCGGGTCAAGGTGTGCGGCGTCACGCGCCTGGAGGACGCCGAGCTGGCCGCCGACGCCGGCGCGTGGGCGATCGGGATGATCTTCTTCCGCGGATCGAAGCGGCGCTGCCGCATCGGGCAGGCGCAGGCGATCGGCGCCAGCCTGAAGCGCCGGACCGAGCTGGCGGGCGTCTTCGTCAACCAGACGCTCGACGAGATCGACGAGATCGCGCAGGCGTGCAACCTGACGCTCGTGCAGCTGCACGGCGACGAGGGCCCGTCCTTCTGCGCCGAGGTCGCGCGCCGCACGGGGGCGAAGGTCATCAAGGCCGCCCGGGTGCGCACCGGCGCCGACGTCCGCGCGCTGCAGGTGTTCCACACCGACTTCCACCTGCTCGACACGTACGTCGAGGGCGAGGCCGGCGGCACGGGCCGCACCTTCGACTGGAGCCTGGCGAAGGTCTCCCGCGCGGTGCCCGGCGAGCGCCCCCCGCGCCTGATCCTCTCGGGCGGCCTGACGCCGGACAACGTCGCCGACGCCATGCGCGCCGTCCACCCGTACGCGGTGGACGTCGCGAGCGGCACCGAGTCCGAGCCGGGCCGCAAGGACCCGCAGCTCGTCCGCGCGTTCATCCGCGCGGCCACCGCCGGCCGCAACGCCGACGACCCCACCCCGACCACCACGACGGAGTCCCGATGACGCCCGGCACGCCCTTCACCGAGATCGGCAGCGAGCGGCGCTTCGGCCCCTACGGGGGCCGCTACGTGCCCGAGACGCTGCTGCCCGCCCTCGACGAGCTCGAGCGCACGTGGGCGACGCTGCGCGAGGACGCCGGCTTCCAGGCCGAGCTGGGCACCCTGCTGCGCGACTTCGTCGGCCGGCCGTCGCCCCTGTACCTGGCTCGCCGCATCAGCGAGCGCGTGGGCCGCGAGGTGTACCTCAAGCGCGAGGACCTCAACCACACCGGCGCCCACAAGATCAACAACGCGATCGGCCAGTGCCTGATCGCGAAGCACATGGGCAAGCCGCGCGTGATCGCCGAGACCGGCGCGGGCCAGCACGGCGTGGCGACGGCCACCGCCGCGGCGCTGCTCGACCTGGAGTGCGTCATCTACATGGGCGTCGAGGACATGCGCCGCCAGATGCCGAACGTGCAGCGGATGCGGCTGCTCGGCACGACGGTGCAGCCCGTCGAGTCCGGCGCCCGCACGCTGAAGGAGGCCGTGTCGCAGGCGTTCCGCGACTGGGTCGCCACCGTCGAGGACACGCACTACGTCATGGGCACCGCCGCCGGCGCGGCGCCGTTCCCGTCGATCGTGCGGGACCTGCAGCGGATCATCGGCGACGAGGCGCGGGCGCAGATCCTCGACGCCGCCGGCCGGCTGCCGGACCGCGTCGTCGCCTGCGTCGGCGGCGGCTCGAACGCCATCGGTATCTTCACCGCCTTCCTCGACGACCCCGACGTGGCGCTGCTGGGCGTCGAGCCCGGCGGCCACGGCATCGAGACGGGCGCGCACGGCGCGGTCCTGGCCGGCGGCCTCGAGGCCGGCGTGCTGCACGGCGCGATGACGCCCGTGATGCAGGACGACCGCGGGCAGATCCTCGAGGCGCACTCGATCTCGGCCGGCCTGGACTACCCGGCCGTCGGGCCGCAGCACGCGTGGCTGCGCGACACGGGCCGGGCGACGTACGTGCCGGTGGGGGACGCCGACGCGCTGCGCGCCTTCCGCACCGTCTCGCGCCTGGAGGGCATCATCCCCGCCCTCGAGTCCAGCCACGCGCTGCACCACGTCCTCCACGTGCCGGCGCCGGACGTCGAGATCGAGATCGTGTGCCTGTCCGGCCGCGGCGACAAGGACATGGAGCACGCGCTCGCCGGCCTGCGCGAGCTCGAGGGCGACGACGCCCTGGCGCACACGGTCGCCGAGCCGCTGGGGCACGACCCCGTGGCCGACCAGGACGGGGACGGCCCCCAGGACGGAGCGGAGATCCGATGAGCACCGAGCCCACGGCCCCGGTCCTGCGCGGCGGCGCGGGCGAGGAGCGCATCCGGCGCGCCTTCGCCGAGGCGCCCGGCGACGCGGCGCTCGTCGCCTACGCGATGGGCGGCTTCCCCGACCTGGAGACCTCGCGGCAGGTCCTGCGCGCGTACGTCGAGGGCGGCGCCGACGTCGTCGAGCTGGGCATCCCGTACAGCGACCCGCTCGCGGACGGCCCGATCATCCACGCCGCCGGCACGACGGCGCTCGAGGCCGGCGTCACCGTGGACGACGTGCTGGCGCTCGGCCGCGAGCTGTCGGACGACGTGCCCGTCGTCCTCATGACGTACGCGAACCTCGTCCTGCGGCCCGGCGCCGACGTCTTCGCGCGGCGGCTGGCCGACGCGGGGTTCAGCGGCCTGATCGTCCCCGACCTGCCGGTCGGCGAGGAGGCCACCGACGTCGTCTCCGCGTGCGACGCCGCGGGCGTCGCGTTCATCCCGCTCGTCGCGCCGACGACCGGCGAGGAGCGGGTGGCCGAGGTACGCGCCGCCGCCCGCGGGTTCCTGTACGCCGTGTCCGTCGTCGGCACCACGGGCGAGCGCAGCGGCTCGCCGGCCGACCGCTTCGGCGAGATCGTCGCCCGGGCGAAGGGCGACGGCGGGACCGACGTGCCCGTGGCGATCGGCTTCGGCATCGGCGACGCCGAGGGCGCCCGGGCCGCCGCCGCGGCGGGGGCGGACGGGGCCATCGTGGGCACCCGGCTCGTGCGCGCCGCGGGGGAGGAGCGCCCGGTCGAGGCCGTCCGCGCGGTGCTCGCCGACCTGGCGTCGGGCCTCGGCCGCTGACGGCCGGGACGGCCGGCGCCTTCGGCGAGCGGGGACGCCGCGTTCCCGGTAGATTGGGAGCCCGTATGGGCCTCATCTACGCGATCACGGCGTCGTCCCTCCTCTGGCTCGTCCTCTGGGCGCTCGGCTGGAAGTCCGTCGACGCCGCCATCCCGGCGCTCGCGCTCATCGCCCTCTCGACCGCCATCTGGCGCGTGCTCGGCTACCGCCAGGAGCGCAGCACGGAGACGGCGGGCCACGAGGCCGACGCGCACCGCTCCGACGCGCAGCGCGCCTAGCGCGTGCGCGCCGCGGCGCGCCGCATCGCCCTCGGCCTGGCGCTGACCGCCGCCGGGGCCGGCGTCGCCGGCTGCGGCGGCGACTCCACGGGCGAGGAGGCCTACGCGACGAAGGTCGCCGTGTACGTCGGCGTCCCCACCCGCGGTCCCTGGGCCGGTCCCGGCCTGGCGCTCGCCCGCGGCGCCCAGCTCGCGCTCGCCGACTCCGGCGGCGGGGCGGGCGACTACAGCGTCCGCCTGTCGATCCGCGACACGACGGACGACGACGGCGTCGCCGTGAGCGCCGCCGGCGCGTCCCGCGAGGCCGGGAACTTCCTGCGCGACGTCGGCACGATCGGCGCGATCAGCGGCATCGAGCCCGTGACGATCCGTCAGTGGGCCATCCTGGCCGGCCAGACGGGCGTCGCCTACGTCACCGCCAACGGCGGCCAGACCGGCGCGACGCGGGCCGACCTGGCGCCCCGCGGGCCGCGCCTGGGCGTCGACCTGTCGACGCCCGACGCGCGCATCGCCCGCGCCGTCGGCGCCCGCGTGCGCGCCGCGTCGTGCTCGACGACGATCCTCGTCCAGGCGCAGGGCGCCGGCGCCGGCCGGCGCTTCGACACGCCCGCCGTGGACGAGGACGTCCGGCTGCTCGGCTCGGCGTGGACGGATCCGCAGCTCGTCACCGGACTGGGGCAGGCGCTGCGCCGCGGCGCGGACTGCGTCGTCCTGGCCGGCGAGCCGTCGGCCGGCGACGCGGCGGACCTGCTCGGCCCGCTCGTCGCGCAGCTGCAGGGCCGGCGGATCTTCCTGACCCGCGGGGCGGCGTCCGGCGGCGTGGCGCAGCTCGCCCGCCGCGAGCGTCTCCGGGCCGAGGCCGTGGTGGACGATCCGGCGCCCGACGGCGACGCGCTGACGCGGCGCATCGACGCCCTGCACCGCCGCTACTTCGGCACCCCGGCGCCCGCCGGCGTGATGGCCGGCTGGCGCGCGATGAAGCTGATGCTGCGCGCGGTCGAGGGCGCCGGCCCCGAGGGCGGCAACCGTCGCGACGACGTCGCCGACGCGCTCGTCGCCGCCCGCGTGCCGGCCCCGCCGGCCGAGGCGGCCCAGCGTCCCGACGGCACGGTCGCGGCCACCGCCGTCGGCCTGGCCCGACCGGCGGCCTACGGCTGGCGCGTCGTCCGCGACCTGGACGCGCCCGCGCGCTGACCCCGGCGCGCGGTGCGCCCCGGTGGCGGGTGGCGGCCGGCGCGCGCGGGGCGATCCGCGCGGGGCGACGGGCCTGGGAGCGCCGGGATCGTCCAGCACGCCTCAAGGCCGGGCGCCCGGCGGCCGACGACGTCGGTGATGGACCTGCACCCCGACACCGGCTCGGGCCGCCACGCAGGCGGCAGCCGCGCCACCGCCCCGGCCGGTCCGACCTCCGCCGTCACCGCGCCGCGCGGCGTGCTGCCGATGCCCGCCGTCGACCACCTGGCGTTCCGCTGTGCCGTCGCGCTGGCCGCCTTCCTGGCGTTCTTCGCGGCCTTCGCCGCGCTGCGGCACGGCCACGCGGGCGGTGCGGGCGTCCTCGCGGGCGGGCTCGTCCTGGCCGTCGGCGGCTGCGCCGCCGCCTTCGGGGCGGGCGTCGCCTACGACGCCGACGGCCTCGTCGTCACCGGTCTGCGCCGCCGGCGGATCCCGTGGGCGGCCGTCGACGGGTTCTCGGTGGAGGAGGAGGGCGGCGTGGCCGTGTGCGAGGTGCGCCGCCGCGACGCGGCTCCGCTGGTCCTGTACCCCCTGGGCACCGCGCCGACCGCGGACCCCGCCCGCAGCGCGGCGCTCCACGCCCGCGTGCGCGAGCTGAACGGCGCGCTGCGCCGGGCCACCGCCGCACGCTGACGGCGGCCGCCCGCGGCGCGCCCGGGGGACGCCGCGGTCAGCGCCCGAGCAGGTCGCGCAACGCGCCGTCCAGCGTGGGGTGCGCGAACGCGTAGCCGAGCTCGCCGGCGCGGTCCGGCACCATGCGGCAGGAGTCGAGGACGAGGGCGGCCTGCTCGCCCAGGATCGCCCGCAGCAGCGGGGCCGGGGCGCCGGCCAGCACCGGCCGCCGGAGGGTCCGGCCGATCGCCTTCGTCAGGGCCTTGTTCGTCGCGGGCTCGGGCGCCGACGCGTTCACGGGGCCCGAGAAGCCGTCGGCGTCGAGCGCGGCGAGCAGGATGCCGACGTGGTCGTCCACGTGGATCCACGGCACCCACTGGCGCCCGCTGCCCAGCCACGCGCCGGCGAACAGCCGGACGGGCCGCGCGATCACGGGCAGCGCGCCGCCGTCGGCGTCGAGCACCATGCCCGTGCGGACGAGCGCGACCCGGACCCCGTGCTCCTCCGCGCGCCGCGCCTCCTGCTCCCAGACCCGGGCCAGGCGGCCGAGGAAGTCGTCGGCGGCCGGCGCGTCCTCGCGCACGACGACGTCGCCCCGGTCCCCGTAGATCCCCGACGCCGAGCCGCTCACGAGCGTCCTCGGGCCGTCCGCCGCGGCGGCCAGGCCGTCGACCAGGTGCCGGGTGGTCGTCCACCGCGACGCCTCGATCCGCGGCTTCGCGGCCGCGGTCCAGCGCTGGAAGACGGGCTCGCCGGCCAGGTTGACGACGGCGTCGCGGCCCTCGAGCGCCGCGGCGGGCGGCGGGCCGGACGCGGGGTCCCACGCGAACGCCTCGACGGCGCCGCCGAGCGCGGCGCGGGCGCGGTCGGCGTCGCGCGAGAGCACCGTCACGCGGTCGCCGCGGGCCAGCAGCCGACCGACGAGTCGCGTGCCGACGGTGCCGGTCGCCCCGGTGACGGTGACGTGCATGCCCGCAGCCTACGCGGGCGCCGCGGCCTCCGCGACCGCCTCCTCGGCCACCGCGGCCGCGACGGCGGGCGCCACCTCGCGGTCGAAGACGGACGGGATGATGTGGTCCTCGCGCAGGTCCTCGTCGGCCACGAGGCCGGCGATGGCGTGGGCCGCGGCGATCTTCATTCCCTCGGTGATCCGGGTGGCGCGCGCGTCGAGGGCGCCGCGGAAGATCCCCGGGAACGCGAGGACGTTGTTGATCTGGTTGGGGTAGTCCGAGCGGCCCGTGGCGATGATGCGCGCGTAGGGGGCGGCCTCCTCGGGGGCCACCTCGGGGTTGGGGTTCGCCATCGCGAAGACCATCGCGTCGTCGTTCATGGCCGCCAGCCGCTCCGCGGGGAAGAGGCGCGCGCCCGACAGGCCCACGAACAGGTCCCGGCCGCCCAGGTGGTCGCCCGGAGGGCCGGTCAGGCCCTCGGGGTTGCTCATCTCGGCGTACCAGCGCTTGACGGAGTTCATCGACCCGTCGACGTAGTCGGGGCGGCTCGTGGACACGAGGCCCTTCGAGTCGGCGCCGATGATGTCGGTGACGCCCGCCGACAGCAGGATCTTCGTCACCGCCACGCCCGCGGCGCCCAGGCCGGTCACCAGGACGGACAGGTCCTCCAGCCGCTTGCCGGTGATCCGGCAGGCGTTGATGAGCGCCGCCAGCGTGACGATCGCGGTCCCGTGCTGGTCGTCGTGGAAGACCGGGATGTCGAGCTCGGCCTTCAGGCGGTCCTCGATCTCGAAGCACCGCGGGGCCGAGATGTCCTCCAGGTTGATGCCGCCGAACGTCGGCGCCACGGCCTTGCAGATCGCGACGATCTCGTCCGGGTCCTTCGTCGACAGGGCGAGGGGGAACGCGTCCACGCCCGCGAACTCCTTGAAGAGGACGGCCTTGCCCTCCATGACGGGCAGCGACGCCTCGGGGCCGATGTCGCCCAGGCCCAGCACCGCGGTGCCGTCGGTGACGACGGCGACCGTGTTCTTGCGGATCGTCAGGTCGTGCGACAGCGCCGGGTCGGCGGCGATCGCGTCGCAGACCCGCGCGACGCCCGGCGTGTAGGCCATGGCGAGGTCGTCGCGCGTCTTCAGCGGGTGCTTGGCGGTCGTCTCGAGCTTGCCGCCCTCGTGCACCTGGAACGTGCGGTCGACGAGCTGCACGACGCGCGCGCCGGCCTGCTCGGCGATCGCCGTCGTGATCGCGTCCCACGCGCCCTGCCCGCTCGCCGACACCGTGATGTCGCGGACGAGCGTGTCGCCCGTGACCGATACGAGCGCCACGTCCCCGATCACGCCCCCCGCCGCGCCGATCGCCGACGCGACGGCGCCGAGGGCGCCGGGCCGGTGGTCGATCTCGACGCGGAGGACGATGGAGTACTGCGCTGAGGGTGTGCCGCTCACGCGGCGGAACAGTAGCCCTTCCGGAGGGGCCGTCTTGTATGCAAGCAGCGGGGGTTTTCGGCCCCACTGGCATACCAGGGAACCGCCTGGGGATCGGGCGATCCGGGCCGTCGGCGGGCCGCCGACCCTCGGGCGCCCGGCGCGCCGCGTAGGCTGCTCGGTGTGACGAAGAACGCGGCCCCGGACCTGCTCCTGATCGACGGCAACTCGCTCGCGTACCGCGCCTTCTTCGCGCTCCCCGAGTCCATCGCCACGTCGACGGGCGAGCCCACGAACGCGCTCTTCGGCTTCGCGTCGATGCTCGTCAAGCTGTACCAGGACCTGGGGCCCGTCCCGACCGCCGTGGCGTGGGACGCCGGCATGTCGGGCCGCAACGAGGTCTACCCCGAGTACAAGGCCCAGCGGTCGAAGAAGCCCGACCTGCTGCGCCAGCAGTGGCCGTTCCTGACCGACATCACGACCGGCTTCGGCTACGCCAACGTCTCGCTGCCGGGCTGGGAGGCCGACGACGTCATCGGCACCCTGGCGACGAAGGCGCGCGAGCGGAAGCTGCGCACCGTGATCGTCACGGGCGACCGCGACCAGTTCCAGCTCATCGACCCGGACGACTGGGTCGGCGTGATGGCGACGGCGCGCGGGATCACCGAGACGAAGGTCTACGACTACGCCGCCGTGCAGGAGCGCTACGGCCTGCCGCCCGAGATGATCCCCGACTTCTACGGCCTGAAGGGCGACACGTCGGACAACATCCCCGGCGTTCCCGGCATCGGCGACAAGACGGCCGCGCAGCTGCTGCAGCAGTTCGGCGACCTGGAGACGGTGCTCGCGTCCGTCGACCAGGTCTCGGGCGCCAAGCGCAAGCAGAACCTGATCGACCACGCCGAGAACGCCCGGATCTCGCGCGACCTGGCGCGCATCCACACCGACCTCCAGATCGACCTGGACCTGGACGCGCTGCTGGCCGAGAAGGCCGACGCGCAGGCGCTGCGCGAGGTCTTCCACCGCTTCGAGCTGCGCGACCCGTGGCGCCGGCTCGAGCCGCTGCTGGAGGAGGACGGCCGCCCCTCGGGCCCCGAGGGCGAGGCCGTCGAGGCGCCCGAGCGGCGGGTCGCGCTGGACGCGCTCGCGGCCGCGCTGGCCGAGCACGACGGCGCCGCGCCCGCGCGGGTCGCCGTCGCGGTCGTCGAGCCGACCGCCGCCGCGCAGGAGGAGTCGGGGCAGCTCTTCGACCCCGACGCCGCCGAGGCCGCGGGGGAGGGCGCCGACGCGGAGGCCGCCCCCGACGCGCCGGGCGCGCCGCTGCGGTTCGCCGTCGCGCGGCTGGACGACGCCGGCCGGCCGGCCGAGCTGCTGCTCGGCGGCTGCGCGACCCCGGGCGAGGTGCTCGCCGTGCTCGCCGACCGGCCGCTCGTCTGCCACGACGGCAAGGCGCTCGCCGCCGGTGCCGGGTCGGGCGACCGCGACGTGCCGCCGCGGCTCGACCACGACACCCTGCTCGGCGCGTACGTCCTGGAGCCGCAGCGTCGCGGCTACCCGCTCGACGAGCTCGCCGACGAGATCGGCGTGACGGTCACGACGGACGACCCCGCCGGCGCGGCGGCGGTGCGCGTGGCGATGCTCGCGATCCACCAGCGGCGGCTGCTCGACGAGACCGGCCTGATGCGGCTGCTGCGCGAGGTCGAGCTGCCGCTCGTCGACGTGCTGCGCGAGATGGAGCGCGAGGGCGTGCGCCTGTCCGTCCCACGCCTGAACGAGGTCGGCGACGAGGTGCGCGCCGAGATCGCCGACCTGCAGGCCCGGATCCACGCGCTGGCCGGCCGCGAGTTCACGATCGGCTCGCCGAAGCAGCTGGGCGAGGTGCTCTTCGAGGAGCTCGGGCTGACGAAGAAGCGCAAGGGCAAGACGGGCTTCTCGACCGACGCGCGCGTGCTGCAGCAGATCCGCGACGAGCACGAGATCGTCCCGCTCATCGAGCGCTGGCGCGAGCTCTCGACGCTGACGAAGACGTACCTCGACGTGCTGCCGAAGCTCGCCGAGGCGGACCCGCGCAGCCGCATCCACACGACGTTCCAGCAGACCGTCGCCCAGACCGGGCGCCTGTCGTCGACCGACCCGAACCTGCAGAACGTCCCCGTCCGCACCTCGCTCGGTCGGCGGATCCGCGGCTGCTTCGAGGCCGAGGGCGAGAACGTGCTGCTCTCTTGCGACTACTCGCAGGTCGAGCTGCGGATCCTCGCGCACTACGCGGAGGAGGAGACGCTGCGCGACGCGTTCCGCGAGGACCGCGACGTCCACACCGCCACCGCCACCACGGTCTTCGGGGTGACGGAGGACGAGCTCGATCCGGGGCTGCGGTCGAAGGCGAAGATGGTCAACTACGGCATCGCCTACGGCCTGACCGACTTCGGCCTGGCCGAGCGCCTGAACATCCCGCGCGACGAGGCCCGCGAGGTCATCGACGCGTACTTCGCCCAGTTCACCGGCGTCAAGCGCTTCATCGACGCGACGATCGAGCAGGCGAAGGAGGCCGGCGAGGTCCGCACCATGTTCGGCCGGCGGCGCCTGATCCCCGAGCTGCGCGCCCGCAACCCGCAGATGCGCTCCCTCGGCGAGCGCCTGGCGGTCAACACCATCATCCAGGGCACCGCGGCGGACATCATGAAGCTCGCGATGATCGGCGTCCGCCGCGCCCTCGACGAGCGCGGCGTCCGCTCGCGCATGGTCCTGACGATCCACGACGAGCTCCTCGTCGAGGGCCCGGCCGACGAGATGGAGGGCCCCGACGGCGTGCGCGCCCTCGTCGAGCGCGAGATGGTCGCGCCGTGGAAGCACGACCCGCCGCTGAAGGTCGAGGGCGGCGTCGGGCGGACCTGGCTCGAGGCGAAGTAGGGCGCGGCCGCGTGGTGCGGTGCGGCGCGGCGTGGCGTGGCGTGGCGCCGCGTGGCGTGGTGCCGCGTGGCGTGGCGCGGCGGCGGCGCGGGGGCGCGGTCGTGTTCCGGATCGCTGCGCCTGGGCGGTGGTGATCCGGAACACGTCCGGGGCGAGAGGGCGGGCCGGGTCGCGTGCCGCATCGCTGCGCCTGGGCGGTGGTGATCCGGAACACGTCCGGGGCGAGGGGGCGGGCCGGGTCGTGTTCCGGATCGCCGCGCCTGGACGATGGTGACCCGGAACACGTCCGGAGCGAGAGGGCGGGCCGGGTCGCGTGCCGCATCGCCGCGCCTGGACGGTGGCGATCCGGAACACGTCCGGAGCGAGAGGGCGGGCCGGGTAGCGTGCCGCATCGCCGCGCCTGGACGGTGGCGATCCGGAACACGTCCGCGGGACGAAGGCGGCGCGACCAGCGTTCTCGAGACGGACCAGGCGGAACCTGCGCCGGTGCGCTGGCGCGTTCCGGTCGGGGTCCGCTATGCGGTCCTGAGCCGGAACGCGACCCCGCCTGCCGGCCTGTTCCGGTTGAGGGCCGCTATGCGGTCCTGAGCCGGAACACGACCCCGCCTGGCGGTCCGTTCCGGTTGGGGGCCGCTATGCGGCCCTGAGCCGGAACGCGTCCCCGCCTCGCGGTCCGTTCCGGTTGGGGGCCGCCATGCGGCCCTGAGCCGGAACATGTCCCGCCTCCCGGCCCGATCCGGTTGGGGGCCGCCATGCGGTCCTGAGCCGGAACGCGTCCCCGCCTCCCGGCCCGATCCGGTTGGGGGCCGCCATGCGGTCCCGAGCCGGAACATGTCCCCGCCTCCCGGCCCGATCCGGCTGAGGCCCGCCGTGCGGTCCCGAGCCGGAACGCGTCCCCGCCTCGCGGCCCGTTTCGGCTGCGGTCCGCCATGCGGCCCCGAGCCGGAACGCGTTCCCGCCTGGCGGTCCGTTCCGGTTGCGGTCCGCCATGCGGCCCCGAGCCGGACCTGTCCCCGCCTGGCGTCCCGTTCCGGGTGGGGGCCGCCAGGCGGCCCTGAGCCGGAACGAGTTCCGCCTAGCGGCCCGTTCCGGCTGAGGTCCGCCATGCGGCCCCGAGCCGGAACATGTCCCCGCCTCGCGGCCCGTTCCGGCTGAGGTCCGCCATGCGGCCCCGAGCCGGAACGCGTCCCCGCGTCGCGCCCCGTTCCGGTTGCGGCCCGCCATCCGGTCCTGAGCCGGAACGCGTCCCGGCCTGGCGGTCCGTTCCGGTTGGGGTCCGCTATGCGGTCCTGAGCCGGAACGCGTCCCCGCGTCGCGCCCCGTTCCGGTTGAGGTCCGCCATGCGGCCCTGAGCCGGAACACGTCCCCGCTTGGCGTCCCGTTCCGGGTGGGGGCCGCCATGCGGTCCTGAGCCGGAACGCGTCCCCGCCTCCCGGCCCGTTCCGGCAGAGGTCCGCCATCCGGCCCCGAGCCGGAACACGTCCCCGCCTCGCGCCCCGTTCCGGTTGGGGTCCGCCATGCGGCCCCGAGCCGGAACGCGTCCCCGTCTCGCGCCCTGTTCCGGTTGGGGTCCGCTATGCGGTCCTGAGCCGGAACGCGCCCCACGGCCGCCACTCGCGCCGCGCCACCCCGGCCGCCCCGGACCCCCGCCCGCCGCCCGCCGCCCGCCGCCCCCGGCCGAGCCCCTCGGCCACCGCCATCCCTCCCACGTGTGACGGCGCGCACGGTATGGTCCGCCAACCGATCGGTTGCGAGCTTAGGTGTTCGGTTTTCGCCGTCCACCACGGAAACGCACAGAAGCGATCGTCGGTAGGCCCGACCTCCATCCCCCCGGGCCGCACAGCGAGAGGAGAGCAGCGATGCGACGCAGGGAGTTCGTCCAGAGGACGTCGGCGGCCGCGGTGGGCGCGGGCGCCCTCGCGGCCATGCCGGCCGGCGCCGCGGCCAGCCGCGGCCGCGGCCGTGGACCCGGCCGCGACACCGCCCCGACGGCCTGGCCGACGGCCACGACGCAGGCGAAGCCGTGGACCCGCTGGTGGTGGCTCGGCAGCGCGGTCGACGACGCCGGGATCGCCGCCAACCTGCAGGCGTACCGCGACGCGGGCATCGGCGGCGTCGAGATCCAGCCGATCTACGGGGTCAAGGGCAACGAGGCGAAGAACCGCGCGTACCTCTCCCCGGAGTGGGTCGCCGCGCTCGACAGCACCACGCGCACCGCGTCGCGCCTGGGCATGGGCGTCGACATGACGACGGGTTCGGGCTGGCCGTTCGGCGGCCCGTGGGTGGCCGACGAGGACGGCGCCGCGAAGGTGCTGATCGAGCGCTGGACCGTGGCCGAGGGGCAGCGCCTGTCCGTGCCGGTGCGCGCCAGCAACCCGCCCAAGAACAAGCCGGTCCCGCCGCTCGACCGCCTCGTCGCCCGTGCCGCCGACGGCAGCACCGTCGACCTGACCGAGAAGGTCGGCGCCGACGGCACCCTCGACGCCGTCGCCCCGGCCGGCGGCTGGGAGCTGACCGCGGTCTTCGTCGGCCGCGTCCGCATGGCGGTCAAGCGCGCGGCGCCCGGCAGCGAGGGCGTCGTGATCGACTACGTGTCCGAGCGGGCGCTCCCGAACTACCTGCGGCGCTTCGACGAGGCGCTCGGCGGCGGCTCGCACGGCCTGCGCGCGATGTTCCACGACTCCTACGAGGTCGGCGCCGCCAACTGGACCGACACGATGGTCGCCGACTTCGCGCAGCTGCGCGGCTACGACGTCGTGCCGTACCTGCCCGAGGTCGCCGGCCAGGGCGACGAGGAGACCCGGGCGCGGGTCCGCTCCGACGTGCGCGAGACGTTCGCCGACCTGCTGCTGAGCCGCTTCACCGAGCGCTGGTCCGCGTGGAACGAGCAGCACGGCTGGCGCACGCGCAACCAGGCGCACGGCTCGCCGGCCAACCTGCTCGACCTGTACGCCCGCGTCGACATCCCGGAGACGGAGAGCTTCGGCCCCAGCGCCTTCCCGATCCCGGGCCTGCGCGAGGACCCGAACTACTCCACCGAGGACTTCGGCCGTCCCGACCCGCTCGTCATGCGCTTCGCCTCGTCGGCGGCGCACGTCGAGGGCAAGCCGCTCGCCTCGTCCGAGAGCTGCACGTGGCTGGCGGAGCACTTCCACGTCTCGCTCTCGCAGATGAAGCCCGAGCTCGACCAGCTCTTCGCGGCCGGCATCAACCACGTCTTCTTCCACGGCACGACGTACTCGCCGCCGGAGGAGGCCTTCCCCGGCCTGAACTTCTACGCGTCGACCGAGGTCACCCCGCAGAACACGCTGTGGCGCGACCTGCCCGAGCTCACCGCGTACGTCACGCGCAGCCAGTCGATCCTGCAGGACGGGACGCACGACAACGACGTCCTCCTCTACTTCCCGCAGCACGACCTGTGGCACACGGCGGCCGACCCGCTCGTCCCGCAGTTCACCGTCCACGGCGCCGAGCAGTGGCTGCACCAGCACCCGACCGGGTTCGGCGCCGTCGCGACGACGATCCAGGACCGCGGCTGGCAGTTCGACTACGTCTCCGACCGCATGCTCGACGGCATCGAGGCGGCGCGCGGCGGCCTGCGGGCGACGGGCGGCACGTACGCCACGCTCGTCGTCCCGGGCGCCAAGCTCATGCCGCTGGAGACGCTCGAGCGGCTCGTCGCGCTCGCCAAGGCGGGCGCGACGGTGATCTTCCACCGCGCGCTGCCCGAGGACGTGCCGGGCCTCGCCGACCTGGAGGGCCGCCGCGCGAAGCTCGCCGCGCTGCTGGGCGAGATCCGTCGCGCCGGGCGCCGCACCGCCGTGGGGACGGAGCACCGCCTGGGCTGGGGGCGCTTCCTCGTCGCCGACGACGTCGACCGCGCGCTCGCGACCACGGGCGCGCGCCGCGAGCCGGCCGCCGACCTGGGCCTGCGCGTCCTGCGCCGCAGCCACGACGAGGGCAAGCACCTGTTCGTCGCCAACCTGGGCAAGGAGGCCGTCGACGGCTGGGTGCCCGTCGCGGACGCCGCGGCCTCGGCCGTCGTGCTCGACCCACACGACGGCGCCCGCGGGATCGCGAGCCTGCGCCGCGGCCGCACCACGGCCGTGCGCCTGCGCCTGGAGCCGGGCGAGTCGGTCTTCCTGCGCACGTTCGCCCGCCGCCGGGTGCACGGTCGCCGCTGGGCGGTCGCGCAGGACGCCGGACGGGCGATCGCGCTGGACGGCCCGTGGGAGCTGCGCTTCCTGGGCCGCGACGGCCGCGTCTCCGCGCCGCGGCGCCTGGACGCCCTGCGATCGTGGACGGAGCTCGGCCCCGACGCCGAGGGCTTCTCGGGCACCGCGCGCTACACGCTGCGCTTCGCCCTGCCGCGCGGCGCCCGCGCGGACGAGTGGGCGCTGGACCTGGGCGACGTCCGCGAGTCCGCGCGGGTCCGGCTGAACGGCCGCGAGCTCGAGACGGCGTGGAGCCTGCCGTTCGCGGTGCCCGCCGGCGACGCGCTGCGGAAGGGCCCCAACGTCCTCGAGATCGAGGTGACGAACCTGGCGGCGAACGAGGTCCGCGCGATGTCGCAGCGCGGCGAGGTCGACTGGACCCGCTACTACATCGTGAACATCACCTACGAGACGTTCGACCCGAAGGTCTGGCCGCCCGAGGCGTCGGGGCTGCTCGGCCCGGTGCGCCTGGTGCCGCAGCGCGTGCCGGGCGGGCCGTTCGCCTGACGTCGTTCGTCCGGCTCCGGCGTCCCGCGCGCCCGCGCGGGCAGGAGGCCGCACCGGCCCGGCCGCGGCGGCCCGACGCCGTGGGCCCGCGATCCGTCGGGGCCGGGGCGGTCGCCTGACGCCGGCGGGGTGCCGGGCCGACCCCGCGAAGCCGGCGATCCTCCGGGCCGGGGCGGTCGCCTGACGCCGGCGATGCGCGGGGCCGGGCGGTCGCCCCGTCGCCGGCGGGATGGCGGGACGCCGGGCCGGCCGCGCCGGTGCGCGCCCCGGCGACGCCGGCGTCAGGCGCCGGCCCCGCCCGCCGGCCGCTCCCGTCCGGCGAGCCACCGCGCCAGCAGCGGCGCGGCGAGCAGCATCGCGAACAGCCGCAGCACCTGGACCGCCAGCACGAACGTGGCGTCGACGTCGCTCGACGCCGCCGCGGCGAGCACCGCGTAGAGCCCGCCGGGGGTGGTCGCCAGGTACGCGTCGAGCGCGCCGACGCCCGTCAGCGGCACGAGCAGCAGCCCCAGGCCGGCGGACGCGGCGATGAGCGCGGCGATCATCCCGAGCGTCGCGGGCAGGATCCGCGCCGCGTGGCGCAGGCTCGCGACGGTGAACCGCAGCCCGACCGACAGGCCGATGCCGACGTACGCCGCCTGCAGCAGCGGGTCCGGCACGGGCGCGACGAACGGCACGCCCGCCAGCTCGAGGGCCGCCGCGAGCACGAGCGGGCCCAGCAGCGACCCCGCCGGCAGCCGCACGGCGCGGGCCAGCGCGGTGCCCGCGACCAGGCACAGCGCGCACGTCAGCAGCCCGTCGGCCCACGCGCCGCCCCCGGACGCCGCGGCCGCCGTCCCGCCCCCGGGCCCCCCGGCGATGCCGGCGACGACGGGCGCCAGCACGACGATGACCAGCACCCGCAGGTACTGCATGACGGCCACGAGCCGCTCGTCGGCGCCCAGCTCGCGGCTGATCGCCACGATCCCCGACGCCCCGCCGGCCACCATGCCGAAGGCGGCGGTCGGGCGGTCCAGGCCGGTCAGGCGGCTCATCGCCAGGCCCGCGAGGACCGTCGCCAGCAGCGTCGCGAGCGTCACTCCGACGATCGGCACGGCGTGCCGGCCGAGCTCCCCGAGGGTCGAGGTCTGCACGAGCGTGCCGAGCGAGACGCCCAGGATCCCCTGCGAGAGCCGGGCGCCGAGCTCGGGCACGTCCAGGCGCCAGTCCGTGCGCAGCGCGAAGCCGAGCCCGACGAGCAGCCCCGCGAACATGGCGGGGGAGGGGACGCCGGCAGCCGCCCCCGCCAGGGCCGTCGCCGCGGTGACCGCCAGGACGACCGCCCAGCGGACGGCGCGGGCGGAGGCGGCGGACGACGACGGCACGGCCCCCAGTCGTAGCACCCACGGGCCGGCGGCCCCCGTCCCGGACCGCCGCGCACGCGCCCCCGTCGTGGGTTAGGCTGACCTTCGACCCGCGAGTTAGGTCCGCCTACCTCACCTCACCTCGCCCCGCCGTCGCTCCCCCCGACCGAGAGGCCCGCTCCGCATGACCCGCCGCCCCGGCACCCCCGACCCGTCCGGACCGCTGCTGAGCCGCCGCGCCGCCGTCGCCGCCGCGCTCGCGGGCGCCGCGAGCCTGGGGCTCGCCGCCTGTGGCGCCGACGACGACCGGTCCGGCGCCGGAGCGGCCGCGGCGCCGGGCGGCCGCTTCCCCGCCACGGTGGAGCACCAGTACGGCCGGACGACCGTCCCGTCGGCGCCGGCACGCATCGTCTCGCTGGGCTACGCCGACCACGACACGCCGCTCGCGCTCGGCACCGTGCCCGTCCTGGTGCAGCGCTCGTCGCCCGTGTGGCGCGACGGCGTCGGCGCCTGGGCCGCCGGAGCCCTGAAGGGGCAGTCGCCCGCGTACGTCGAGGGCGTCGAGATCGACTTCGAGAAGGTCGCCGCCGCCCGGCCCGACCTGATCCTGGCGGTCAACCTGCAGGTGTCCCGCAAGGACTACGAGAAGCTCACGAAGCTGGCGCCGACCGTGGTGCAGCCGAAGGGCTACCCGCCCTACGGCGTGCCGTGGGACGTGACCGCCACCCTGATCGGCACGGCCCTCGGTGCGCCGGACCGCACGCGCCGGCTCGTGGCGCGCACCCGCCGCGCCTTCGCGGACGCGCTCGGCGCCCACCCGGGGCTGAAGGGCCGCACGGCCCTGCCCGTGACGCTGGATGGCGACCAGTTCGCGGTCTTCACCGACGTCGACGCCCGCGGCCGGTTCCTCGACGCTCTCGGGATGACGCCGCCGAAGCGGATCGCGGCCCGGTACGGCGACGTCTTCTACCTGCCGCTCAGCCCGGAGCGCGTCGACCTGCTGGACGACGCCGACGCGCTGCTCGTCATCGTCGACGGGCCCGAGATGACCGCGAAGATCGAGCGCCACCCCGCCTACCGCAACCTCGACGTCGTGCGCCGCGGGGGCGCGGTCGTGCTCGAGGACCAGCAGGTCGTCTCCGCGATCTCGGCCCCCTCCGTCACGTCGATCCCCTACGCGCTCCGCGCCGTCGTGCCGCCGCTGGCGAAGGCCGTCGCCGCCTGATCCCGAGGAGCCTCCCGTGCCGCAGACCCTCAGCCCCGCCGCCCGCCGCGCGAAGGAGCGGCCGTTCCCGCTCTGCGTCGGCGTGGCGACCGTCGCGTCCGTCCGGCGGTTGACGCCCGGCATGGCGCGCGTGGTGCTCACCGGCGACGCCCTGGCCGCGTTCCCCGACGAGGAGCCCGGCGAGATCGTCACCCTCGGCTGGCCGCTGGAGGACGGCGCCGACATCGTCCTGCCGCAGGACGGCTGGCGCTTCCCCGCCGACGCGCCGGAGCAGCACTGGCGCAACTACACCGTGCGGGCGTTCGACCGCACCGGCCCGCGCCTGACCGTCGACTTCGTCCTGCACGGCGACCACGGCCACGCGTCCCGCTGGGCCGCCGGCGCGCGTCCCGGCGACCGCGTCGGCTTCGCGGGGCCGCGCATCCACTTCTACGGCGAGCCGGACGCCGACTGGACCCTGCTCGCCGGGGACGAGACGGCGCTGCCGTCGATCGCGGCGACGCTCGAGCGGCTGCCGGCGGGCCACCGCGTGCTGGCGTTCGTCGAGGTCGACGACGAGCGCGAGCGCCAGGACCTGCGGTGCCCGGGCGAGCTGGACCTGCGCTGGGTGCTGCGCGGCGGCGAGCCGCGCGGACGCAGCCGCCGGCTGGAGGAGGCGGTCCGCGCCGCCGTGCTCCCCGAGGGCCGCGGCAAGGTGTGGGTGGCGGGGGAGTCGCTCGTCGTCCGCGGACTGCGCGAGCACCTGCGCGGCGGGCGCGGCCTGGAGATCGGGCCGCTCCAGGCCATCGGCTACTGGAAGCACCGGGACACCCCGGACGACGTCGAGTGAGCGGCGCGCCGCCCGCGCCCGCGCCCGCGCCGCGGGCGGGGGACGGCGAACGGACGGGTCGAGGGGCCGCGGGTGTTAGGGTGCCCGACCGTCGCCCCGCCGCGCCTGCGGCTCCGGCGCCCGCCGCCATGTCCGCCCCCACGACCGCCGCGCCGACCCGGCGCCCGAGCCCCGCGAGCGCGGCGGGCCAGGGACGCGTCCGGGCCCGTTCGGGGCGGGCGGTCGTCCTCCTGGGGCTCGTCGGCGTGCTGGCCCTCGTGCTGCTGCTCAGCCTGGCGGTCGGGGCGAAGAGCATCCCGCTCGGCCGGGTCTGGGACCTGCTGCTGCACGCCGACGGGTCCGACGACGCGGTGATCGTCCACGACCTGCGCATCCCGCGGACGCTGCTCGGCGTCGTGGTGGGCGTGGCGCTCGGCCTGGCCGGCGCGCTCATGCAGGCCCTGACGCGCAATCCGCTCGCCGAGCCCGGGCTGCTCGGCGTCAACGCGGGCGCCGCCACCGCCGTGGTCCTCGCGATGGCGCTCCTCTCGACGACGGATCCGCGGGTCTTCGTGTGGTTCGCCTTCCTCGGCGCCGGGCTGGCGTCCGTGCTCGTCTACGGCATCGGGGCGCGCGGCCGCAGCGGCGCCACGCCCGTGCGGCTCGCGCTCGCCGGCACCGCGGTGAGCTTCGCCCTGCTCGCGTTCGTCCAGGGCGTCACGATCCTCCGGCCGCAGGTGTTCGACCAGTACCGCTTCTGGGCCGTCGGCGCCCTCGGCGGCCACGACGCGGCGCTCGCCGGTCAGATCGCGCCGTTCGTCGTCGTCGGCGCGCTGCTCGCGCTCGCCCTGGCCCGGCCCCTGAACGCGCTCGCGCTCGGCGACGACGTCGGCCGCGCGCTCGGGGCCCGGCTGGCCCGGACGCGCGTGCTCGGCGCGCTCGCCGTGACGCTGCTCGCCGGCGCCGCCACCGCCGCGGCCGGGCCGATCGCCTTCGTGGGGCTGACGGTCCCGCACGTCGCCCGCGCGATCACGGGCCCGGACCAGCGGTGGGTCCTGCCGTACTCGATGGTGCTCGCGCCGATCCTGCTCGTCGGCGCCGACGTGCTCGGTCGCGTCGTCGCGCGGCCCGGCGAGCTCGAGGTCTCGCTCGTGACCGCCTTCGTCGGCGCGCCCGTGTTCATCGCGATCGTCCGCCGCGGGCGGATCAGCCAGCTGTGAGCGCCCCGGCCGCCCGCGTCCCCGGCCTGGGCCGCGTCGTCCACGTCCCCGTCGTCGGCGCGTCGTTCCGCGTCGCGCCGCGGTCCGTCGCCGTCGGCCTGGCGCTCGTCGTCGTGGCGCTCGCGCTGCTCGTCGTCGCCGTCGGCACGGGGGAGTACTCCATCCCGCCCGGGCTCGTGATCGAGACGCTGCTCGGCGGGGGCGACGCGGGCACGTCGTTCGTCATCGAGACCCTGCGCCTGCCGCGCGCGCTCACGGCGCTGCTCGTCGGCGCCGGCCTGGGCGCGGCGGGGGCGATCTTCCAGAGCGTCGTGCGCAACCCGCTCGGCAGCCCGGACGTCGTCGGCTTCACCGCCGGGGCGTCCGCCGGCGCGGTGCTCGAGATCGCGGTGATCGGCGGCGGCTCGGCGGCCGTGGCGGCCGGCGCGCTCGTCGGCGGGGCGGGCACGGCGGTGCTCGTCTACCTGCTCGCCTTCCGCGGCGGCGTGCAGGGCTACCGGTTGGTCCTCGTCGGCATCGGCCTGAGCGCCATGCTCGTCGCGGTGCGCGACTACCTCATCACCCGCACGCGGCTCGAGGAGGCCCAGACCGCCAACGTCTGGATCACCGGCAGCCTGAACGGCCGCGGCTGGGAGCACGTCGTGCCGATGGCGATCGCGCTGGCGGTGCTGCTGCCGCTCGTCGCGCTGCTGGCCCGCTCCCTGCGGATGCTCGAGCTGGGCGACGACGCCGCGCACGCGCTCGGCGTGCCCGTGGCGCGCGCCCGGACCGCGCTGCTCGGCGTCGGGGTGGCGCTGACGGCCGTCGCGACGGCGGCCGCGGGCCCGGTCCTCTTCGTCGCGCTCGCCGCGCCGCAGATCGCCCGGCGCCTGACGCGGGCGAGCGGTCCCGGCGTCGGCACCGCGGCGCTCATGGGCGCGACGCTCCTCCTGGCCGCCGACGTGGCGGCGCAGCGGGTGTTCCCCGGCACGGACCTGCCGGTGGGCGTCCTCACGGGCGTCCTGGGCGGCGCCTACCTGATCTGGTTGTTGTTCCACGAGTGGCGGAGCGCACGCGCATGACGCACGACGCACAGGCCGGGACGGCCGCGGACGGCCGCCCGCGCCTGCACGGCGAGGGCCTGACGCTGGGCTACGACGAGCGGCGCGTCTCGTCCGGGCTGGACGTGGCGATCCCGGACGGGTCGTTCACCGTGATCGTCGGCCCGAACGCGTGCGGCAAGTCGACGCTGCTGCGGGCCCTGGCGCGGATGCTCAAGCCGCGCGAGGGCGCCGTCGTCCTGGACGGCCGCGCGATCGACGCGTACCCGTCGAAGGAGGTCGCGCGCCGCCTGGGGCTGCTGCCGCAGACCTCGATCGCCCCGGACGCGATCACGGTCGCGGACCTCGTCGCGCGCGGGCGCTACCCGCACCAGGGGCTGCTGCGCCAGTGGTCGCGCGAGGACGAGCGGGCGGTCGCGACGGCGATGGAGGCGACCGACGTGGCCGACCTGGCCGCGCGGCCGGTCGACGCGCTGTCGGGCGGGCAGCGCCAGCGGGTGTGGCTGGCGATGGTCCTGGCGCAGGAGACGCCGATCGTGCTGCTCGACGAGCCGACGACGTTCCTCGACATCGCCCACCAGATCGAGGTCCTGGACCTGTGCGCGCGGCTGCACCAGGAGCAGGGGCGGACGATGGTCGCCGTCCTGCACGACCTGAACCACGCGTGCCGCTACGCCACGCACCTCGTCGCGATGCGCGACGGCGCGATCGTCGCTCAGGGCGATCCGTCCGCCATCGTCGACGCCGCGACGGTCGAGCGGGTCTTCGGCCTGCGCTGCCGCGTCATCCCCGACCCCGAGACGGGCACGCCGCTCGTCGTCCCCGCCGCGCACCAGCGGCCCGTCGCGCGCCCGCTGCCCGAGACGGACGCGCCGACCGCGGCGGCCTGAGCGCCGCGGCACGCCCGCCGCGGGCGATGATGCGGCGATGCGCCGCGTGAACCTGGACACCGCCACGCCCGAGGCCGACGCCACGGATCCCGACGGCTTCCGCGCCCTCATGGCCCGGGTCGGCCCGTCCCTGGGGGCGAAGGGGACCGGGGCCAGCCTGTACGTCCTGCCGCCCGGCCAGGCGGTGTGCCCGTACCACTACGAGTACGCCGAGGAGGAGTGGCTGCTCGTGCTGCAGGGCCGCGCCACGGTGCGCACGCCGGCGGGGGAGGAGACGTGCGGGCCGATGGACCTCGTCTTCTTCCCGACCGGCCCCGAGGGCGCGCACCAGGTCCGCAACGCGACGGACGAGGAGGTGCGCGTGCTGCTGTGGTCGACGGTCGTCCACCCCGCGGCCACCGCCTACCCCGACAGCGGCAAGGTCGGCCTGTACACGGGCGTCCCGGGCGAGGACCTGATCGCGCACCGCCGCGACGGCGTGGGGTACTGGTCGGGGGAGCCCGGCGTCGAGGCCTGACGGCCGGCCGGTCTCGCGGAGGGGCCGGCCGTGGCGCGACGGCCCGGCGCGACCCGGGCGTACCCGACCGCCCCGGTCGGTGACTGTTAGGGTTCCCCAACATGGCCGCGGCGACGCTGCGGCGTGTCCCCCGACCCTCGCAACAGGAGCTCCCGTGGCCCCATCGTTCCGCCGTCTTCTCCGCACGCTGACGACCGTCCTGGCCGTCCTCGGCGCCGGCGTCCTGCTCGCCGCCTGCGGCGCGTCCGACGACGAGCCTTCCGCGTCGACCGCCGCGTCCGGGGCGTCGGGCGCGTTCCCCGCCCGCATCGAGGGCGCCTTCGGCACGGCCACCGTGCCGGCGGCCCCGAAGCGGGTCGTCGCCCTCGGCTGGAGCGACCAGGACGTCCTGCTGGGCCTGGGCGTCAAGCCGGTCGCCGTCTACGACATCGGCCCCGACTTCCCGACCGGCGTGGGCCCGTGGGCGTCCGACCTGCTCGACGGGCAGAAGCCGCAGAAGCTGAGCCTGGCGGACGGGATCCCGTTCGAGAAGGTCGCGGCGCTGCGGCCCGACCTGATCGTCGCGGTGCAGTCCGGCGTGACGGCCGACGACTACGCGAAGCTCGCGAAGATCGCCCCGACCGTCACCTACGCGAAGGGTCGCGCGCCGTACGTGACGCCGTGGCCGGAGCAGGCCGAGATCATCGGGGAGGCCGTCGGGCAGCCGGAGAAGGCCGCCCAGCTCGTGCAGACGACGAAGGACGCGCTCGCGCAGGCGCGGAAGGACCACCCCGACCTGCAGGGCCGGACGTTCACCTACATGGCGCGCCGCCAGGGCGACCAGGTCGGCCTGTACCTGCCGGACGACCTGCGCCTGAAGTTCCTCGAGGACCTGGGCATGAAGCTGTCGCCCGGGCAGCGCGCGGCGGCGAGGTCGGCGCCGAAGGGCGCGTACTTCGTGGACGTCTCCTACGAGCGGCTCGGCGCCCTCGACGCCGACGTGCTCGTCGCCTGGTTCACGTCCGAGAGCGAGCGCAAGGCGTTCAGCGCCCGGCCGGTCTTCCGCGCGATGGACGTCGCCAAGCGCGGCGGGTTCGTCCCGCTCGACCTGATCCAGGCGCAGGCGCAGGGCGCCCCGACGGTGCTGAGCATCCCGTGGGCGATCGACAACGTCGTGCCGCTCGTCGAGCGCGGGCTGGCGGGCAAGGGCCCGAGGTCCTGACGGCCCGGGCCGGCGCGCCGCGCCGGCCCGCCGGCCCCGCGAGGCCCCAGCGCGGCGGTGCCACGCCCGCCCGCGCCGCCCCGGCGCGCGGGCGTGGCGGCCCCCGAGAACGGCGAAGGCCGGGCGCAAGCCCGGCCTTCGCGGTCCTCGGGGAGCGGCCCTAGAAGCCCGGCGGGTGGCGCGCCACGAAGCCGGCGGAGGAGCGCATCTCGCTCGTCCACCGCGTGCCGCCGCCGCGCAGGTTCGACGTGTCGAAGCGGCGGCCGTCGACGACCATGTAGGCGTGCCCGCCGTTGGCGTAGACGGTGATGCGCTTGCCCGGGCCCGCCTCGCCCCAGCTCATGAAGCCGCCGGAGGTCAGCGGCGCGTCGAGCAGCCCGCCGGCCGCCAGCGCGTACGAGATCGACCCGGAGCAGTCGTAGCCGCCCGAGGCGCCGCCGTGGCCGCCGCCCCAGACGTACGGGGTCGTCGCGATCTCGTTCGCGGCCGCGACGACGCGGCCGACGACGCCGCCCTGGTCCGCCGCCGGGGCGGAGGAGCCGCCGCCCGAGGAGGACGACCCGCCTGACGAGGAGCCGCCGGAGGACGAGCCGCCGCCCGACGGCGCGGCCACCCGCGGCGCGGCGCGCGTGGCCGACGCGGCCTCGCGGGCCGCGCGGGCCGCCGCGGCCTGCTCCCGCTCGAGCCGGGCGATGCGGGACTGCACGCTGCGCAGCTGCGCCTTCGCACCGTCGCGGCGCTCGAGCTGCGCGGCGCGGCGGCGCAGGATCGCGTTGCGGACGACGTCGGCCTGCTCGCGGTCGGCCTCGGCCTGCTTCGCGAGGGTGGCGTAGCGGGTGCGCTGGCCCTCGAGCCGGTCCTCCTGCCGGGCGACCTCGCGCTTCGCGTCGCGGGTGACGTCGAGGATGCGGCCGTTGTGGTGCGAGACGCGCTCGAGGAAGTCGACGCGCTCGAGCAGGTCGTCGAACCCGTTCGAGTTCAGGACGACCGAGACGATGTCGGGCCGACCGCTCTCGTACGCCTTCTGCAGGTTCTGCGAGAGCACCTCGGTCGCCTCGGCGGCCTTGCGCTCCAGCGTCGACAGGCGGGCGCGGGCGCGGACGAGGTCGTCCTGGCTCTGCTGCAGGAGCGCGCGTCGCCGGGTGACCTGGCCGTCCAGGCGGTCCAGCCGCGCCTGCGCCTGGGCGAGACCCGCGTTCGTCCGCGCGATGCGGGCGCTCTCGGCCGCGACGCGCTGGCGCAGGCTGGACGCGGCGGCGCGCTCGGCCGCGACGTCGGCGGTGCCCTGGGCGGGCACGCCGGCGCCGACGGTCACGGCGGCCGCGCTCGTGGCGAGCAGCGCGATGGCGCGCAGGCGGTTTCGGCGGCGTGGGGTCGCGAGCATGGAACCTCGGGTCTGGGGTGCGCGGAGCGCGGCGTCCGGGCCGGGCGGCGGTCGGCGGCGGACACAGGCAGCCGTGGGACACGGATGCGCAGGCGACGCTAGCGCGGCCCGTGCGGACGACCCAAGGGTCGGGTGGGCCCTGCAAGCGGTCTTGCAGGAGCCGCTGCGATCATCCGGCGCGATGCCCGCGCCCACCGCTCCCGCGCCCACCACGATCGGCACCCCGGGGTCGCCGCGGGCGGTCCGCCTGGTGCTGCTGGGCAGCGGCGAGCTGGGCCGCGAGGTCGCGATCGAGGCGATGCGGCTGGGCTGCGAGGTCGTCGCCGTCGATCGCTACGACGGCGCGCCCGCGATGCAGGTCGCGCACCGGCGACACGTCGTGACGATGACCGACCCCGACGCGCTGCGGGCGGTCCTCGCCGAGGAGCGCGCCCGCGGCGGCGTCGACGGCGCCCCGTTCGCCGGCCGTCTGCTCGTCGTCCCCGAGATCGAGGCGATCGCCACGCACGTCCTGCAGGAGGTCGAGGCCGAGGGCGTGCACGTCGTCCCGACCGCGCGCGCCGCCCGCCTGACGATGGACCGCGAGGGCATCCGCCGCCTGGCGGCGGAGGAGCTGGGGCTGCCGACGTCGCCGTACCGCTTCTGTCGCTCCGCGGAGGAGCTGCGCGACGCCGTCGCGGCGCTGGGCGGCGCGGCGGGCGACGCGTTCGTCCCGTGCGTCGTGAAGCCGGTCATGTCGTCGAGCGGCAAGGGCCAGTCGGTCGTCCGCTCGCCCGAGGACGCCGAGCGCGCGTGGGCGTACGCGCAGGAGGCCGGGCGCACGGGGGCGTCCGACGTCATCTGCGAGGGCTTCGTGGCGTTCGACTACGAGATCACGCTGCTCACCGTCCGTCACGCGGGCGGCACGACGTTCTGCGCGCCGATCGGGCACACCCAGGAGGACGGCGACTACCGCGAGTCCTGGCAGCCGCAGCCGATGTCGGCCGCGGCGGCGCGGCGGGCGGAGGAGGTCGCGCGCGCGGTCACCGACGGCCTCGGCGGCCACGGCATCTTCGGCGTCGAGCTGTTCGTCCGCGGCGACGAGGTGCTCTTCAGCGAGGTCTCGCCGCGCCCGCACGACACCGGGATGGTGACGCTGGCCAGCCAGGCGGCGAGCGAGTTCGCGCTCCACGTGCGCGCGATCCTGGGGC
The DNA here is from genome assembly GCF_017916475.1 of Patulibacter sp. SYSU D01012. Taxonomy (GTDB): domain Bacteria; phylum Actinomycetota; class Thermoleophilia; order Solirubrobacterales; family Solirubrobacteraceae; genus Patulibacter. The sequence goes on from NZ_JAFMTB010000001.1 coordinate 1,767,651, forward strand.
TGTCGGTCCCGACGGACGCGGACGGCCGCGTGCCGCTGCTGTCGCCGGCGGCGAGCGCGGTGATCCTGGGGCCGGACGCGCTCGGCGCGGCGGACGCGCCGGCGTACGAGGGCGTGCCGGAGGCGCTGGCGGTGGACCCCGGCGTCGACCTGCGGCTGTTCGCCAAGCCGGACACGCGGCCCGGCCGCCGGCTGGGCGTGGCCCTCGCCCGCGCCGCCGACGTGACCGCGGCGCGCGAGCGGGCGACGGCGGCCGCCGCGGCCGTGCGCGTCGCGGGCTAGGCCGGACCCCGGCGTCCCGACGCCGGCCGCGCGCCGACGCCCGGCCGGCGGCGCCCGCCGGGGCTACTCGAAGGCGCGCCGGATGCGCTCGTCGAGGAACGGCAGCAGCTCGTGGTGGCCGTGCACGTACCGCGCGACGAACGGGCAGATCGGCACGATCGCCTGGCCGCGGTCCCGCGCGTCCTCCAGCGCGCCCGCGACGAGCTCGGTGCCCAGCCCCCGTCCGCCCACCTTCGGGTCCACCTCGGTGTGGGTGAAGACGATGCGGTCGCCGGCGACCTCCTGGTAGGCGGCGAAGCCGACGACCTCGCCGTCCTCCACGAGCTCGTAGCGGTGCTGGTCGGGGGCGTTGCGGACCTCGGTGCTCATGGGACTCCCGGTGCTCGGGCGCCGCGGTCGCGGCGCGATCGGCGCGCATGCTGCCAGACGCCCCGGCGCGCGTCCTGGGGCAGGTGACGGTCGTCGCCCCGGTCGCCCGGCGCCCGGGGACGTCGGGCGAGCGGCGCGGGATCAGTCCGCGGGCGCGCCGGCCGGTGCGCCGCCGCGCTCGGCGCGGGCGGCTCCGGCGGACGCCGGGCGGCCGGCGCGCGCCGGCCGCGCCGCCGCGGGCAGCGCCACGCCGGGGTCGGGCGCGGGCGGCGCGTCGAGCGCCGACGCCGAGAACGTCCGCAGGTAGGCGCCCCACGCGCGGGTGCTCACCGAGAACGGGCTGAGCGCCGCGAGCACCGCGGTCAGCAGGCGTCGCCGGGGGATCGCCCGGCCGGCCAGGCGCTGCAGGCGCAGGAGCCACCGGTAGGCCGGCAGCTTCTGCGCCGACCGGGCGGCGTGGCGGCGCAGCGCCTGCTCGCGCGTCTGCCGTCCTTCCAGGGTCCAGCGCAGCTCGCGCCCCAGCAGCACGCCGAAGTGCAGCGCGGGCCGGATCCCCTCGGCGGTCAGCGGCAGGCAGTGGCCGGCGCTGTCGCCGACGAAGAAGACCCCGTCGCCCGTCGCGGCGCGCAGCCTGTGCGGGATCCAGTTGCCCTGGAAGCGGACGGCGTCGCGCCCCAGGTCGTCGGCGAGCCGCAGGGTCGGGTCCTTCACGTGCTCGCGCGGGTCGAACGATCCGACGCCGACCCGGATCTCGTGGCCGGCCGGGAAGGACCACGCGTAGCCGTCGGGCACGTAGCGGGGGTTCAGGAACAGCTCGAGCTCGCCGGACACGCCCTCGGGGTGGACCTCGAGCCCGCGGGACAGGTACGCCTCGGGCGGCTGGATCGTCGCCTCCGACGCGGGCGCCAGGATCCGCCGCCAGCCGAGCGCGTCGACGACGAGGGGCGCGCGGAGCTCGCCGCGGTCCGTCGCGATCGCGAGCGGCTCGCCGGGCCGCGGCGCGGCGGCGCGGGCGCGGCCCTCGACCTTCGCCGTCTCGAAGCGGAAGTCGCCCTGGGCGGCCAGCAGGCGGCACAGCTCGCGGTAGTCGAACGTGGCGAACGGCTCCGGGAGCGCCCACGAGAAGCTGTGGTCCTCCGTCCGGGCGACGATCCGGCGGAACGTCTGGCGCAGGGCGCCCGTCAGCCCGAGCGCCTCGAGCCACGGGAGCGGGACGGCGCAGGCGGACGTCGCCCGCTCGCCGATCTCGTAGCGGTCCACGACGACGACGTCGGGGCGGCGGCCGTCCGGGAGCGTGGCGCCCGCCAGCTCGCGGGCGACCGCGAGCCCGGCGAAGCTGGCGCCGCAGATCAGGACGTCGCAGTCGAGGTCGAGGGGCGTGCGCGCGTCCCCGCGCGTCGTGGCTCGCACCGGCATGGCGGTCGACTGTACCGGCGCCGGACGGGCCGCCCGCCGGCGTGGCGCGGCGGGGACGGTCAGCGGGCGACGGCGCCCGCGCGGGCGCGGATGGCGTCCGCGAAGCGGTCGCTCGCGCCCGCCGACGCGCCGAGGAAGAGGAACGGCTCGACGAGCTCGAGCTCGAGCAGCAGCGGCGTGCCGTCGTCGCCGCGGACGAGGTCGACGCGCGCGTACAGCGGGGTCAGCCCGAAGCGCGACCGGACGAGCTCGAGGGCGCGCCGGGCGACGTCCTCCTCGGCCGCGGACGGTGCGTGCGGCCGGATCTCGGGCATCGCGGCCTCGTCCGCGCTCGGGGCGGCGCCGCGCTCGAGGATGCGGCCCTTCTCGATCGCGTGCGACAGCCGGCCGTCGAAGTGCAGCAGCGCGCTCTCCCCGCGCTCGTCGACGGACGCGACGAAGGGCTGCACCATCGCGACGTGGCCGGCGGCGTGGATCCGGGCGATCAGCGCGTCGCGCGCCGCCTCCTCGCCGGGCAGGAAGCGGCCGGTGTCGCGGGCGCCGGCGGACACCGACGGCTTGACGACGTGCTCGCCGGCGAGCACGGGCAGGTCGGCGGGCAGCGCCTCGCCGGGGGCCACGAACCGCGTCGGCACCGTGGGCAGGCCCGCGTCGGCGAGCTCGCCGAGGTAGCGCTTGTCGGTGTTCCACGCGAGCACGTCGGCGGGGTTCGCCAGCCGCGGGACGCCGGCCGCCCACGCCAGGAACGCGTCGCGGCGGTCGTGGTAGTCCCAGGTCGAGCGCACCACGACGAGGTCGAACGCGGACCAGTCCACCGCCGGGTCGTCCCAGATCACCCAGGCCGCGTCGAGCCGCTCCGCCAGCGCCGTCTCCTCGACCCCCTGCGGGTGCTCGGCGCTCGTGGCGAGGGCGATGCGGGGAGCGGGGGAGGAGGCCATGCGTGCGATGGTAGGGACGGACCCGCGGACGCCGCCGCGTCGCCCGCCCGCGTCCAGCTCCGGGCGGCCCCCGCCAGGACCGCATACGCGCTATCCTTCGCGGTTCATGTCCACCACCGAGATCCCCGCGGCGAACGTGGTTGAAGGTTCCGACGGCCTTCTCCTCAACGTCGACGGGAACATTGTCCCCAACTACGACGCCACCTTCCCCGGCTTTGCCGAAGGTGACGTGATCACCGGACGCGTCGTCCGCATCGACCCCGACGAGGTGTGGGTCGACGTCGGCTACAAGTCCGAGGGCGTGATCCCGCAGCAGGAGCTGTCGATCCGCCGCAACGCCGACCCGTACGACGAGGTCGAGCTGGGCGAGGAAGTCGAAGTCCTCGTCATGGTGAAGGAGGACGACGAAGGTCGTCTGAAGGTCTCGCGCAAGCAGGCCCGCTACGAGCGCGCGTGGAAGCGCATCGAGGCGGCCCAGGAGACCGGCGAGCCCGTCGAGGGCACCGTCATCGAGGTCGTCAAGGGCGGCCTCATCATCGACCTGGGCGTCCGCGGCTTCCTGCCGGCGTCCCTCGTCGACATCCGGCGCGTGCCGAACCTCGACGAGTACCTGCACACGATCATCGAGTGCAAGGTCATCGAGCTCAACCGCCAGCGCAACAACGTCGTGCTGTCGCGTCGTGCCGTGCTCGAGGAGGAGCGCAAGGAGCAGCGCCAGGCCATCCTGGACGTCCTGCAGCCCGGCGTCGTGGTCGAGGGTCAGATCTCGAACATCGTCGACTTCGGCGCGTTCGTCGACCTCAACGGCATCGACGGCCTCATCCACATCTCCGAGCTGTCCTGGACGCACGTCAACCACCCGAGCGAGGTCGTCTCGATCGGCGACGTCGTGCAGGTCAAGGTCCTCGACATCGATCGCGACCGCCAGCGCATCTCGCTGGGTCTCAAGCAGACCCAGGAGGACCCGTGGCAGCGCGTCGTCGACACGTACAACGTGGGCGACGAGCTCGAGGGCACGGTCACGAAGGTCGTCACCTTCGGTGCCTTCGTGGAGATCATGGAGGGCGTCGAGGGCCTGGTCCACATCTCCGAGCTCGCGGCGCACCACGTCGAGAGCCCGCGCGAGGTCGTGCACCCGGGCGACGACGTCAAGGTCAAGATCCTCGAGATCGACGACGAGCGCCGCCGCCTGTCCCTGTCGGTGAAGCGCGTCGAGGGCCAGATCCTCCCGCGCCGCGAGGCGTCCGCCGACTCCGGCGACCAGCTCGCGCACACCTCGGGCGGCGACGACGACGCGCCGGCCTACACGTCCGCCGACGAGGGCTTCTCCGAGCCCCCCGCCGCGGTCGAGGCCGACGACGCCGTGGCGGAGGAGGCCCCCGAGGCCGACGCCGCCGAGGAGACGCCCGAGGGCTGATCCCCGCCTGCGGGGCGCCCACGCGTCCCGCATCGCGACCGTCCCCGCGGCCCGCCCTTCGGCGGGCCGCGGTCGTTCCGGGGTCGCTACCGTCTGGGGGGATGGCTGTCCCCTTCGTTGGGCTCACCGGCGGTCTGGCCGCCGGCAAGTCGACCGCGCTCGCGGCGCTCGAGCGCCTGGGCGCGCGCACGCTCTCCACCGACGCCGTGGTCCACGGCCTGTACGAGGGCGCCGAGCTGCGCGACCTCGTGGTCGAGCGCTGGGGCGCCGACGTCGCGCCCGACGGCGTGGTCGACCGGGCCGCGGTCGCCCAGCACGCGTTCGGCGACCCCGCCGAGCGCACGTGGCTCGAGGGCCAGGTCTGGCCCCGCGTCGCCCAGGCCGTGCTGGCGTTCCGCCAGGAGGCCGACGCCGCGGACCCGGCCCCTCGTGCGGCCGTCGTCGAGACGCCGCTGCTGTTCGAGGCGGGGATGGAGGCGGGCTACGACGCGACGATCGCCGTCGTGGCGCCCGAGGCGCTGCGGCAGGAGCGCGCGCAGGCGCGGGGGCACCACGGCGTCGCGGCGCGCAACGACCGCCACCTGTCCCAGGAGGAGAAGGCCGAGCGCGCGACGTACGCGATCGTGAACGACGGCACCGTCGAGCAGCTCGAGGCGCGGCTCGCGGCGGTCCTGGACGACCTGGCGCGGCCGGGGACGTGAGCGGCGGGCGTCCGCGACAGTCCCGGCCCGCCGCCGGCCGCGCGCCGACGGCGCCGCGCCGCGCCGCCGCCTCGCGCGCCGCCCGGCCCGCCCCGCCGCGTGGCAGCGGTGCGGCCGGCCCGCCGCGCCCCCGTCCGGCGGCGCGGCGCGACGCCGCGGCCCGCCGCCGCGCGGGGCGTCGCCGCCTCGGCGTGCTGCTCGTGGCGATCGTCGGCATCGCCGTCCTGGCCTGGGCGGTCGCCGGCACGCACGTGCGCGACGCCGTGGACGAGATCCGGCTGCCGCTCAAGCACGAGGACGTCATCCGCCAGCAGGCGCGCGAGAAGGACCTGGACCCCGCGCTGATCGCGGCGATCATCTACGCCGAGTCGCGCTTCCGCGACAACCAGGAGTCGGCGGCCGGGGCGATGGGGCTGATGCAGGTCACGCCGGACACGGCGCGCGACGTCGCCCGCCAGTCCGGCGCCAACACCTTCGCGATCGGCGACCTGCACACCGCCGACGTGAACATCCGCTACGGCACCTGGCGGCTGCGCGACATGCTGCGCCGGTTCGACGGGAACACGATCCTGGCGGTCGCCGGGTACAACGCCGGCCCCGAGAACGCGAAGCGCTGGCAGGCCGCGGCCGCCGCCGCGGGCCACGCGGTGCGGGTCCGGGACATCACGTTCCCCGAGACGCGCAACTACGTGCAGAAGGTCCTGGACGCGCGGCGGGACTACCGCCGCACGTACCCGCGGGAGCTGGGGCTGGGATGAGCGCCCGTCCCGCGACCGACGACGGCGTGCCGCCCGCCACCGACGGCGCCGGCGTCGCCGAGCAGCGGCCCGCCTTCGGAGCGGCGCGCGTCGAGCGGGTGGCGCGCGTCGACGGCCCCCTGCGCGCCCGGCTGCTCCGGATCTGGACCGACGTCTCGAACGCGGGCGGCTGGGTCGGCTTCGTGCCCCCGGTGGCCGAGGCCGAGATCGCCCCGGTGCTCGACGCGGCGCTCGCCCGCGTGCACGCCGGGCGGGACTGGCTCGCGGTCGTCCGCACCGGCGCGCCGGACCGGCCGGCGCCCGACGACGTCGCCGGGTTCGCGTTCGTCGCCAACAACGACCGCCTGCTCTCGGAGCACTGGCGCTGGGTGCTGCGCGTGCAGGTGCACCCCGAGCACCAGGGCGCGCGGCTGGGCGCCGTGCTCCTCGACGGCATCGCCGACATGGCGGCCGACGACGGGCTCGAGATGCTGCTGCTGACCGTGCGCGGGGGCGAGGGGCTCGAGGCGTTCTACGGCCGCGCCGGCTACCGCGAGGTCGCGCGGATCCCGCGGGCGATCCGGGTCGCGCCGGACGACTACCGGGACCAGGTCCACCTGGCGCACCACCTGCGCTGAGCCGGTCGCCGGGCCGGCGGCCGGCGAGCCGTCAGGCGTCGTCGCGGCGCACGGCCGTGACCAGGCGCGCCGGCGGCATGAGCGACCACCAGCGGCCCGAGCGCCGCACGTCGTCGAACCCGTGCGCCCGCAGGTCGCGAACGAGCTGCCCGGTGGCGGCCGGCTCGAGCAGCGCGACGCGCCCGCCCGGCCGGACCACGCGCTCCAGCTGCTCGACGGCCTCCGTCCGCGCGACCGCCGAGGGCAGCAGCGAGAGGACGTCGCGCGAGACCGCCAGGTCGACGGACGCGTCGGCGACGGGCAGCTCGCGGACCGTGCCCGTGCGCAGCGCCACGCCGCGGACGCCGGCCGACGCGAGCGTCTTCTTCGCCAGCGCCTTGCCCGTCGGCTGCAGCTGCGACTCCACCCACGCGTCGACGCCGGTGACCGAGCCGCCGGGCAGCCGGACGGCCAGGCCGGCGCACAGCAGCCCCGCGCCGCAGCCCAGGTCGAGGGCGTCCTCGTCGCCGCGCAGGTCCAGGCCGTTCAGCAGCCGGTCGGTCGCGGCGATCTTCGTGTGCTTCGACGTGCGGAACATCCCGGCGGCGACGACGAGCGCGGTCAGGCAGGCGAGGAGCAGCGCCAGGACGACGAGCCCGCGGGCGCCGAGGAAGGCGCCCGGCACGACGATCACGCCCACGAGGGTGGCCACGCCGAGGCCCATGCCGATGCCGGCCATGCGCCGCGCCTGCGCCGGACGGTCCAGCGCGTAGGGGAAGTTCGGGTCGATCTCCGGCGTGCTGGCCATGCCCGGGGAAGGGTACGGCGGGGCGGGCGGCGGGCGCCGCGCCGTCCCCCGATCGCCGCCCCGGGGCGGCGCGGCGCCGTCTCAGCGGGCGGCGCGCTCGCGCGCCGCCGCGGTGACCGGGGCGAACAGGTTGACGAGGGTGCCGTCCGGGTCGCGCAGCAGCAGCGACCGGTTGCCCCACGGCATCGTCGTCGGCTCGGCCACGACCGCCGGGTCCTCCCCGGCGGGGACGGACGCCAGGGGTCGCGGTACGCGGCGTCCACGTCGTCGACGCGGAACTCCAGGATCACGGAGGCGTTCTCGCCGGCCCTCGCGGCGCCGGGGGCGAAGAGCGGCACCGTGCGCGTGCCGGCGATCGCCAGCGTGGCGCCGCCCGCGCGCAGCTCGGCGAAGTCCGGGGTGGACCAGTCGGCGTCGGCGGCGAGCAGGCGCTCGTACCAGGCGACGAGACGGGCGACGTCGTCGGTGATGATGCGGATCGAGGTGAACTCCACGGGGGCTCCGGGGTCGGGGGCGGGTCGGCCGGCGACGCTAGGCCGCACTGCGGTCACCGCCCGACCGCTTTCGGCGCGACGCTGCGGCCATGCCGCGCCCGTCGCCCTCCTCCGAGCACGCGAACGCCTGTTCGTCCGACCCGTCCGCGCGGTACGCTGGAACGTGATGCCAGAGTTCCGTCTCGCGCAGGGCTGGACGCCGAAGGCCGACCAGCCCAAGGCCATCGACGAGATCGTCGAGAGCGTCCGCGCCGGCGCGCCCTTCACCACGCTGCTCGGCGCCACCGGCACGGGCAAGACCATGACGATGGCCTCGACGATCGAGCGCCTGCAGCGGCCCGCGCTCGTCATGGCCCACAACAAGACGCTCGCCGCGCAGCTCTGCAACGAGTTCCGCACGTTCTTCCCGCAGAACGCCGTCGAGTACTTCGTCTCGTACTACGACTACTACCAGCCCGAGGCGTACGTCCCCTCGAAGGACCTGTACATCGAGAAGGACTCGGCGATCAACGAGGAGATCGACCGCCTGCGGCACGCCGCGACGGCGGCGCTGTTCGCCCGGCGCGACGTCATCATCGTCGCCTCGGTCTCCGCGATCTACGGCCTCGGCTCGCCGGACACCTACGACCGCAACCTCGTGGTGCTGCGCCGCGGGGACGAGGTCGACCGCGACGCGCTGCTGTCGAAGCTCGTCCACATCCAGTACCAGCGCAACGACACCGCGCTGCAGCGCGGCACGTTCCGCGCCCGCGGGGAGACGATCGAGATCTTCCCGGCCTACGCCGAGACGGCGTACCGCGTGACGCTGTTCGGCGACGAGGTGGAGCGCCTGCAGCACGTCGACACGATGACCGGCGAGCTGCTCGAGGACGACCTGGAGCACGTCGCGATCTGGCCCGCGTCGCACTACACGACGCCCGAGGGGCAGATGGAGCGCGTGACCGCCGAGATCGAGCGCGAGCTCGAGGAGCGGGTGAAGGAGCTCGAGTCGCAGGGCAAGGAGCTCGAGAGCCACCGCCTGCAGCAGCGCACGCGCTACGACATCGAGATGCTGCGCGAGATGGGGTTCTGCAACGGCATCGAGAACTACTCGCAGATCATGGACGGCCGTACGGCCGGCGAGCGCCCGTACTGCCTGCTGGACTACTTCCCCGAGGACTTCGTCTGCTTCCTGGACGAGTCGCACCAGACGGTGCCGCAGATCGGCGCGATGTACGAGGGCGACCGCTCGCGCAAGCAGACCCTCGTGGACTACGGCTTCCGCCTGCCCAGCGCGCTGGGCAACCGCCCGCAGACGTTCGACGAGTTCCTCTCGATCACGCCGCAGACCGTCTTCGTCTCGGCCACGCCGGGCAAGTTCGAGGAGGCGCGGTCCGAGCGCGTCGTCGAGCAGATCGTCCGCCCGACCGGCATCGTCGACCCCGAGATCGACGTCCGCCCGTCCATGGGTCAGGCCGACGACCTGATGAACGAGATCCGCCGCCGCGTGGACCGCAACGAGCGCACGCTCGTCACCACGCTGACGAAGAAGATGGCGGAGGACCTGACGACCTACCTGCTCGAGAACGGGTTCAAGGTCCGCTACCTGCACTCCGACGTCGACACGCTCGAGCGGATCCAGATCATCCGCGAGCTGCGGCTGGGCGAGTTCGACGCGCTCGTCGGCGTCAACCTGCTGCGTGAGGGCCTGGACCTGCCCGAGGTGTCGCTCGTGGCGATCCTCGACGCCGACAAGGAGGGCTTCCTCCGCGGCGCCACGTCGCTCATCCAGACGATCGGCCGCGCCGCCCGCCACGTCGAGGGCCGGGTCATCATGTACGCCGACAAGCGGTCGGCGGCGATGGACGTGGCGATCTCCGAGACGGAGCGCCGTCGCGCGATCCAGCTGCAGTACAACGAGGACAACGGGATCTCGCCGCAGGCGATCAGCAAGGGCGTCTCCGACATCGGCGAGTTCCTGCAGGGCGAGTCGAAGCTGCCGAAGGGCAAGCGCCGCCGCGCGAAGCAGGAGGCGACCGACAAGCTCACCGTCGAGGAGCTCAACACGCGCTTCGTGAAGCTCGAGGAGGAGATGCTCGCCGCGGCCGAGGAGCTGCGGTTCGAGCACGCCGCCGCGCTGCGCGACGAGCTGCGCGAGCTGCGGCAGGAGATCGAGCGCCGCGAGGCGGGCGCCGCCACGGCGACGCCCACGGACGCGGCGGCGTAGGCCGTGACGCCGCCCGCCACGCTCGCCGAGCTGGAGCGGGACGTCGAGCGGGCGCTCGGCCGGCTCGAGGCCGAGCTGGACGCCGTCGCGGACGCCGGTCAGGACGACCTGCCCTGCGTCGACGGGTGGACGGTCCACGACGTCGCCGCCGTGCGCACGGCGTGGGCCGAGATGACGCGCGACTGGATCGCCGCCGGGCGCCGCGGGGAGGCCCCGCCGACGCCCGCCGCCGGCTACGGCTGGAACCAGACCCCGGCGCTGAACGCGGCGATCGTGACGCGCGAGGCCGCCACGCCGCTCGACGAGCTACGGCGGCGCCTGCGGGCGGCGACCGCCGCGTGTCTGGCCCACGCCCGGGACCTCGACGGCCCTGACCTGCTGGAGCCCCGCCGGTTCGCCTGGACGCGGACGTGGCCGGTGCTGCGGTGGATCCACGCCAACACGACCGCGCAGCAGGAGAAGGCGCGCACGCTGATCCGGCGCGCCCGCCGGGCGGCGGCCGCCGGCCCGCCGACGCCCGAGCACCGGGAGGGTGGCGCCGCGCCGCTCGCGCCGTGACCATCCCGTGAAGGCCCTTGGCGGACGCAAGCATGCGGCGTAGCGTCCGCCCGCATGGGCTCCGACGTCCTCCTCGCCGTCGTCATCGCGGCCGCGGTCTCGTTCGACTTCACGAACGGGTTCCACGACACGGCGAACGCGATGGCCACCTCGATCGCGACGCGGGCGCTGTCGCCGCGCGCGGCGGTGCTGCTGTCGGCGGCGCTCAACTTCGTCGGCGCCTTCGTGTCGGTGAAGGTGGCGACGACGATCGCCGAGGGCATCGTCGACAACACGGTGATCGCCGGTGACGCCGGGCTGGCGCTGCTCTTCGCCGCGCTCGCCGGGGCGATGCTGTGGAACCTCGTCACGTGGGCGCTCTCCCTGCCGTCCAGCTCGAGCCACGCGCTCATCGGCGGCATCGTCGGCGCGGTCCTGATCGCGCACGGCACCGGCGCGATCAAGGGGGAGGGGCTGATCGAGAAGGTGCTCCTGCCGGCCGTCCTGGCGCCGCTGCTGTGCGGCTTCGTCGCCGCGCTCGGCACGTTCGTCGCCTACCGCCTGCGGCCCGGGGGCCCGACCGCCGAGAGCCGGCGCGCCTACCGCTACGGGCAGCTCGCGTCCGCGTCGCTCGTCTCGCTCGCGCACGGCACGAACGACGCGCAGAAGACGATGGGCGTCATCACCCTGGCGCTCGTCGCCCACGGCACGCTCGACGACGCCTCGGCAATCCCGCTCTGGGTGAAGGTCGTCGCGGCGCTCGCGATCGCGGGCGGCACCGCCATCGGCGGCTGGCGGATCATCCGCACGCTCGGCAAGCGGCTGACCGAGATCGAGGCCCCGCAGGGCTTCGTCGCCGAGTCCTCCAGCACGAGCGTCATCCTGGCGTCGTCGTACTTCGGCTACCCGCTCTCCACCACGCACGTCGTGTCCGGCGGCATCCTCGGCGTCGGCATCGGCAAGCGCCTGTCCGAGGTGCGGTGGGGCCTGTTCGGCACGATGGTCGTCGCCTGGGTCTTCACGATCCCCGCGGCCGGCCTGGTCGCGGCCGCGATCTGGGAGGGCTCCGAGGCCATCGGCTCCGGCTCGACCGGGTCGGTGATCATGGCGATCCTCTCCGGCGCCGCCGCGCTGACCCTCTTCGTCACCGTCCAGCGGAAGGCGGCGGTCGAGGCGCACGACACGGTCGGCGACCACGACGACGAGCCCGCCCCTCCGGCCCGCGCGGCCGCCCCGACCCCGAAGGCCGCCTGATGCCGCCCGTCGCCACCGTCGTCGACCTCGACGCCCTCTGGAAGATCGCCCTCGCCGCGCTGTGCGGCGGCGTCGGCGTGACCGCGATCTTCGGGATCGGCGTGTTGCGCGGCGAGGCGCTGCTCGCCGCCCGCCGCCGCGGCGAGGGCGGCGCCGTCGCGGCGAACGGCCTGGTCGTGGCGGCCTGCGCCGCCGTGTGCGTGGCGGCGATCGTCGCGGGCGTGCTCGCGATGACGCACAAGTAGCGCCGCGTCTGTCGGAACTCCTTGGGTTCCGCTCAGCCTCCTCCGAGGCGCCGCCGCGAGACTCGGTGGCGTCGCAGCACCACCCCCGCAGGAAGGACCACCGCCATGCCGCAGAACCGTCGTCTCGTCCCGCTCCCGACGCCGCCGCAGCTCGAGGTCATCCACGCCGCCGACGACACCGTCCGGGCCGAGCTGATCGCGCTGCCGGTCCCGCGCCGCCCGGCCGGGGCGCCGGACGCCGACGTCCGGGCCGCGGACGCGCCGCTGCCCGCCGCGTAGGCCCGCCCCCGCCCCGGGGCGGCCCGTAGGCTGCCCGCATGAGCCACGGGACCGCCGCCCGCCTGCGGGGCTTCGGCACGACGATCTTCGCCGAGATGACGGCGCTCGCCCAGGCGACGGGGGCGATCAACCTGGGCCAGGGGTTCCCGGACGAGGACGGGCCCGCCGAGGTCGTCGCGGCCGCCGCCGAGGCCCTGCGCGCCGGGCCCAACCAGTACGCGCCGGCGCGCGGCGTCCCGGCGCTGCGCGAGGCCGTCGCCGCCCACGCGCGCCGCTGGTACGGGCGCGAGCTCGACCCGGACACGCAGGTCCAGGTGACGGTCGGGGCCACGGAGGGCATCGCCGCGTCGCTGCTGGGGCTCTGCGATCCGGGCGACGGCGTCGTCCTCTTCGAGCCCTACTACGACTCCTACGCGGCGGGCGTCGCGATGGCGGGGGCCGAGCGACGGGTCGTCACGCTCCGCGCGCCGGACCTGACGTTCGACCCGGCGCAGCTGCGCGCCGCGGCGGCGGGGGAGGGGCACGGCGGCCGGCCGGCGCGGCTCCTGCTCCTCAACTCGCCGCACAACCCGACCGGCAAGGTCTTCACGCCGGAGGAGCTGGAGCAGGTCGCCGCGGTGTGCCGGGAGCACGACCTGATCGCGGTCTGCGACGAGGTCTACGAGCACCTGGCGTTCGACCGCGAGCACGTGCCGCTCGCGACGCTGCCCGGGATGGCCGAGCGCACGCTGACGGTCTCCTCGGCCGGCAAGACGTTCGCGCTGACGGGCTGGAAGGTCGGCTGGGTGACCGGCCCGCCGGCGCTCGTCACCGCGGTCGCGACCGCCAAGCAGTTCCTGACCTTCTCGGGCCACGGGCCGCTGCAGGAGGCCGTCGCCCGCGCCCTCGCGCTCGACGACGCGTACTTCGCCGGCGCCCGGGACGCGCTGCGCCGCAAGCGGGACCGCCTCTGCGCCGGCCTGCGCGCCGCCGGCCTGGAGGTGCTGGCACCCGAGGGCGGCTACTTCGCCACCGCCGACGTCCGCGCGATCGGCGAGGAGGACGGTCGGGCGTTCTGCCGGGCGCTGCCCGAGCGTGCCGGCGTCGTCGCCGTGCCGACCGCCGTCTTCTACGACGACGAGACCGCCGGCCGCTCCCTCGTGCGCTTCGCGTACTGCAAGCGCGACGAGGTGATCGACGAGGCCGCCCGACGGCTCGCTGCAACGTCGCGACCTTGAGCGATGTCCCGGGATCTGGACGTATAGGCTGCGCCGCGCCCGTGCGCGGCGTCCGGCCCCGTCCCCCGGCCGGCGCCCCGCGACGGGCACGTCCCCCTAGATCCTGCACGGAAGGAACCCGGTGCACCCACGCTCATCCGCCGCCCTGCTGGGCGGCGCGATCGCCACCTGCGCGCTCGCCGCGCTCGTCCCCGCCCCGGCCCTCGCGGCCGACGGCACCTACGCCGTCTACGCCTGCAAGGGCCCCACGGGCGCGCCCGTCGGCGTGGCCGGCTGGAGCCCGGCGGCGACGTCGGAGGCGCAGGCGACGAACGGCTGCTCCGGCGGCGGCCCGTTCGCCGTCGCGCTGAACGCGAACGCTCACGGCGGACAGGGCGGCCAGTGGTCGTTCGCCGCGCCCGCCGGCACGCGCATCGCCGGCCTGACGGCGCTCCGGGTGTCCCAGGGCTTCGCCGGCACCGCGAACAACTCGGCGACGTACGCGATCACCGCGACCGGCAGCGCGCCCGACGGCAACCGCAAGGACCTCGAGCGCTGCGTGAAGGACGGCGACGCCTGCCAGACCGAGCTGACCGCCCCGGTGTCGAAGCCCGGCCTCGACGCCGCCGGCGTCACGATCGGGCTGACCTGCGGCCTGTCGGCGTTCGAGGTCTGCCCGAACCCGCCGACGACCGTCTCGATCGGCCAGGCCGTCGTCAGCCTGAAGGACGACGCCAAGCCCGTCGTCGGCAACAACGCGATCCTCGACGAGGGCGAGACGAGCGGCACTCTGGCCGTCCGCTTCGACGCGACCGACCAGGGCGGCGGCCTCTACCGCGTCAACACGCTCGTGGACGGGCAGCCGTTCGCGTCCGAGGGGCTCGGCGGCGCCGACTGCGTCGACGCGAACCCCGCCGACGGCGACGCGCACCAGTTCCTCGTCCCGCAGCCCTGCGCCGCCGCGGTCGCCGGCCGCGAGGTCCGCGTCGCGTACGGCCAGCTCCCGCCCGGGCCGCACACCGTGCAGACCGAGGTGGAGGACGCCGCCGGCAACACCCAGGCCGTCTCCGCGGTGCAGTTCCCGAAGGTCAACGGCGACGGCGGCCCCGGGAGCGACTACGAGCGCCTGCGGCACGCGCGGATCCGTGCGTGGTTCGGCAGCGGCAAGAAGCACCCGCGCAAGGCCGACGTGCCGTACGGCGAGCGCTCCGTGATCCGCGGCAAGGTCGTCGACCGCCGCGGCAAGGGGATCGCCGGCGCGCGGCTCGACGTCTACCACGTGACCCGCGGCGGCCGGCGGACCCTGGCCAAGACCGGTCTGAAGACCCGCAAGCAGGGCCTCTTCACGTACATCGTGTCGAAGAAGGTCGACACCCGGAAGATCGACCTGACCTACCGCGCCACCCGCCCGGGCCCGGTCACGAGCGACCTGCGCCTGTCGCTGCGCGTCGTCCGCAAGGGCAAGACGTTCTACCTGAAGCAGAACCGCCCGAAGGCGGCGAGGAAGGGCGCCCGGCGCCCCTGACCGCCGGCCCGCCGGCCGCGCCGCCGCGCGGGCCGGCGGGCTACCCTGGCCCGATGCCCGCCGCCCCGCCGACCCGCGCGCCCGACGACCGGGACGCGGCGGCGGAGGGGGCGCTCCGGGCCGACCGGGACGCCGCCCGCGACGCGATCCTCGCCTGGTACGGCGAGGTCGCCCGCGACCTGCCCTGGCGGCGCACCGACGACCCCTACGCGATCCTCGTCTCCGAGGTCATGCTGCAGCAGACGCAGGTCGCGCGGGTCGTCCCACGCTTCGAGGCGTGGATCGACCGCTGGCCGACGGCGGAGGCGCTCGCCGCCGCGGACCGCCGCGACGTGCTGGCCGCCTGGGTCGGCCTGGGCTACAACTCCCGCGCCGTGCGGCTGCAGGAGGCGTGCGTCGTCGTCGCGCGCGACGGCTGGCCGGCGTCCGCGGCGGGCCTGCGCGCGCTGCCGGGGATCGGGCCGTACACGGCCGCGGCGGTGGCCTCGTTCGCGTTCGGCGAGCGCGTGGCGGCCGTCGACACGAACGTCGTGCGCATCAGCGAGCGGCTGGGCCTGGGCGCCCCGGACGAGCTGCTGCCCGACGACGACCGCGCCGCGACGTGGAACCAGGCGGCGATGGAGCTCGGCGCGACCCGGTGCCGGGCACGGACGGTGGAGTGCGGGGCCTGCCCGGCCGCGGCGTGGTGCCGGTCGGCGCACGCCGTCGTGATCCCGCCCCGCGGGGCGCGGGGCACCCGGCAGCGGTTCGAGGACAGCGACCGCTACGTCCGCGGGCGAATCGTCGCCGCGCTGGCGGGCGGGCAGGACCTCGCGGCCGCGCTGCCGGCCGAGGTGACGCCCGAGCGCGTCGAGCGCGCCGTGGCCGGCCTGGTCCGCGACGGCCTGCTCGTCCACACGGACGACGGTCCGGCCCTCGCGCCGTCAAGCGCCGGTTAAGCCGCCCGCCCGGCGGGCGTGCCGGGCCGGGGCGTCCGCTAGATTCGCCACGCCGCGGGCCGCCGGCGCCCGCGCGAGAGAGGAGCGACGTGCCGACGGACCGCCAGAGCATCGAGAAGCGCGACTTCCCCATCGCCCGCCGGGGGTACGAGACGCACGCCGTCGACGAGCACCTGCGGCGCCTGGCGGACGAGGTCGAGGCCCTGCGCGCCGAGCGCGACGCCGCCCTGGCGGCCGCCGCCGCGCCCGCCCCGGCGCCCGCGTCGGCGTCGCTCGCCGCCGGCGCGTCCGAGCGCGTGCGGCGCATCGTGGCCGCGGCCGAGGAGACGGCCGAGAGCCTGGAGCGCGACGCACGGGACGAGGCCGACCGGGTGCGCGCGGACGCCGAGCACGAGGCGCGCGAGCGGGTGTCCGCCGTCCGCGGCGCCACCACGTCGCTGCTGCAGCGGGTGGCGGCGCTCGACGCCGAGGTGGGGCGCGTCCTGGAGGACCTGGGCGGCGAGGTGCCGGCCGCCGTGGCCGGCAGCGTCTCGCCCGAGTCGCGGCACGTGACCGCCGGTGCCCCCGACGGCGGCCTGCCGACGCCCGAGCAGCTCGACGCGCCCGCGGCGCCCGTCGTGGAGCCCGACCCCGAACCGGCCCCGGCGCCGGCCGCGTCCAGCGCGACCCCTCCCGCCGCGCCGGATCCTGTGCCGTCCGCGGTCGCCGGCCCCGCGCCTACCACGCCCCCGACCGCCGCGCCCGCGCCCGCCGCGACGACCCCGCCGGCCGAGCGCAGCACGGACGAGGCCGGCGCCCGCCTCGTCGCGCTCGACCTGCTGCTGGACGGCACGCCGCGCGAGGAGATCGACCGGCGCCTGGCCGAGCGCTACGCGCTGCCCGACCGCGCGGGCCTGCTCGACGAGCTGTACGCCCGCCAGGGCTGAGCCCGCGCCGGGGCCTACGCCCCGGCGAGCGTGCGGGCCACGCGCTCCGCGGCCTCGGCGATCGCGTCGCGGCCGGCGGCCAGGTACGGCCGCGGGTCGACCAGCTCCGGCCGCTCGGCGAGCGTCCCGCGGACCGCGCCGGTGAACGCGACGTTGAGCAGCGTGCCGACGTTGACCTTCACCATCCCCGCGGCCACGGCGGCGCGCAGCTCGTCGTCGGGAACCCCGGACGAGCCGTGCAGCACGAGCGGTACGGGCACGGCGGCGCGCAGGGCCGCGATCCGCTCGCGGTCCAGCCGCGCGGTCCGGTCGGTCATCTTGTGCGACGAGCCGACCGCGACGGCGAGGGCGTCGACGCGCGTGCGGCGGACGTAGTCCGCGGCCGCGTCCGGGTCGGTGCCCGCGCCGACGGTGTGGTCGCCGTCCTTGCCGCCGACCTCGCCGAGCTCGCCCTCGAGCCACACCCCGGCGCCGCGCGCCCAGGCCGCGGCGTCCGCGGTGGCGGCGACGTTGTCCTCGTCCGCCGCCGACGACGCGTCGAACATGACGGACGAGAACCCCGCGGCCGCGGCGGCGCGGAGCAGTGCCGGGTCCTCGGCGTGGTCCAGGTGCAGCGCGACGGGCACCGCCGCCTCGCCGGCCAGCGCCACGAGCGCCGCCGCGACGGGGCGCAGGGTGCCCCGGCGGTGCGCGACGGCGTTCTGGCTGAGCTGCAGGATCACGGGCCGGCCGGCGGCCTCGGCGCCCGCGACGATGCCCTCGGCGTGCTCCAGGCCGATGACGTTGAACGCGGCGATCCCGCGGCGCTCGTCGCGCGCCGGGGCCAGGATGTCGCGGATGTGGACTGCGGGCATGGGCTCCTCGGGACGCCGCTTGACAACTCCAACGCTTCGCAACAATATCCACCGAACTCCAATGCGGCAAACGAACGAGACGGGCACGGCCCGATGACGGCGGTCCTGATCGGCCTGGACGTCGGCACCACGTCCGCGAAGGCCGTGGCGCTCGACGAGACCGGCGAGGTGCTCGGCGAGGGGCGCCGCCCGACGCCGTGGCGCACCGTGCCGACGGGTGCCGAGCTCGACGCGCTCGCGCTGCTGGACGCGGCCCGCGCCGCCCTGGCCGACGCGGCGGCGGCCGCCGGCGGCAGGCCCGTCGCGGCCGTGGGGGTGGCCAGCATGGGGGAGTCCGGCGTGCTGCTCGACGGCCGCGGCACCCCCGTCGCGCCCGTGATCGCCTGGCACGACCGGCGGGACGAGGCCGAGGTGGCGCGGCTCGGCGCCGACCTGGGCGCCGACGCGCTCGCCGTGCGCACCGGCCTGCCGCTGCGCGCCCAGTGGAGCCTGACGAAGCACCGCTGGCTGCTCGACCACCACGAGGGCGCGCGGTCCGCCGTCCGCCGCCTGGGCGTGGCGGAGTGGATCGTCCGCGGGCTCGGCGGGGAGGAGTCGAGCGAGGCCTCGCTCGCCTCGCGCACGGGCTGGCTCGAGCTGACCGGTCGCGCCTGGTGGGCCGAGGCGCTCGAGTGGTCGGGGGCGACGGCCGGGCTGCTGCCGCCGCTCGCCGGCGCCGGGACGCCGCTCGGCGTCGTCACGGCCTCCGGCCTGCCGGACGCGCTCGCCGGCGCCGTCCTCGCGGTCGCCGGCCACGACCACCAGGCGGCGGCGGTCGGCCTGGACGCCGCCGGACCGGGCGACCTGCTCGACTCGTGCGGGACCGCCGAGGCGCTCATCCGCACCGTCGCCCCCGACCTGCGCGCGGACGCCATCCGTCGCCTCGTCGCCGCCGGCACCACCGTCGGCTGGCACGCCGCCGCCGGCTGCTGGTGCGTCCTGGGCGGGACGGAGGGCGGCCTGCTGCTGGGCCGCGTGCTCGAGCGCCTCGGCGTCGGGTCGCAGGGCCTGGCGGCCCTGGACGCCGAGGCGGGCGCCGCCGCCGACGTCGCCGTCCGCGTGGTGCGCGGCGTCGACGGGGACGTGCGGATCGAGCCGCCGGACGCGCCGGCCGGCGCCGTCTGGCGGGCCGCGGTCGCCGCGGCGGGCGAGGACGCGCGCGGGCTGCACGCGGCCATCGCGGACGTCGTCGGCCCCGCCGAGCGGGTCGTCGTCACCGGCGGCTGGGCCCGCAGCGCCACCGTCCGCGCCGCCAAGCGGGCGACCCTCGGGCCCTTCGAGCGGCGCACGGACGGCGAGCCGGGCGCGCGCGGGGCCGCGCTCCTGGCCGGCCTGGCGGCGGGCGTCTACGCCGACCGCCGCGAGTTCCCGGAGCCGCCCCGGTGACCGGTCGCGCCCCCTTCTCCGCGGAGCGCCGCCGCGTCATCCTGGACGCGCTGCGCACCCGCGGTCGCGTCGGCGCCGCCGAGATCGCCGACGAGCTCGGCGTGACCGGCGAGACCGTGCGCCGCGACCTGATCGCGCTCGAGCGCGAGGGACGCCTGGCGCGCGTCCACGGCGGAGCGGTCCCGCTCGACCGCACCGTCGCGGAGCCCAGCGTCTCCGCCCGCGTGGGCCTGGACGGCGAGAAGCGCCGGATCGCGCGCGCCGCCCTCGCGCACGTGCCCGCGTCGGGGACGATCCTGCTCGACGCCGGATCGACGACCGTCCGCCTCGCCGAGCTGCTGCCCGCGACCGGCGACCTGGCCGTCTTCACGAACGCGCTGCCGATCGCCACGCACCTGCTCGAGCGCACCGAGCTCGAGGTGCACCTGCTCGGCGGCCGGATGCGCCGCCCGACCGAGGCGAGCGTCGGGCCGTGGGCGGGCGCCGCGCTGCGCGACCTGAACGTGGACGTCGTCTTCGCCGGCGTCAACGGGATCTCGCTCGAGCGCGGGCTGACGACCCCCGACGCCGCCGAGGCCGAGGTGAAGGGCCTGATGCTCGCCGCCGGCCGCCGCAGGATCGTGCTGGCCGACCGCACGAAGCTCGGCGTCGCCCGCCTGCACCGGCACGGCGGGCTCGAGGACGTGGACCTGCTCGTCACGGACGACGAGGCCGACGACGAGGCCCTCGCCGCGCTGCGGCGCGCGGGCGTGGAGGTGGAGACCGCATGATCGTGACCGTCACGCCCAATCCCAGCCTGGACCGCACGGTCTACCTGGACCGCCTGGAGCGCGGCCGCGTGCAGTTCGGCGAGCGCGAGATGCTCGAGCCGAGCGGCAAGGGCGTCAACGTCGCCCGCGCGCTGCTGGCCAACGGGCACGCCATCCACGCCGTGCTGACCGTCGGCGGCGGCGCGGGCCAGGAGATCGCCGTCCGCCTGGAGCAGGAGGGGGTCCCGGCCACGACCGTGCCGGTCGCGGCCCCGAGCCGCGCGAACGTGCAGATCGTGGAGCCCGACGGGACGATCACGAAGATCAACACGCGCGGGGAGCCGGCCACGTCGGCCGAGCTCGACGGCCTGCTCGTCGCCACGCGCGCCGCGGTCACGGACGCGCGCTGGCTCGTCGGCGCGGGCAGCCTGCCGCCCGGCGCCGAGCCGGGCTTCTACGCCGCGGCGTGCCGACACGCGCACGCGGTCGGCGCGCGCTTCGCCCTCGACACGACGGGCCGGGCGCTCGCGGCGGCGCTGCCGGCCGGCCCCGACGTCGTCAAGCCGAACGCGGACGAGCTCGCCGAGGCGGTCGGCCGGCCCGTGCGGACGCTCGGCGAGGCCACGGACGGCGCGCGCGTGCTGCTGCGCCGCGGCGCGCGCAACGTCGTCGTCAGCCTGGGGCCGGACGGCGCGCTGCTCGTCTCGCCGGACGGGGTGCACCACGCGGCCGGGCGCCCGGCGCAGGTGCGCAGCACGGTCGGCGCGGGCGACGCGCTGCTCGCGGGGTTCGTCGCCGAGGGCGGCGTCGGGCCCGCCGCGCTGCGCTCGGCCGTGGCGTGGGCGACCGCCGCGGTGGGCGTCGCCGGCAGCCACGTGCCGCGGGTCACGCGGGCGGACCTCGACGCCATCGTCGTGGTCGCCGATCCGGCCGACCGTCCCCTCGCGGACGCCGGCGTCCTGGCCGCCTGAGGGCCGCGCGCGGGCAGCCGGGGGCGGGTGCCGCAGGACTGGGGGCGCGGGCCACGTCG
Organism: Patulibacter sp. SYSU D01012; assembly: GCF_017916475.1. Classification (GTDB taxonomy): domain Bacteria; phylum Actinomycetota; class Thermoleophilia; order Solirubrobacterales; family Solirubrobacteraceae; genus Patulibacter. The sequence continues at coordinate 1,788,593 of NZ_JAFMTB010000001.1, forward strand.
TCGCGGGCCGCGTCGGGCCGCGCCGCGTCCTCGCTGGCCCGGTCGCGCCGGGCCCCCGCGGCCGGGCGCCGCGCGGCTCAGACCTCGTCGCGGCGGGGCGGGTCCGCGCCGGGGCGCGCGCAGGTGCGGGCGGCGACGCGGCAGGCGAAGGCGGCGGCCTCGGTCAGCCGGTCCGTGCGCGCCAGGTCGGCCCGGCCCAGGCCCTGCTCGTGCCACCAGGCGACGAAGCCCCCGGCGAACGCGTCGCCGGCGCCGATCGTGTCGGCGACCTCGACCCGCGGGGCGGGCACGGCCCGGACGTCGTCGCGGGTGACGACGAGCGCCCCGTCGCCGCCCACGGTGACCAGGCCGACGGCGCCGGGGGCGTCGACGAGGAGCGCGCGCATCGCGTCGGCGGGCGCCAGGCCGGGCCGCAGCCACGCCAGGTCGTCGTCGCTGGCCTTCACGACGTCCGTGCGGCGCAGGATCCGGCCGAGCCGCGCGCGGTAGGCGTCCGCGTCCGGGACGGCGGCCGGGCGGCAGTTGGGGTCGAGCAGCACGAGCGTGGCGTCGTCCGCCGCGGCGACGAGGCCTTCGAGCGTCGACGCCGTCGGGTCGAAGACGAGGCCGAGGGTGCCGACGCAGAGCGCGGCGACCCGCGCGGGCAGCGCGGCGCGGGCGGCCTCGGGCGTCAGGCCCGGGGCCGACGTGCCGGCGACGTAGAAGCCGTAGCGGGCCGAGCCGTCGGGGCCCACGTCGGCGAGCGCGAGGGTCGTCGGATCGTCCGTCGCGACGGCGGGGGACAGGTCGACGCCGTCGTCCTGCAGCGCGGCGCGCAGGCGGACGCCGAACGGATCCGACGACAGCCGGCCCAGGTACGCGGCCGGCGCGCCGAGCCGTGCGGCCGCGCGGGCGGCGTTGAACGGGCCGCCGCCGGCGTGCGCCGCCACGCGTCCGTCCGCGGCCGGGACGAGGTCGATCAGCGCCTCGCCCGCCACGACGATGACGCCGTCTCCGTCCCCCTGGTGCACGGGCGCTATGGTAGCGCTATCACGTCCGTCTGTCACCCGAGTCGCACGCCGCACGCCCCGATCATGACGGTGATCGCGTGGCGGTGACCGGCGGCCGCGTGCTGCCGGCGCCCGGCGTGCTGCCGCTCGTCGTGAGCTCCGTCCTGGCGCGGCTCCCCCTGGGCATGACCCTCGCGCTGCTGCTGCTCGCCCGCGAGGCGACGGGGTCCTACGGGCCGGCGGGCGTCGTGGTCGGGGTGTTCGGCGGCGCGACGGCCCTCGCCGCGCCGCTGCTCGGCCGGCTCGTCGACCGGCTGGGGCAGGTGCGCGTGCTCGTGCCCTGCGCGCTCGCCGAGGGAGCCGGGCTGACGGGACTCGTCGTCGCGGCGGGGGCCGGCGCGCCGCTCGGCGTCCTCGTCGGCCTGGCGGCGCTCGCCGGCGCGGCCCTCCCGCCCGTCGCGGCGTGCCTGCGCGCGCTGTGGCCCGAGATCGTCCGCGATCCCGTCGCCCGGGAGCGGGCGTTCGCGTTCGACGCGACGGTCCAGGAGGTCATCTGGACCAGCGGGCCGCTGCTGGCCGGCGGCGTCGTCACGCTGGTCTCGCCGTCCGCCGCGGTCCTGCTCATGGCGGCGGTGACCGTCGGCGGGACGCTGTGGTTCGCCAGCCTGTCCTGGCCGCGGCGGTGGCAGCCGCGCGGAGGCGGACCCTCCGGGCTGCTGCGCCGGGCGGCGATCCGCACCCTCGTCCTGGTGTCGGCGCTCTCCGGCGCGTCGATGGGGGCGCTCGAGGTCGGGCTGCCCGGCCTGGCGGACCACCTGGGCGCCGAGGCCGCGTCGGGCGCGCTGCTCGGCCTGGCGAGCTTCGGCAGCCTGCTCGGCGGCCTGGCCTACGCGGCCCGCACCTGGCGCTCGCCGCTCGCGCTGCGCTTCCCCGTCACGCTCGGCGTCGTCGCGCTGCTGACCGCCCCGCTCGCCGTCGTGCCGAGCCTGCCGCTGGCCCTCGTCGCCGCGCTGCTGTCCGGCCTGGCGTGGGCGCCGATGCTCTCCTGCCTGTACTCGCTCGTCGGCCGCGTCGCGCCGGACGGGGCGGTCACGGAGGCCTTCACCGTCTGCGGGGCCGCGATGGCCGCCGGCGGCGCGGGCGGGGTCGCCCTGGGCGGGGCGCTCGTCGACGTCGGCGGCGCCCCGGCCGCCTTCGCGCTCGCGGTCGCGGGCGCGCTGGTGGGCGCGGCCGTCGCGGCTGCCGGTCGGGCGCAGTACTAGGGCCCGTCGCGCCGCGGATCCCCGCTTGCGGCGGTCGGCCGAGCGCAGCATCGGGCCTTTCGCTCCGCGGATCCCGCCTTGCGGCGGTCGGCCGAGCGCAGCATTGGGCCTGTCGTGCGGTGGATCCCGCCTTGCGGCAGCCGGCCGGGCGCAGTGCCAGGGTCGTCGCGCCGCGGATCCCCCCCTTGCGGCGGCCGGCCGAGCGCAGTACCGGGCCTGTCGCGCCGCGCATCCCGCATTGCGGCGGCCGGCCGAGCGCAGCAATGGGCCCGTCGCGCCGCGGATCCCGCCTTGCGGCGGCTCGCCGGGGACGATATTGATAGCGCTACCACACGGCGGCGGCCACCCCGGGCCGCCGCCCCGACCGAGGGACCACCGCGTGCACCGGATCGACCCCGCGCAGATCAGCGCGAGCAACTTCAGCTACCTGCGCTTCCCGCTCGAGCGCTGGCTCGACGACATGGCGAGCCTCGAGGTCGGGAAGGTGGAGCTGTGGGGCGTGTCGCCGCACCTCTACGTCGAGGACGCCACGGCCGCCGACATCGACCGCGTTCGCCGCGAGATCGAGGCGCGCGGGCTCGAGCTCACGTGCTTCACGCCCGAGCAGGTCATGTACCCGATCAACATCGCGGCGCGGGAGGAGCGGATCCGCGAGCGCAGCGTCCGCTACTTCGAGAAGTGCGTCGACGCCTGCGTCGGCCTCGGGGCGCCGCTGCTCTTCCTCACGCCCGGCTGGGGCTACGTCGGCGAGGACGACGCCGAGGTGTGGAAGCGCTCCGCCGACGCGCTCTCGCGCATCGTCTCCTACGCCGACGAGCGCGGGATCAGGAGCGTGCTCGAGGCGCTGCAGCCCGTCGAGTCGCACGTCATCACCACGTCGGCGCAGATCCGCCGGATGCTCGACGACGTCGGCCACCCGGCGCTCGGCGCCGCCGTCGACATCCCGGCGATGGCCGTCGCGGGGGAGACCGTCGCCGACTACACCGCGGCGTTCGGCGACCGCCTGTGGCACGCCCACTTCGTCGACGGCGCCCCGGGCGGCCACCTGGCGTGGGGCGACGGCGAGCTGCCGATGGAGCGCTACCTCGACGAGTTCGCGGCCGGCGGCTTCACCGGCCACCTGTCCTTCGAGATCATCAGCGACCGCTACTGGCTCGACCCGCTGCCGCCGGTCCGGCAGAGCATCGAGCGGATCCGCGCCGCCCTGGCCGCGTAGCGGGCGGGGCGGCGCGGGAAGGCGGGCCGCGGGTGGGGCGGCCGGGCCGCGGGCTGCCCGGCGGCCCGTTCTGGCTCGGGGCCGGATACCGGACGCGAGCCGGAGCACGACCGGGCCCCGCGACCCGCTCCGCCTCAGGGCCGGATGCCGGACCTGAGCCGGAACACGATCCGGCCCGGGACCCGTTCCGCCTCAGGGTCGGATAGCGGACCTGAGCCGGAACACGACCCGGTCCCGCGACCCGCTCCGCCCCAGGGCCGGATAGCGGACCCGAGCCGGAACACGTCCCGGCCCCGCGTCCCGCTCCGCCTCGGGGCCGGATGCCGGACCTGAGCCGGAACACGACCCGGCCCGCGACCCGTTCCGCCTCAGGGCCGGAGAGCGGACCTGAGCCGGAACACGACCCCGCCGCGCGACCCGCTCCGCCTCAGGGCCGGATGCCGGACCTGAGCCGGAACACAACCCCGCCGCGCGACCCGCTCCGCCTCAGGGCCGGAGAGCGGACCCGAGCCGGAACACGACCCGGCCCGCGACCCGTTCCGCCTCAGGGCCGGAGAGCGGACCCGAGCCGGAACACGACCCGGCCCCGCGACCCGCTCCGCCTCGGGGCCGGATGCCGGACCCGAGCCGGAACACGGCCCCGCCCCGCGACCCGCTCCGCCTCAGGGCCGGAGAGCGGACCCGAGCCGGAACACGACCCCGCCCCGCGACCCGCTCCGCCTCAGGGCCGGAGAGCGGACCCGAGCCGGAACACGACCCCGCCCCGCGACCCGCTCCGCCCCACGACCCCCGGGCCCGCTCGCCGCGTCTCCTCGCGGCGAGCGGGCCCGGGCGCCCTCCGGCGCGGCGGTCCCGGATGGCCCGGGCCCGCCCCGCCTCAGAGCGCCGCGACCGGCGGCGGGGGTGCGCAGGAGTCGCGCACGATCAGCCGCGTCGGCACGCGGACCACGTCGACGCCGTCGCCGCCGTCCAGGCCGCCGGCCCGAGCGTCGATCCGCCGCATCAGGCGGCGCATCGCCTCCGCGCCCAGCCGCTCCGTGTCCTGCAGGACGACGGTCAGCTCGGGCGTCGTCAGCTCCAGGGCGTCGAAGCCCAGGACGGAGAGGTCCTCCGGCACCCGCAGGCCGAGGGCCTGCGCGGCGCGCAGCGCGCCCATCGTGACGCTCGCCTCCGACGTGAGCACGGCCGTCGGGCGGTGCTCCGTCAGCAGGGCGGTCGTCTCGCGCGCCACGGTGTCCACGTCGTACGTGCCGGCCCGCAGCAGGCGCGGGTCGAACGCGATGCCGGCCTCCTCGAGGGCGTCCCGGTAGCCCCGGTAGCGCTCGACCGCCGAGGACTTGTTCAGCGGCGAGGACAGGTAGGCGATCTTGCGGTGGCCCAGGCCGAGCAGGTGCCGCGAGGCGTTGAGCGCGCCGGCGTGGTTGTCCGACACGATCCGTGCGCCCGGGACGCCCTGCACGATGCGGTCGAGCGTGACGACGGGGACGCTGCGCGCGACCTGCCGCAGCGCGGCGTTGTCGCCGGCCGCGGGGGTCACGATCAGGCCGTCGACCATGCGGGCGGCGAACGCCCGCACCAGCTCGTCCTCGACCTCGGGCCGCTCGTCCGAGTTGCCCAGCAGCGTCAGGTAGCCGCCCTCGTGCGCGACGTTCTGGATCGCGCGCCCCACCGAGGTGAAGAACGGCACCTGGATGTCGGAGAGCACCACCCCGACGACGAGCGTCCGGCCCGTCGTCAGGCTGCGCGCGTTGAGGTTGGGCGCGAACCCCAGCTCGTCGACGACGGCCAGCACGTGGTCGCGCGTCTCGGGGTGGACGGAGTCCGGGGCGTTGAGCGAGCGCGACACGGTCGCCTTCGACACGCCCGCGCGGCGGGCGACGTCGGCGATCGTGGCGCGCCCGCCGCTCCGGCGGGCCGGCCCGCGGCGGCGGACCGGCACGCCGTCAGCCGCGTCCACCCGAGAGCTCCTTCGCGGGGTCGCCGCCCTTGCGGGAGACGAACCACATCGCCCCGGCGATGCCGATCGCGACGATCAGGAACATGACGGTGGAGATGGCGTTCACGGCGGGCGTGACGCCGAAGCGCACGTCGTTGAAGACCGCCATCGGCCACGTCTCCGCGTCGCCCGAGGCCGTGAAGACCGACAGGACGTAGTCGTCGAAGGACATCGTGAACGACAGCAGCGCGCCGGCCACGATCGCGGGCAGCAGGCGGGGCAGCGTGACCTGGCGGAACGTCGAGATCGGCCCGGCGCCCAGGTCGAAGCTCGCCTCCTCCAGCGACGGCCCCATGCTCGTGAACCGCGAGCGGACGATGAGCACGACGACCGCCGAGCTCCACACGACGTGAGCCAGCAGGATCGTCTTCCACGACAGCGCGGGGAAGATCGCCAGGGACTCGTGCGCCTTCACGAAGAAGATGCGCGAGGCGACCGCGATGACGATCTCGGGCACGACGAGCGTCAGGAAGATCAGCGTCGTGAACGGGATCCGCCAGCGCGACCGGGAGCGGCCGAGCGCCAGCGCGGCCAGGGTGCCGAGCAGCGTGGCGATGATCGCGTTGAGCACCGCGATCTTCAGCGAGAGCAGCAGCGCGTTCTGGTAGCGCGGCGTCTCCCACGCGTCGAGGAACCAGTGGAACGAGAAGCCGGTCCAGTTCGAGACGTCCTTGCCCGTGTTGAAGGCGTAGGCGATCACGACCGCGATCGGCAGGTAGAGGAACAGCAGGACGAGGACGCCCCAGCCGCTCAGCAGGCGGCGGCGGAAGATCGCGTTATGCACCGAACTGCTCCTCCTTCGTCGCCGAGACGACGTAGAGCACGACGAAGATCGACAGGATCGCCATCAGGCCGATGGAGACCGCGGCCCCGAACGGCCAGTTGGACGCGCCGATGAACTGCCCCTGGATGACGTTGCCGACGAACAGGAAGCGGCCGCCGCCCAGCAGCTGCGGGATGACGTACTCGCCGGCCATCGGGATGAAGACGAGCAGCGTGCCCGCCAGCAGGCCCGGACGGGTGAGGGGGAAGGTGATCTGGCGGAACGCGGTCCACGGCTTGGCGCCGAGGTCCTTCGCGCCGTCGACGAGCGTCCAGTCCATCCGCTCGAGCGCGGCGTAGACCGGCAGCACGAACATCGGCAGGTAGCCGTAGACGAGGCCGATCAGGACGGCCTTCCACGAGTAGAGGATGTCCAGGCCCAGCGCGCCCGCGAACGGGCCGTCGCCGTCGAGCAGCAGCTTCCAGGCGAACGTCCGGACCAGGAACGACGTCCAGAACGGGATCATCACGAGCAGGACGATCAGGCCCTTGCGGTCCGTGCGGACGTGGCGCGCCATCCAGTACGCGAGCGGGAAGCCGACCGCGACCGTGGCGACCGTGCCGCCGAACGCGAGCAGCATCGTCTGCCCGAAGACCCGCAGGTACAGGTCGTCGAACAGCTCCGAGAAGTTCTCCCAGTAGAAGCCGTACAGGATCTGGTCCCCGGCGAACGAGTCGCCCTGCTTCGCCAGCGCGAACGCGATCAGGATGACCAGCGGCGCGACGAACAGCAGCAGGTAGTAGAGGAGCAGCGGCGAGGCCAGCCAGCTGGGGTACCGCGGACCGAACGTCCGCACGCGGCGACGTCGCGGCTTCCCGGCCGGCGGGCCGGCCGCCGGCGAGGCGGTCGGCACGCTGTGGGCGTTCTGGGTGCTCATCGCGTGGCCCGGAACTTCTCGTACGCCTGCTGTCGGAGGTTGAGGACCTTCGGCGAGGGGGAGAGGATGAACTTGTAGTTGTTCAGCTTCTCCTGCGGCACGTTGACCAGCGGGTTGTCGCGGTACTTCTCGGCGCCCGGCAGGTCCCAGGCGGGCGCGACGGGCGTCGGCGCGCCGGTGTACTTCATCTCGCGCAGCGCGACCTTCGGGTCGAGCATGTAGTTGATCCAGGCGTGCGCGGCGACGGGGTGCTTCGCGTCGGCGAGGATCGACCAGTTGTCGGCCCAGCGCTCGGCCGGGCCGTCCGGCGCGACCGCCGTGACGTTCTTGTTCTCGGACGCGATCAGCGTCATGTCGGTGCTCCAGCCCTGGCTGAGGACCAGGCGGCCGGCGGCGCCGTCGGCGCGGACGGTCGAGGCGTCCAGCGTCTTGATCGACTTCGCGAGCGGCTGCAGGAACTTGACGGCCTTGTCGTAGTCCGCCGGGTTCTCGGAGTCGGGGTCCAGGCCCAGCGCGATCATCGCCGACCCGATGACGAGGGTGGTGCCCTCGAGCATGTTCGTGCGGCCCTTCTTCACCGCCGTCGGTAGCAGCTCGAAGAACTCCATCATCGTCTTGGGCTGCTCGTCCAGGACGTCGTTGCGGTAGAAGAACCCGGTGTAGCCCCAGTTCTTGACGACGGAGTACGTGTTCTCCTTGTCGTACTCGAGGCCGCGCCACTGGGGCTGCAGGTTCTTCAGGTTCGGCAGGAGCTCGTGGTCGAGCTCGTACAGGTGGCCGCCCTGACCCAGGACCGGGATGGAGTTCTGGCCCGGGACGATGATGTCGTAGTCGCCGCCGCCGGCCTTGACCTTGGCCTCCATCTCGTCCGTGGACGAGTAGTAGGTCTCCTTGACCGTCGTCCCGGCGTTGGCCTTCATGAAGGCCTTGATGTCCTTCGGGTCGACGTACTCCGAGAAGTTGTAGATCAGGAGGTCGCTCTCCAGCGGCTTGCCGGCCAGGCCCGAGGCCTTCGCGCCGCCGCCGGACGAGGTGGAGGACGAGGAGGAGCCGCCGCCGCAGCCGGCGACCAGCAGCGCCATCGCGCCCAGGCCGAGGGCCTGGCGGCGGGACAGGCGGGCGCCCGTCGTGCGCAGCGCGTTCTCCTGGGACAGGCGGGCGACGCGGTCGAAGCGGCGCTTGCTCTCGACCGGGGCGAGGATGCGGATCTCGTCGTCGTTGATGCTCATGGTGCGGTCTCTCGCTCGGGTGTCGGCGCGCTCAGGCGGCCAGGAGGATCGGGGCGGTCTCGGGCCAGGCGAGGCGGATGCGGTCGCCGGGCGCGAGGTGGTCGGCGTCGGCGTCCGTGCCGGCGCGGGGGACGAGGGCGGTCAGCTCGGCGCCGTCGCCGGCGTCGGCGACGATCTGGATCGCGCTGCCGAGCTGCATGCGGGTGATGACGGTGGCCTCGACGCTGTTGGCGCCGCGGGCGTCGTCGCCGACCCCGGCCAGACGGATCCGCTCGGGGCGGATGCCGACCGTCACGTCGCCGGCGGCGTGGGTGCCGTCGGTGCGGGCGACGACGGTGCCGCCCGGCACGTCGACGACGGCGTGGCCGTTGGCGGTCTCACGCAGCTGGCCGCGCAGCATGTTCATCTCGCCGATGAAGTTCGCGACGAACTCCGACGCGGGCCGGTCGTAGATCTCCTCGGGCGCCGCGAGCTGCTCGATGCGCCCGTCGCACATGACGGCGATCCGGTCGCTCATCGACATGGCCTCGCCCTGGTCGTGCGTCACGTAGACGAACGTGATGCCGACCTCCTGCTGGATGCGCTTGAGCTCGACCTGCATGTCCTTGCGGAGCTTCAGGTCGAGGGCGCCGAGCGGCTCGTCGAGCAGCAGCACGCGCGGCTGCATGACGAGCGCGCGGGCCAGGGCGACGCGCTGCTGCTGGCCGCCGGAGAGCTCGCGGGGCTTGCGCCGCTCGCGGCCCTGCAGGTGCACCAGCTCGAGCGCCTCCTGCGCCTTGCGCAGGCGCTCGCCCTTCTCCACGCCCCGCTGCTTCAGGCCGTAGGCCACGTTGTCCAGCACGGTCATGTGCGGGAACAGCGCGTAGTGCTGGAAGACCGTGTTGACGTCGCGGCGGTACGGCGGCGTTCCGACGGCGTCCTCGCCGCCGATGAGGATCGAGCCGCTCGAGGGCTGCTCGAAGCCGGCGATCATGCGCAGCGACGTCGTCTTGCCGCAGCCGGACGACCCGAGGAGCGAGAGGAACTCGCCCTTGCGGATGTCCAGATCCAGGTCGTCGACGGCGACGACCTCGCCAAAGCGCTTCGTGACGCCGCGAAAGCGCACGTCGAATTCCGAGTCCACGCTCATCGCGTGCCCGCCCCCTCTTCGCGACCGCCCTCACCCAAGGCGGTCTGTGGTTCATCTCACGAAACCGGTTGCTGGAACCGGTTTCCGCGAACCTAACAGCGCTATCAGTCATCGGCAAGTCGACATTGAGACCGCTATCACCCACGGATCTCCGCCGCCGTGACGGCCCCGGGCGGCCGGCGAGGTGCTATCGCGTGCGGGGAGAGGCGCAGGACCCGCGCACGACCAGCTCGGTCGGCAGGACGGTGCGCCGCCCCGGTCCGGACGTCCCGTCGAGCCGCTCGAGCAGCAGCTCGGCGGCGCGGCGACCCAGGTCCACGACGGGCTGCCGCACGACCGTGATCGGCGGCTCCATGAGCGGCAGCCAGTCCGTGTCGTCGAAGGCGACGATCGACAGGTCGGCGGGGATCGTCAGGCCGAGCCGGCGCACCGCCCGCAGCGTGCCACCCGTGACGACGTTCTCCGTGGTGAAGACCGCCGTGGGGCGCTCGTCCGCAGGCCGGTCGAGCAGCGCGAGCGCGGCGTCCTCGGGGTCGCCGGCGTGGTCGCGGGTGGCGGCCTCGAGCGCGGGGTCCGGCGCGATGCCCGCCCGGCGCAGGGCGGCGCGGAAGCCGCGCAGGCGGTCGGCGGTCGAGCTGATGTCGCTCGGCGAGGCGATCACGCCGATGCGCCGGTGGCCCAGGCCGACCAGGTGCTCGACGGCGGTCGCCGCGGCCGCGGCGTTGTCGACGCCGACGCTGTCGACGTCGAGCCCGCGCACCGTGCGGTCCAGCAGCACCAGCGGCTTGCCGACGTCGCGCGTGCGGTGCTTGTCGAAGCTGCGAGCGGGGGAGAGCACGAGCGCGTCGACGCGGGTGGAGAACACGTCGACCGCCTGCCGCTCGCGCTCGGGGTCCTCGTCGGAGTTGGCGAGCAGCAGCGTGTACCCGGCGGGCTCGAGCACGGCCGCGACGCCGCGCGAGGCCGCCGCGAAGTACGGGTTCTCGATGTCGCCCACCACCAGGCCGACGGTGCGCGTGCTGCCCGACGCCAGGGCGCGGGCGACGTCGTTGCGGCGGTACCCGAGCGCGACCGCGGCGGCCTCGACCTTCGCCTTCGCCTTCGCGCTGACGTACCCGTAGTCGCCGAGGGCGCGGGCGGCGGTGGCGAAGGACACCCCGGCCTCGCTGGCGACGTCGTTGACGGTCGGCGTGGCGGCCGGCCGGCCCGCGTCCTTGCTCATCGGACGGGGAGCCTATCGGCGGCCCACGGCGGGGCCCGCGGGCGCCGCCGCCGCACCGCGGGCGGGCCGGGCGGCGCTCATCCGGTCGACCCGAGGGTGAACGCGCGGTCCCACCGCTCCGCCCGCAGGTCTTCGGCGGGGAGCGCGACCCAGCCGGTGCCGCCGTCGCCGAACGAGGGGATGAGCTCGGCGGACGGGATCTCGAGCAGCATGCGCCACGGTGCGCGGGCGAGCTCGTGCTCGTCGTCGTACCCGCTCGCCGCGCGCCCGATCTCGGCCTCGACGTCCTCGCCCTGCGCGCCCGCGTGCCCCCAGCCGAGGAGCTGCGCCTCGGGACCGGCGAGGGTGTCGCCGCTCGCCAGGCCATCGGCCAGCGCCTCCTGGGTCTCGAGGTCGTAGCCCTCGGGCGTCTCGTCGCCGAACGCCCCCCGGACCCGCGGCAGGCCGGGCTCCAGGCGCAGCAGCTCCGTGGCGGTCGGCAGCGTCCACGTCAGGAGCGGACGGAGCGCCATCTCGCGGAGCAGCCCGTCCTCCAGGTCCTCCGTGGCGACGAGCGCCGGCGGGGGATCGACCGGCCGCAGCTCCTCGCCGTCCGGGACCACGCGCACCAGCGCCGCGCCGTCGAGCTCGCCGCAGTCGGGGTCCCAGCCGATCGAGACGCTCAGCAGTCCCGCCCGCGGCAGGTCGCCCAGGTCGGGCAGGTCGGCGAGGCGCAGCTGCAGCAGGAACACGTACGGGTGGTCGCGGCCGGGGAGCGTCGGCCACGGCGTCCCCACGGGCAGGTCGGGCCGGCCCCCGCCCTTCGACGCGCCAACCGCGCGGGGCGCCCCGTCGGCCATGAGCAGGACGGCCGGTCGCGCGTGCCGGAGCAGCGCCGCCGCGACGGCGTCGGGCAGGGCCTCGTCGGCGACGATCTCGGCGAGCTCCTCGCGGTGCATGAGGGCACCGTACGCGTCGGTCCGGCGGGTCGGTCGTCGAGCGCCGCCCGGGGCGGCGCGGTGGGGTTCCGAGCCGCGCGGCGGGCGGATAGTGGTAGCGCTATCAGAACCGTGGTACGGTGCGCCGCATGTCCGGAACCCCCGCGCCCCAGTACGCCGGTCTGAGCCTGTGGCTCGAGCAGGCCGGCGACCTGACGCCCCGCGCTCCGCTGCCCGGTCCGACGGACGTGGACGTCGCGATCGTCGGCGCGGGCTTCACGGGCCTGTGGAGCGCCTACTACCTGAAGAAGGCCGACCCGTCGCTGCGGATCGCGGTGCTCGAGCGGTGGATCGCCGGGGCCGGGGCGTCCGGGCGCAACGGGGGCTGGTGCTACGGCCACCTGAACGGCTCGGTCGACGGCTACGCCAAGAACGGCAGCTCCCGCGAGCTCGCGCTCGCGATGAAGAAGGAGAACTACCGCACCGTCGACGTCATCGGCGAGACGCTGGCCGCCGAGGGCATCGACGCCGGCTTCGTGAAGGGCGGCGCGCTCAACGTCGCGCGCACCTTCGAGCAGGCGAAGGCCATGCGCGCCGGGGTGGCGGAGGACCACGCGAAGGGCTTCGGCGAGGAGTTCTCGCGCTGGCTGTCGGCCGAGGAGCTGGCCGAGCGGGTGCAGATCAGCGGCGCCCTGGGCGCGAAGCTCGAGCCGTACTGCGCGCGCGTCCAGCCGGCGAAGCTGGCCCGCGGCCTGGCCGAGGTCGTCGAGCGCCTGGGCGTGACGATCTACGAGGGCACCGAGGTGACGGGGATCGAGCGCGGCGTCGTGCACACGGCGCGCGGCGACGTCCGCTGCGAGCACGTCGTGCGCGGCACCGAGGGCTACACCCTGCAGATCCCGACGGAGGGCCGGCGCATCCAGCCGCTCACGTCGCAGATCATCGCCACCGAGCCGCTGCCCGCCGAGGTCTTCGAGGAGCTCGGCGGCTGGGAGGGCCGCGAGGTCTGGGGCGACGCGCTCAACCGCAACGTCTACTGCCAGCGCACCATGGACGACCGCATCGCCATCGGCGGCCGCGGCGGCTTCCAGCCCCGGCAGAAGGGCATGGACGAGGCGGAGATCCTGGACCCGCGCGTCCACGAGATGCTGCGCGTGGCCCTGGCCGAGATGCTGCCGGCCGCCAAGGACGCGACGATCACGCACTTCTGGGGCGGCGTCTGGGGCGCCACGCGCGACTGGGCGCCGATCGTCGGCCACGAGCCGGAGCGGGGCGTCACCTGGGCCGGCGGCTACGGCGACGGCGTCTGCGCCTCGAACTTCGCGGCGCGCACGATGACCGACCTGATCCTGCGCCGCGACAGCGAGCTCGTTCGCTACCCGTGGATCAACCACCCCTCGCCGGAGTGGCCGCGCGACCCCCTCGTCCGCATCGGGGCCCGCGCCGGCGACGCCGCCTACGGCCTGGCCGACCGCGTCGCCGCCCGCCGGGGCCGCAGCCCGCGCTGGACCGCCGCGATCGACCGCATCACCGGCCTGGGCGCCAAGTAGCCCCGGCCGCACCGAGCCCCTCCCCGGACGGCGCGAGCCCGCCCGGCGGCGGGGCGACCCGTCCGCCCGCGCGCCATCGGCCCCGCGGCGGCCCCCCATCCCGACAGACACAGGACCCCCATGAGCACCCCCACCGACGGCCCGGCCCTCGTGGCCAACCCCGACCTGCTGACCCTCGAGCTGAAGACGGCGCACGAGCTGGACGACGTGCGCGAGGGCGAGCCCCAGGCGTTCTACACCGAGCTCTACAGCGACGACGTCGCCGAGACCGGCGTGTGGGAGGTCACCCCGGGCGAGTTCGCCGGCGACAAGTTCGGCGCCAGCGAGGTCATGCTCGTCCTGAAGGGCGAGGCGACCATCACGAGCGAGGACGGCACGACGATCGAGCTGCGCCCCGGCGTCTCGTTCGTCACGCCCGACGGGTGGCGCGGCCGCTGGAAGGTCCGCGAGACCGTCCGCAAGATGTACGTGATCTGGAAGCACGCGGCGTGAGCGGCGCCTTCGACGCCGGCCGCTACGACGGCCGGATGCCCTACCGCCGCACGGGCCGCTCCGGGCTGCTGCTGCCCGCGATCTCGCTCGGCCTGTGGCACAACTTCGGCGACGACCGCACGATCGAGAGCCAGCGCGCCATCCTGCGCCGGGCGTTCGACCTGGGCGTCACCCACTTCGACCTGGCCAACAACTACGGGCCCCCGGCGGGCTCGGCCGAGGTCAACTTCGGCCGCATCCTGCGCGAGGACTTCGCGGCCCACCGCGACGAGCTCGTCGTCTCGACGAAGGCCGGCTGGGACATGTGGCCCGGCCCGTACGGCGACGGCGGATCGCGCAAGTACCTGCTCTCCAGCCTGGACGCCTCGCTGACGCGCATGGGCGTCGACTACGTCGACGTCTTCTACTCGCACCGCTTCGACGCGGAGACGCCGCTCGAGGAGACGTGCGGCGCGCTGCACAGCGCCGTCCAGCAGGGCAAGGCGCTGTACGTCGGCATCTCGTCGTACTCGCCGGAGCGCACGCGGCAGGCCGCCGAGATCCTGCGAGGGCTCGGCACGCCGCTGCTGATCCACCAGCCCAACTACTCCATGCTCAACCGGCGCCCGGAGCACGGGCTGCTGGACGCGCTCGAGGAGGTCGGCGCGGGCTGCATCGCGTTCTCGCCGCTCGCCCAGGGCCTCCTGACGAACAAGTACCTGCAGGGCGTGCCCGAGGGCTCGCGCGCCGCCGACGGCAAGTCGCTCGCGCAGGAGTGGCTGACGGACGAGAACCTGGGCCACATCCGCGCGCTGAACGAGATCGCCGCCGGCCGCGGCCAGTCGCTCGCGCAGATGGCGATCGCCTGGACGCTGCGCGACCCGCGCGTGACGTCGGCGCTCATCGGCGCCTCGAGCGTCGCCCAGCTCGAGGACAGCCTCGCGGCGGTGCGGGGCCTGGAGTTCTCCGCCGACGAGCTCGCCGCGATCGAGCCGCACGCCGTCGACGGCGGCATCGACCTGTGGGAGGCGGCCTCCACCGCCTGAGGCCGCGGGCCCAGCCGCCCCCGCTCAGCGGGCGCGGCGGGCCAGGTCGAGGGCCCCCTCCGGCCACCACTGGCCGGCGGGCGGCCCTCCGTTGCAGGGGCCGTCGGACTCGCCGGGCGCCTTGATCCACAGGAGCGCGTCCACGCCGGCGCGTCGCGGGCGCACCGTCGGCGCGGCGCCGAGCCCGCGCCCCGGCGGGTTGCACCAGGCGCCGCCCGGGGCCGGCCCGCGACCGTTGCGGGAGGTGTCGATCACCCCGTGCAGGCCCCGGAGGTGGACGCGCAGCGCCCGCAGGTAGCGCGCGGACTCCGCGGTCGTTCGGTAGTTCGAGACGTTCACGGCCACCCCGCGCGCCCGCGCGACGCCGGACCGGCGCAGGCGGCGGGCCATCTCGGCCGCCGGACGCCAGCCGCCGTGACCGGCGTCCAGGTACACCGCGACGCCGCGGCCGGCCAGCGTCCGCACGGCGCCGCGGAGCAGCGTCGCCCGGCGGGCGCGGTCGGGGGCCTGCAGGCAGTCCCAGCCCGCCACGGCGTCCGGCTCCAGGACGACGGCCGCGCGCCCGCCCGCCAGGCCGGCGGCGATGCCGCGCACCCAGCGGCGGTACGCGGCGGCGGACCCGGCGCCGCCGGCGGAGGACGCCCCGCAGTCGCGCTGGGGGAGGCCGTAGACGACGACCACCGGCACCTCGTCCGCGGCGCGGGCGCGCCCGGCGAGCTCGCCGGCCGCGCCCGAGGCGTCCGTCCCCGGATCGGTCAGCCACCTCGCCACCGGCCGGCGGGCGATGCGCTCCATCAGGCGCGCGTCGCCGGGGCGCGACGCCCGCCACTCCGCGGCCTGGCGCGCCGCGGGCGCGTCGGGATCGCGGTAGGGACGGTGGCCGCCGGCGAAGGGGTCGGCCGGCGCGGCCGCGGCGGGAGCGGCCCCGGCCAGCAGCGCGAGGACGACGCCGGCGGCCCACACGGCGCCGCGGGCACGCCCGACGGTCGTTGGAGGCTGGCGCGTCCCGGCGGGGCGGGTGGTCGGAGTCGGCGGCGCGGGGGACGGCACGGGCGGCCCGTACCCGGGCGCGCCGACGGTCACGCGGGCCGCGAGGACGCCGGTCGGGGTTACGCCGTCCACGGCGCGGGTAGCCACGCCGCATCCCGCGCCCCATCCCCCAAGGAGCCCCCATGCGCACGGACCACGAGATCCCGACCGACGCCGAGACCCTCGACAGCGTCGACCAGGTCCTCGGCGAGGTCGTCGCGGACGGCGACAGCCGCCGCGGAATGCTGCTGAAGGCCGGCGGTCTGCTGGCCGCCGGCACCGCCCTCGCCCTGCCGGGCGGCGCGACCGCCGCCACGCGCACCCGCGGCGACATCGTCGACACCCTGGCGACGTTCGAGGCGTTCGGCGTCACGCTTCTGTCCGAGGCCATCCGCCGGGCGCCCGGAACGCCCTCTGCCGCGTTCCTCGGCGTGCTGCGCGCGGCGAACACGACGGAGTTCGTCCACCTGCAGGCGCTGCGCTCCATCGGGGGTCGGCAGCTGACCAACCGCTTCTGGATCCCCGAGGCGGCCTTCGGCGGGAACGGCGCGGGGCTCTTCGCCACGATCGCCCAGCAGGAGGAGATCGAGATCAGCGCGTACCTGACCGGCGTGACCGCGGCGGCCCGCCGGCGCGACGCTCGCGACGCGCGGCTGCTCTCCGAGGCGCTGGGCACCGAGGCCGAGCACCGCGTCCTCGCGCGCTTCGCCAGCGCGCAGCTGTCCGGGTCGACCGAGGTGCCGAACAACAAGGGGTTCGAGAGCTTCAAGTACCGCAGCGCCGCGTCCGCGACGAAGGCCGTCCAGCGCCTCGGCGTGGGCATCGACGCGCGCGGCAAGGCGCCCGGCCGCTTCTACGACTTCCCCGGCGACCCGCGGAAGAACGGGACGGGCGACCCCATCGGCACCACCAGGCCCTCGTAGTCCCGAGGCTTGGCGGCCGCGCGCCGCGGCCTCCGGCGTGATGGGATCGGGGCGTGCGCCCCCGCCTCCCCGACCGCCGCCGCACCCGCCCCGGGAGGCGGCGCCCGTGACGACGACCTGGACGGTCCTGGCGTCGCTCGCGGTCATCCTGGTCACGCGCGTGGCCGCCGACCGCAGCGGCCTGCCCGCCGCAGTGCTGCTCGTCGCCGCGGGCCTCGTGGTCGGCGTCGTGCCCGGGCCGACGGAGCGCCTGGAGCCCGAGCTGGTGCTCGAGCTCGTGATCCCGCCGCTGCTCTTCGCCGCCGCGCGCAGCGCCAGCCTGCTCGAGCTGCGGGCCAACGCGCGCATCGTCGGCTCGCTCTCCGTGGCGCTCGTCCTCGTGACCGCCTTCGCGGTCGCCGGCGCCGTCGACGCGGCGGTGCCGGCCATCGGATTCGCCGCCGCGCTCGCCCTGGGCGCCGCGGTCGCGCCGCCCGATCCCGTCGCGGCGCTCGCGATCGGACGCCGCGCCGGCCTGCCGCGCCGCCTGACGACGCTGGTCGAGGGGGAGGGGCTCCTCAACGACGCGACCGCCCTGACGCTGTACGGCCTGGCGGTCGCCGCCGCGACGGGCGGCGGCTTCTCGGCGGGCGAGGGCGTGGGCCGCTTCCTGCTGGCGGTCGTCGGCGGCGTCGCCGCGGGCGCCGCCGTGGCGGCCGGCGTCACGCTGATCGAGCGGGCCGTCGAGGACTCCCTCGTCCGCAACGCCGTCTCGCTCGCCACGCCGTTCGCCGCGTACGCGCTGGCCGAGACCGCCCACGGCTCGGGCGTGCTGGCCGTCGTCGTCGCCGGCCTGCTCGTCGCCCACGGGGGCGCGCGGCTGGGCACCGGCGAGAGCCGCCTGCAGACGGGCGCGGTCTGGCGGCTCGTGGAGTACCTGCTCGAGGGCTACGTCTTCCTGCTCATCGGCCAGCAGGTGCCCGACGTCCTGGACGGCCTGCGCGCCTACGACGCGGGCACGGTCGCCGCGGCGACGGGGGCGACGCTCGCCGCGGTGCTGCTCGTGCGGCTGTGGTGGATGCTCGTGCTCCGGCGCCGCACCCCGCTCGGCGGGCGCGAGGGCGTGGCGCTCTGGTGGGCGGGCACGCGCGGGGTGATCACGCTCGCCACCGTCTACGCGCTGCCCGCGTCCTTCCCCGAGCGCGACCTCGTCGTGTTCTGCGCGCTCGCGGTCGTGCTCGTCACGCTCGTCGGACAGGGGCTCACCTTCGGCCCCGTGCTGCGCGGCCTGCGGCTGGAGAGCCCCGGCGAGGCGGACGCGCGGATGCGCGGCGAGGCGCGGGTGGCGGCGCTCGAGGCCGCGGTCGCGCGCGTGGACGAGGTGGCGCAGGTCGAGGACCTGCCGGACGAGGTCGTGCGCGGCGTCCGGGAGCAGCTCGACCGCGCCCGCGGACGCATGCGCGCACGCCTGGACGACGACGTCGCGCTCCAGGAGTGGACGGGCCGGCGGGCCGCGGTCGGCGTCCTGCGCCAGGCGATCATCGACGCCCAGCGCGAGGAGCTGCTGCGGCGCCGCGACGCGGGACGCCTGAGCGACGCCGACCTGCGGGTGCTCGAGCGGCAGCTCGACCTGCAGGAGCTCTCGCTCTCCTGAGCGCCCGGGCGGCGTCCCGCGACGCGGCGCCGACGGCGCAGTCGTCCGACGGTCGACGCCAGGGGCGCGGGGTAGTGTCCTGTGACGCCGGCGACGCGCGTCGCCGTCCCACCCCGAACGGAGCTCTCCCATGGCCGGTCCCAGCACCCCCGACAGCGGCGACCACTTCGACGTCGTCGTGGTCGGCAGCGGCCCGGGCGGCCGCGCCGTCGCGCCCGCCCTGGTCGCGGCGGGCCGCCGCGTGGCCCTCGTCGAGGCCGAGCTCGTCGGCGGCGAGTGCCCGTTCTGGGCGTGCATCCCGTCGAAGACGCTGCTGCGGCCCAGCCAGCTGCGCACGCAGGCGCGGCACGTCGCTGGCGTGTCCGTGCCGACGGAGGAGTGGGACGCGATCCGCGACTACCGCGACTACATGAACTCCGGCCTGGACGACGGCGCGAAGGCCGAGTGGCTCCAGGGCACCGGCGTCGAGCTCGTGCGCGGCACCGCGACGGTCCCCGCCGCCGGCCGCGTGGTCGTCGGCGACCGCGAGCTGACCTGCGAGCACGTCGTGATCGCCACGGGCACGAGCGCCGCGGTCCCCGACTACCCCGGCCTCGACCGCGCGCAGGTGTGGACGAACCGCGAGGTCACGTCGCTCTCCGCCGTCCCCGCGTCGTGCGTCGTCGTCGGCGGCGGCGCGGTCGCGCTCGAGTGCGCGCAGTACCTCGCCGACCTGGGCTCGCGGGTCACCGTCCTGCAGCGCTCCGACCGCGTCCTGCGGCGCGAGGATCCGCGGGTGTCCGCGTTCGCGGCCCGGGCGCTGGCGGAGCAGGGGGTCGACCTGCGCACCGGCACCGAGGTCGCGTCCGTCCATCACCACGACGGCGGCGTCCAGGTGACCACGAAGGACGGCGACGTCCTCGACGTCGAGCGCCTGGTGGTGGCGACCGGCCGCGTGCCCCGCACGGAGGGCCTGACGCCCGACGGCGTGCGGACCGAGAAGGGCGCGATCGTGGTCGACGACGCCTGCCGCGCCGCGGACGGCATCTGGGCGATCGGCGACGTCACCGGCGTCGCCCAGTTCACGCACGTCGCGAGCTACCAGGGTCGCGTGGTCGTCGACCGGATCCTCGGCGGCGACGCCGTGGCCGACCTGCGGGCCGTGCCGCGCGTGGTCTTCACCGAGCCCGAGATCGCGGGCGTCGGCCTGACCGCGGCCGAGGCGCAGGAGCGCGGGATCGACGTGCGCACCGCCCACGTGGACCTGAGCGCGACGGACCGCACCGAGACGTACGGCCGCGACCTGTTCGGCGGCGCCGGCGTCGTGGTCGACGCCGCGCGCGACGTGCTCGTCGGCGCATGGGGCGTCGGCCCGGACGCGGGGGAGTGGATCCACACCGCCGCGCTGGCGGTCAAGGCGCAGATCCCGCTCGCGGTGCTGCGGGACTTCGTGCCCCAGTTCCCGACCTTCAACGAGCTCTGGACCGCGGTGATCCGCGAGCTGTAGGGGACGGGCGAGGCGCGGGGCCCCGCCGCCGTCTACCGTCCCTGCCATGAGCCTCGACGAGAAGCCCCAGGTCGACGTGCCGGCGGACACCCCGCCGTCGTACCAGCTCGAGCTGGAGGACCTCGTCGTCGGCGACGGCGACGAGGCCGTGGCGGGCAAGGTCGTCGAGGTGCACTACGTCGGCGTGGCCTGGTCGGACGGCAAGCAGTTCGACGCGTCCTGGGACCGCGGCGAGACGTTCAAGTTCGGCCTGGGCCGCGGCATGGTCATCCAGGGCTGGGACCAGGGCGTGCAGGGCATGCGCGTCGGCGGCCGTCGCCGGATCACCATCCCGCCGATGCTCGGCTACGGCAAGCGCGGCGCCGGCGGCGTCATCAAGCCGGACGAGACGCTCGTCTTCGTCGTGGACCTGCTCGGCGTGCGCTGATCCGGCGGCGGCGCGTCGGCCCGCGCGCCCGCCGGCGCGCGGCGATGCTCCACGTGCACCACGCGCCGCCTGCCACGTTGGCCCGACGGCGCATCGGCGGTCCCGGCGCCCGCACCTAGTGTTCGGGGCCGTGTCGGGCCCCGCCTCCGCCAGGACCGCCCCGGTCCCCCTCGCCCCGCCGGCGCGGCGTGCGCCGCGCGGCCCGGAGCCCCCGCTGGCGGCCGACGCGCTCCTGCGGGTGGCGGAGGCGCTCGGCCTCGCCGCGGACCCCGACCGGCTCCTGCCCGCCGTCGCCGACGCCGCCGCGCACGCCACGGGGTGCGCGGCCGACCTGGCGCTCCGCGCGGGGGACCGCCTGGTGGTGCGGGCGTCCGCCGCGGGACCGACCGGTGCCCTGCCGCCCGCGGACCCGGCGCCGTGGGCGCGCGTCCTGCGCCACGGACGCGCCGTCCTGGTGCCGGTCGGCGCGGGCCGCTGCGCCGCGGCCGCGCCGCTGCGCGCGCGGGCCGGCGGCGTGATCGGGGTGCTGGCGGTCCGCGCCGAGCCCCCGCGGGACGTGGGCCCGGAGACCCTGGACGTCGTCGCGCAGATCGCGGCGCTCGTCGGCGGGGCCGTGGACGACGCCCGCACGGCGGCGCGGGACCGCCGGCGCGCGGCCGCCCTCGAGCGCCTCGTCGCGCTCGTCGCGCGCCTGGCCACCGTGACCGATCGCGCCGAGCTGCTGGCCGCGACCGCGGACGGCGTCCGCGAGCTCGTGGACGCCGCGACGTGCCGGGTGCTCCTGCAGGACGAGGACGGGGCGCTGCGTCTCGCGGCGCGGAGCCCCGCCGCGACGGACGGCCCGGCAGGCCCCGCCCCCGGCGGCGCGGCGACCGTCCGGCTGCCGGACGGCGCCGGCGCGGTGAGCGTCGAGCGGGCCGCGGCGCTCGAGGACCACGAGCGGGAGATGCTCGGCACGGTCGCCGCGCAGCTGGCCGCGGCGCTGCGCACGGCCGACGCCCTCGAGCGGCTGACCGAGGAGCACCTGGTCCGTGCCCTGTTCGCCGCGATCGCGGAGGGTCGCGCCGACCGGGTCGCCGAGCGGGCGCGCTCGGCGCGCGTCGACCCCGACCGGCCCCACGTGGTGGCGGTCTTCGCCCCGTTGGACCGCGGAGCCGCGTGGGACCGGGCGGCCCGGCTGGAGCGGCGGCTGCGGCAGACCGTCCCGGGGGTGCTGTGCGACCCCGGGCCCGATCGCCTGCGGGCCCTGCTGCCGGTCCCGGACGGCGGGGCCGCGGGGCTGGCCGCGCTCGACGCCGCGCTGGATCGGCTGGCGCACGAGGAGGCCGCCGCCGCCGGCCGGTCGCCGGTCCAGCCCGGACTGGCGGCGGGGCGCTCCAGCCTGACGGAGGCCGCGTCCGCGGCCCGCGTCGCCCGGGCGCTGGCGCCCGAGGGCGGCTGCCGGGCGTGGGAGGACCTGGGCGTCTACCGCTACCTGGTCGGCGTCGGCGGCGAGGCCGAGCCGGACGCGCGGCACGCCCGCGCGGTGCGGCGTCTGTGGGAGTACGACCGCAAGCGCGGGAGCGAGCTGGTGCGGACCCTGGAGCGCTACCTCGCCGACCGCAGCGTCGTGCCGACGGCGCGGGCCCTGTGCATCCACCCCAACACGCTGCGCCAGCGGCTCGAGCGGATCGAGCACCTGACGGCGCTGACCGTGGCGGATGAGGACCTGCTGTCGCTCGAGCTGGCCGTCAAGCTGCACCGCCTGCGGGCCGCCGAGGCCGGCGCGGCGTAGCCCCGAACGCGGTCCGCCGCCCCGAGGGGCGGCGGACGGGTGCGTCCCGGGGGTGGGACGCGGCCGGGCCGGCGCGGCGACGGGCCGCCGCGCCGGGAGCCCGGTGGGCTACTTCAGGCCGACGACGCGCGGCAGCGTGAACGTCGGGCGGCGCTTCGTCGAGCCGGCCACCGAGGGCACGACCGTCTGGGCGCGGTAGACCGCGGCGTTCTCGCCCGACGGGGCCTTCATCCGGACGGAGAAGGTGCCGTTCGCGCTCGGCTTCACGCGGGCGACCGTCTTGTAGCGCTTGCAGGTCTCGCGGCGACGGATGAGGATCGTCGGGCGGTCCTTGAAGCGCGGGCCCACCACGCGGCCGCTGAAGGTCACGCGGCCCTTGGCGGCGGCGATGCGCGTCACGACCATGCGGCGCGAGTACTTCAGCGCGCGGGTCTTGCTCTTGCCCGCCTTGGCGTAGTACCGGGCCGCGTTCGTGTAGCGGATGCCGACCGGCGGCTTCGCGACGCGGACGGAGAACGTGCCGTTCGAGCGGATCTTCGTCGTGCCGTACTTCTTGCCGCGCAGGTAGATCGTCGCGGTCTTGCCGACGAGGCTGCGCTGGGCGACGCCGGTCACGAGCGCCTTCGCGCCCGAGGGCACGACGTCGATCAGCGTGAGCGGGTTCTTCGAGCACTGCAGGATCGCCTCGGCCTCGGGCGAGGTGAAGCGCTGCGTGTCCTGCACGCCGCCGGCGCCGCCGCAGTCGGCGCTGTTCGTCGACACGCGGGCGTTGGCCAGGCTCGTGTTCAGGATCGGCTGGCCGAGCGCCGACACCGAGACGTTCAGCGCGGACTGCGTGAGCGTGCCGTTCTGGGTCGTCTGGACGTTCGACGCGATCTTCGCCTGGAGCAGACCCGGCGGGATCGGGATGTTGAGCTGGTTCAGGACCGGCTGCAGCTGCGCGGTGACCTGGTCCAGGAGCGCGCCGATCGACGAGACCTGCCCGAGCGTCAGCAGGCCGATCACGCTGTTGAGCTGGCCCACGATGCCGCCCTGCGCGTGCAGCAGGTCGTAGGCGTTGATCCGGTTCGACCCGGTGAGGAGCGTCACCACGGCGCCCAGCGGCGTGGAGGAGCCGTCGATGACGATGCCACGCAGCAGGTCGTTGACCGACAGGATGCGGCCGACGTTGAGGTTGGCCGTGTCGAGGTTGAGCGCCTGGTTGGCCGCGGCGTTCGCGTCCACGCCGAGCCCGAGGACGCGCAGGTCGGCGACCTGGGAGGCGCCGGCGAGCTTGCCGCCGTCCGCCGAGCACGTCGCCGTCGCCGTCGACTGGATCACGCCGGCGGAGACGAGGTCCGGCAGCGCGGCGCTCAGGGCGCCGGGCAGCGCGGACGTGACCTGACCGGTCAGCGCGCCCAGGTCGAGCGACAGGCCGCCGAGCGGGCCGAGCAGCGAGCCGAGCGGGCTGCTGCTGCCGAGCAGCGGGTTCAGGACCGACGCCAGGGGGCCGTTGTTGCCCAGGATGCTGTTGGCGCCCGAGGTCAGCGGGCCCGTGAGCGCGTCGACCGCCGGGCCGGCGCCCACGCGCAGGCCGGCGACGCGGGCGTTCGCGGTGGCGGTCTTGCTCTTGTCGACGCGCGTCGTGGCCTCGACGGCGTTGACGTTCGCGATGACGGCGTTCAGGCCGATCAGGCGGCCGTCGGCGTTCTTGCAGTCGTTCGCGCCGGCGTTGGCCGCGATCGGGGTGATCGGCTGGCCGCCGAGGAGCGACAGCGAGAGCGCGTCCGCGCTGCACGCGGTGGGCTCCGCCGCGGAGGCTGGGGCCGCGGCGACGCCCGCGAGGGCGGCGCCGGCGACGACCGCCGCGACGGCGCGTGAGCGCCGGAGCCGGGGGGAGGTCGGATCCATGAGGGTTCCTGTGAGCGGTTGGGGATGTGTGGCGCATCGCACGGGGGTGCGACGTGCCCGGCACTGTACGCCAGTCGGCTACGCACCGGTAGCGATTCGCGACGCCAATCGGTCCGTACGGCGTATCGTTCGCCGTAACGGCGTTCCAACGAACGTCCATGCACCCGCTCTGTGTTCGGGATCCCGAAGAACGGCGTTCCGCGCAGGGGATTCCGGCTACGGGCGTTCCCCGGGATCGAACGTCCGTTCCCCTGCGTAGACTCCACAGGACATGGCAGGCAGCGGTCGCATCGTCGTCACCGGCGCACGGGAGCACAACCTCAAGGACGTGTCCCTCGAGCTCCCGCGGGACAGCCTCGTCGTCCTCACCGGGCTGTCGGGCTCGGGGAAGTCCTCGCTGGCCTTCGACACGATCTACGCGGAGGGGCAGCGCCGCTACGTCGAGTCGCTCTCGGCGTACGCGCGGCAGTTCCTCGGGCAGATGGACAAGCCCGACGTCGACTCCATCGAGGGCCTGTCGCCAGCGATCTCGATCGACCAGAAGACGACGTCGCGCAACCCGCGCTCGACGGTCGGCACGGTGACCGAGGTCCACGACTACCTGCGCCTGCTGTGGGCGCGGATCGGGCACCCGCACTGCCCGAACGGCCACGGCCCGATCGCGGGCCAGTCGGCGGAGCAGATCATCGACCGGCTCATGACGCTGCCGGACGGCACGCGCTTCATGGTCCTCGCGCCGCAGGTCCGGGGCCGGAAGGGCGAGTTCCGCGACCTGTTCGCGCACCTGAAGGCGGAGGGCTTCGGGCGCGTCAAGGTCGACGGCGACCTGCGGATGCTCGACGAGGAGATCGTCCTCGACAAGAAGTACAAGCACGACGTCGCGGTCGTCGTGGACCGCCTGGTCATGCGGCACGACATCCGCAAGCGCCTGGCGGACGCCGTCGAGACGGCCGTGGGGCTGGCCGAGGGGCTCGTCGAGATCGAGCTCGTCCTGCGGGAGGGGGAGGAGGCCCCGGAGGGCGTCGAGGCCTCGCAGACCTTCTCCGAGAACTTCGCGTGCCTGGAGTGCGGCTTCTCCATGCCGGAGATCGAGCCGCGGACGTTCTCCTTCAACGCGCCGCACGGGGCGTGCCCCCGCTGCACCGGCCTCGGCGCGCAGCTCATCGTCGACCCCGACCTCGTCGTGCCCGACGGCAGCAAGGCGCTCGACGGCGGCGCGATCAAGCCGTGGTCCTCGTCGCCGAACCCCTTCTACCGCAAGCTCCTGGAGGGGCTGGCGGAGCACTTCGACGTCCGGATGGACGTCCCGTGGAACGAGCTCTCGCTCGAGGAGCAGGAGGGCATCCTCTTCGGCGACCCCGACGGCGAGCGCGTGCCGCTGCGGTTCCGCAACCGCCACGGCGGCCGGCGCACCTACAAGATGCGCGCGGAGGGCGTGATCTCCAACCTGGAGCGGCGCTACCGCGAGTCCGACTCCGAGGCGGTCAAGGAGAAGATCGAGGAGTACATGTCGATGGTGCCGTGCCCCGAGTGCGAGGGCTCGCGCCTGAAGCCCGGGCCGCGCGCGGTGCTCGTCGGCGGCCTGGGCATCCACGAGTTCTCCCGCCTGTCGGTCCACAAGGCGCTGCGCTGGATCGACGAGGTCGAGCTGACGGCGACGGAGCGGCAGATCGCCCGGCTGATCGTCCGCGAGATCAAGGAGCGGCTGACGTTCCTCGCGGACGTCGGCATCGGCTACCTGACGATGGACCGTGGCGCGGCGTCGCTCTCGGGCGGCGAGGCCCAGCGGATCCGGCTGGCCACCCAGATCGGCTCGGCGCTCGTCGGCGTCCTCTACGTGCTCGACGAGCCGTCCATCGGCCTGCACCAGCGCGACAACGAGCGGCTGATCAAGACGCTCGAGCGGCTGCGCGACCTGGGCAACTCCGTGCTCGTGGTCGAGCACGACGAGCAGACGATGCGGCGCGCCGACGTCCTCGTCGACATGGGGCCCGGCGCCGGCGAGCACGGCGGGCGCGTCGTCGCGAACGGCACGCCCGAGGAGGTCCAGGCCGACCCGGACTCGCTGACCGGCCAGTTCCTCTCCGGCGCCCGCGCGATCGCGGTGCCGGACGAGCGGCGGCAGCGCTCGGGCGAGCTGGTCATCCGCGGCGCGCGCGAGCACAACCTGAAGGACCTCGACGTCACGATCCCGCTCGGCGTCCTGTGCTCCGTCACGGGCGTTTCGGGCTCGGGCAAGTCGACGCTGATCAACGAGATCCTCCACAAGAGCGCGGCCGCGCAACTCAACCGCGCCCGCGTGCGCCCGGGCGCCCACGCCGGGATCGACGGCATGGAGGCGCTGGACAAGGTCATCCAGGTCAACCAGTCGCCGATCGGCCGCACCCCGCGGTCGAACCCCGCGACGTACACGGGGATCTTCGACCACATCCGCACGCTGTTCTCGCAGACGCCGGAGGCCCGCGCGCGCGGCTACAAGCCGGGGCGCTTCTCGTTCAACGTCAAGGGCGGCCGCTGCGAGGTCTGCAAGGGCGACGGTCAGATCAAGATCGAGATGCACTTCCTGCCGGACGTCTACGTCCCGTGCGAGCAGTGCGGCGGCAAGCGGTACAACCGCGAGACGCTCGAGGTGCACTTCAAGGGCAAGTCGATCGCGGACGTGCTCGACATGCCCGTGGACGAGGCGATCGAGTACTTCGCGAACGTGCCGAAGATCCGGCGCCGGCTCGAGACGATCCGCGACGTCGGCCTGGGCTACGTCCGCCTGGGCCAGCCGGCGACGACGCTGTCGGGCGGCGAGGCGCAGCGCGTGAAGCTGGCGCACGAGCTGGCGCGGCAGGCGACCGGCCGGACGCTCTACATCCTGGACGAGCCGACGACGGGCCTGCACTTCGCCGACGTCGAGCGGCTGCTGGACGTGCTGCAGCGGCTCGTCGCGGCCGGCAACTCCGTCGTGGTCATCGAGCACGACATGGACGTCATCAAGTGCTCGGACCACCTGATCGACCTCGGGCCCGAGGGCGGCGACGGCGGCGGCACGCTCGTCGCCGAGGGCACGCCGGAGCAGGTCGCGGCGGTCGAGGCGTCGCACACGGGCCGCTTCCTGCGCGATATCGTCACCCCGGACGCGAGCCGGGCGGCGGCGGGGGAGACCACCCGCCGCGCGCCGGTCGACGACCGCCCGCGCTCGAACAAGAGCAAGGCGCAGAAGCAGGCCGAGGCCGAGGCCGCGAAGGCGCAGATCGCGGCGGCCGGCACCCGTCCGCGCAAGCGGCCCAGCCGCACCGCGGCGGACTGAGGGCCGGCGGGTGGGCGGGTACGCCGAGGCACCGCCGCCCGCCGTCGTCGCCCCGCACGCCGCGTGCGTGTGGCGCCGGACGCCCGGGGCGGGGGAACAGGCGGGGACGCTCGTCCTGCCCGACGGCTGCGTCGACGTGCTCTGGCACGCCGGCCGCCTGATCGTCGCCGGCCCCGACACGACGGCGCAGCGCGCCGCGCCCGCGACCGGCACCACGGTCGGCGTGCGGCTGCGGCCCGGCGCGGCCTCGCTGCTCGGCGCCCCCGCCCACGCCCTGCGCGACGCGCGCGTGCCCGTCGACGCGCTCTGGGGCCCCGACGGCCGGACGCTGGCCGACGCGGTGGCGCACGCCCCGGACGACGCGGCGCGGCTGCGCCTGCTCGTCGACGCGGTCGCCCGGCGGGCGGAGGGCGCCGCGCCGGTCGACCCCGCCGTCCGTGCCGTCGTGGCCCGCGCCGGCGCGGGACCGGTCGCCGTCGCGGAGCTCGCCCACCGGGTCGGGCTGTCCGAGCGGCAGCTGCGTCGGCGGTTCCTCGAGCACGTCGGCTACGGGCCCCGGACGCTGCACCGCGTGCTGCGGCTGCAGCGGCTCCTGGACCGCGCGATCGCCGCTCCCGACGAGGGGCTCGCGGCGCTGGCGGCGCACGCCGGGTACGCGGACCAGGCGCACCTGGCGCGCGAGGCGCGCGCGCTCGCCGGCACGACGGCCGCCGCCCTCGTCGCCGGACGCCGGCCCGCCCGAACGTCCGAAACGTCCAAGACGCGGACGTCGCGCCGCGCGAGGATGGCGCCATGAGCCCCGCGAGCACCCCCGTCCGCCTCGACGCCGCCGAGGACTTCGTGCGGCGCGAGGCCCGGCTGATCGACGTCCGCCGGTTCGAGCGCGCCTTCGCCGGCGGCGACGACGCGTCGGTCCGGGCCGCGCTCGACGCCTACCGCAACGCGGACGGGGGCTACGCCGGCCTGCTCGAGCCCGACCTGCGGACGACCCGCAGCCAGCCGCAGGCGGCCGAGCTGGCGCTCCGCGTGCACGACGAGCTCGGCGGGGTGCCGCGCGACGTCGCGGCCGCGCTCTGCGACTGGCTGGCCACGGTGACCGCCCCCGGCGGTGGCGTCCCGTTCGGGCACCCCTCGGCCCGCGACCATCCCGCCGCGCCGCACTGGCACGCGGACGACGGCCGCTGCGGCTCGCTCAACCCGACGGCGGCGATCGTCGGCCTGCTGCACCGCTCCGGGATCCGCCACGCCTGGCTCGACGAGGCCACCGCGTTCTGCTGGCGCGCCGTCGGCGCCGACGGCTCCGGGGCGCCGCCCGCCGAGCAGCTCGACCTGTACAGCGTGCGGGCCGCGCTGTGGCTGCTCGACCCGGCCGTGCCCGCCGCGCCGGACCCCGCCGCCCTGCGCACCCGGCTGGCCGCGGGCGTGCGGGAGCACGTGGCGCTCGACCCGGCGCTGACGGCGCCCGGCGCGCCCGGCCACCACATCGGGCCGATCGAGGTGGCGCCGTACCCGGGCGATCCGGGACGGGCGCTGCTGCCGGCCGCCGCCGTCGACGCGGCCCTCGACGCCCTGGCCGCGCGTCAGCGCCCGGACGGCGGGTGGGAGGTCAACTTCCCGCCGATCTCGGCCGGGGCGCTCGCCGAGTGGCGCGGGTTCGCGACGGTCGGCGCGCTGCTCGTCCTGCGCGAGGCCGGCCGGCTGCCGGCCGCCGGTTGAGCGGCCGCCGGCGGGCGGCCGCGCCACGTCCGCCCGTGCCGGACCGCCGCGCGGCCCCTCGCCCGTCGGCCCGGGGACGGCCCGGCGCCGCTCACCAGGGCGCGGGAGCGCCCGGATCGGGCGGCACCGCCGTGCCCTGGTGGAAGACGACGCGCCAGGCGCCGTCCCGCCGACGCCACACCGAGGAGCGCCGGGTGCGGGTGCCGCCGTGGTGGGCGACGTACGTCACGAGGACGACGTCCGGGGCCACCACGCTGCCGCGCACGTCGTCGGCCACGATCGGCGGCTGGCCCGCCGCGCCCAGGCCGCTCAGGAGCGCCACGACCGTCGCCCGGTCCCACGTCTCGCCGGACGTGCCGATCTCGGCGAAGTCCGGGTCGAGCAGCGCCTCGAGCGCCTCGCGCGACGCTCGCGTGCGCGGGTCGAGGAGCGCCAGCTCGCGGTCGACGACGGCCTGCAGGTCGGGATCGGCCCGGGACATGCGGTGATCGTACGGTGGGCACGGGGGCGTAGCCTTCCCGTTCCGTCCGGACCGGACCGCCTGCCGCATGAGCCTCTCCCCGCGCCCCCGCCGCCCCGATCCCCGCCCGTCCGGGACCGCCGACCCCGACGCCGCGCCCGAGGCGCCCGGGGACCGCCCGATCGAGCGGGCCGTCACGGACTGCGCGGTCTACGAGCACGGCCGCCGCGAGGGCGGCGTCGTGCCGCTGGGCGAGGTGGCCGAACGGCTCGAGGGCGTCGGGGAGGACGGCTTCCTCTGGATCGGTCTGCACGACCCCTCCCCGGAGGCCGTCCAGGGGCTCGGGCGGCGCTTCGACCTGCACGCGCTCGTCGTCGAGGACGCGATGAGCGCGCACCAGCGACCGAAGCTCGAGCGGCACGGCGACCTGCTCTTCCTCGTGCTCAAGACGGCCGAGTACGACGACGACCACGAGCACGTCGCCATCGGGGAGCTGACGCTCATCCTCGGTCCGCGGCTGGTCGTCTCGATCCGCCACGGGGCGCCGGTGCCGCTCCGCGACGTGCGCGCCGAGCTCGAGCGCGACCCCGAGCGGCTGGCGAAGGGGCCCGGAGTCGTCTTCCACGCGATCGTGGACCGGGTCGTGGACGTCTACGCCGACGTGCTCGACGGCCTCGTGACCGACGTCGACCAGGTCGAGGCGACGGTGTTCTCCGACGTGCGCTCCAACCCGACCGAGCGGATCTACCGGCTCAAGCGCGAGGTGATCGCGTTCAAGCGGGCCGTCACGCCGCTCGTCACCCCGCTGACCCGCCTGGTCGAGGACCGCGCGCTCCCCGTGGCGGACGCCGCCCGCCCCTACCTGCGCGACGTCCTCGACCACCTCGTGCGCGACGCGGAGGGCGTCGCGTCGATCGACGACCTGCTCAACGGCGTCCTCGACGCCAACCTGGCGCAGATCGGCGTCCGGCAGGCCGACGACGCCCGCAAGATCTCGGCGTGGGCGGCGATCGCCGTGGTCCCGACCGCGATCTTCGGGCTGTACGGCATGAACTTCGAGCACATGCCCGAGCTGCGCTGGGAGCTGGGCTACCCCGCCGTGCTCGTCGTGACGCTCCTCGTGTGCGTCGGGCTGTACTGGCGCCTGCGCCGGGTGGGCTGGCTGTGACCGCGCTCCCTACGGGCGCGTAGGCTGGTCGGGTCGCGGGCCGCTATGCTCGCGCCCATGCCGGCGCACCCGCTCCGCCCCGTCGACGACGACTTCCTCCGGACCGCACCGCTCGTGGTCCGCAGCAGCGTCGACCTGGACGCGCCGCCGTCGCGCGTGTGGGAGGTGCTCGGCAGCGACGAGATGTGGTCGTGGCTGCCGCTCATCGACCGCCTGGAGTGGCGGACGCCGCGCCCGCACGCCGCCGGCGCCGTCCGCCGGCTGCGGCTGGGGCGCTTCGTCACCGTCGACGAGGAGTTCTACCGCTGGGACGTCGACCGACGCGCGACCTTCCGCGTGGCGGCGCAGAGCCGCCCCGTCCTGGACGGGCTGATCGAGGACTTCCTGCTCGACCCGACCGATCGCGGCACCCGGCTGACGTGGACGATGGCCGTCGCCCCGCGCAAGGGCGCGGGGCTGCCCCTCGGCCTGCTCGCGCCGCTGCTGCGCCCGGGCAACACCGTCGCCATCGGCGGCATCCGCAAGCTGCTGCGCTGAGCGGCGTAGGGTGGGGGCGTGGCCGCCGGACCGCCGATCCCGCCCGCCGGGCGCCTCGACCGCGCCGCCCTGCGGGAGTGGCTGCTCAAGCGCCGCTGGTACGCGCGCTCGCAGCGCCCGTGGAACCGCGCCCGGCTGCACGCCGAGCTCGCCCGCCGGCACGCGTTCGCCCGCGGGCGGATGCACGGCGAGATCCTGCCGATGCTGCGGGACGGGCGGCTCGAGATCGGCCCGCAGGCGTTCTTCGAGGACGGCGTGTGGCTGACCGCCGGCGAGCGCGGCCGGATCCGCATCGGCGGCGGGACCTTCCTCAACCTGGGCGTCATGGTCGCGGCCGAGGGGCTCGTCGACATCGGCGAGCACTGCATGGCCGCGAACGGCTGCCTGATCACGGACGCCGACCACCGCTTCGACGATCCCGAGACGCCGGTGCCGTGGCAGGGGTTCACGACGAAGGGCCCGACGGTCCTCGGCGACAACGTCTGGCTGGGCGCGAACGTCGTCGTGACGAGCGGCGTGACGATCGGCCGTCGCAGCGTCGTGGGCGCGAACTCCGTGGTGACGACCGACATCCCCCCGTGGTCGGTGGCGGCCGGCGTGCCCGCCCGGGTGCTCCGGACGCACCGCCCCGAGGCGTAGGCGGGCGGCCGGCGCGCGGGCGGTGGCGGCACCGACGCCGGGCGCGGCCCGTCGGCGCCAGGAGCCCGCCGCGCCGTTCGCCGCGCACCTCCGCACGGACTACGGACACGACCCCGCGGACGGACCCCGATGGCGCGCCGCCGCTCGCGGCGTAGGGTCGGAGACGCACCAGTCCCCTCGCAACGGAGCACGTCATGACGACCCAGATCATCGCCGGCTACGACGGCCGCACCGGCGGCCGCGACGCCGTCGCGCTCGCCACCGTCCTCGCCGACGCCCACGCCGACGCCGAGGTCACCGTCTCGAGCGTCTACTCCGTCACGCCGGTCGGCAGTCGCGGCGTGCCCGGCGAGTACCTGGCCGCGGTGCGCGAGGAGGCCGACGAGCGGCTGGACGGCGCCCGCGAGGAGTGGGGCACCCGCCCGCGCACCCGCTTCGAGGTCACGCGCGGCACCTCGCCCGCCGACGGCCTGCACCGCCTGGCGACCGAGAAGGGCGCGCGCTGCCTCGTCGTCGGGACGAGCAGCACGGGGCCCGTCGGGCGCCTGATGCTCCCGGGCAGCGCGACCGAGCAGACGCTCCACGGCGCCCCGTGCGCGGTCGCCGTCGCCCCGGCCGGCTACGCGAAGGCGCCGCGCAGCCTCCGCACCGTCGGCGTCGCGTACGCGGACACGCCCGAGGGCCACCACGCGGTCGAGGTCGCCGCCCGCGTCGCGTGCCGCCACCGGGCCGCCCTGCGCCTGCTGCGCGTGATCGAGAACCGCGTCGTCACCTACACCGCCTACGCCGGCGGCGAGGCGCTGCAGGACCTGCGCGCCTGGGTGGACGAGGACGTGCAGGCGGCCGCCGACGCCGTGGAGGGCGTCGAGTCGGTCGGCTACCGCGTCTACGAGGGGGACCCGGCCACCGAGCTGGCGCGCGCCGGCGAGGACCTGGACCTGCTCGTCGTGGGCTCGCGCGCCCACGGTCCGCTGCGCCGCGTGCTGCTCGGCAGCGTGTCGTCGCGGCTGGTCCGCCACGCGCACTGCCCGCTGCTCGTCGTGCCGCGCTCGGTGCCGGCGCCCGACGAGGAGGCCGACGCCCCCGCGGCCGGCGCCGCGGCGACCGCCTAGCGACGGGGACCGCGCGGTCCGCCCGGACCGCGCGGCGCGGCGCCTCAGCCGCCGAAGCGGCCCCGCAGGGCGCGGACGCTCTGCACGTAGCGCTTCGTGTCGTCGTACATCCCGCGCGAGCGGACGGACGACAGGCCCTGGTAGTACGCGGCGGCGGCCAGGTCGGGATCGCCGCCCGTCTCGCGCAGCAGGTGCCCCAGGTAGAGGGTGCCGGCCCGGACGTTGTCGGTCGCGGACGACGGGTCGAGCGGGGTGCGGGCCAGGTTGGCGCCGATCCAGTCCCACGTGCCCGGCATGACCTGCATGACGCCGCGCGCGCCGACGCTGGAGACCGCGCCGTTGTTGAAGCCGCTCTCCTGCCACGCGATCGCGCGGGCCAGGGACGCCGGCACGCCGTTCTGGGCGGCGACGGTGCCGACGTCCGTCGCGGTCACGCGGGCGCCGGACGCCGGCGCGGTGCCGGGGGCGGGGCCCGCCGGGGCCGGCGCGGACGCGGCCGTCGTCGTCGTGCCGGTGCCGCCGCCCGAGGACGACGTCGCCGTCGCCGTCGAGGACGCCGATCCGCCGCCGTCGCCGCTGCCCTGAGCCGGCAGCGCCAGGCGCGCGCCGGCGGGCAGCACGGACGCGGCGCTCAGGCCGTTGAGGGCCGCCAGGCGGGTGACGGTGACGCCCTGGCGGGCGGCGATCGCCGTGAGGGTGTCGCCGGGCTGCACGACGATCCCGCCGCCCGACGCGCCCGCGACACCCGAGGACGCGCCGCCGGACGACGCGCCGCCGCCGCTGGCGCCCGCGGGCGGCGCCGGGGCGGCGGCCGCCGGGGCCGCGCCCTGCGGCGGGATCGTCAGCGCCTGGCCGGCCTGCACGGCGGCGTCGGCGGAGAGGCCGTTCGCGGCGGCCAGCGCCGCGGGTGAGAGGCCGTTGGCGGCGGCGACCTGCCAGAGCGACTCGCCCGGGGCGACCTGGTGGACGGGGCTGGCCTGGACGGCGGGGGCGACCGTCGCGAGCAGCGCGCAGGCGCCGGTCACGAGGAGGGCCGCCCGGCGGTGCAGCGCGTGGGGGGACACGTGCGACTCCTTCGGGAGGGTTGACGGTGGCCCGTCCCTTCTCGCGCACCCCGGCGGCGGGGGCAAGGCCGGGACCCCCGCCGCAACGCGCCTTGCGCCCCGCCCGGGCGCTCGCGCGGCGTCCGCCGCGGCACGACGGCGCCGCCGCCGGGACGGGTACGGTCGGAGGCGTCCTCCGTCCCCGTCCCCGGAGCCGCGTGCGCGACCAGCCGAGCATCCCCCGAGTCGTCCTCACGATCACGCTGACCGTCCTGGCGGTCCTCGCGTCCCTCGTGCTCCTGTACCTGCTGCGCAAGCCGCTGTCGTGGATCGTGATCGCCGGCTTCATCGCGATCGCCCTGTCGGGACCGGTGCAGGTGCTCTCGCGGCGCCTTCCGCGCGGCCTCGCGATCACCGCGGTGTACCTGCTGCTGTTCCTCGTGCCGGCGCTGATCCTGCTCGTCGCGATCCCGCCGCTGGTGCGCGGCGCGTCCGACCTGATCGACCAGGCCCCCGAGTACGCGCGGCAGCTGCAGGACTGGGTCGAGGGCAACGAGCGCCTGCGCGACCTGGACCGCGACTTCGGGATCGTCGACCGCATCCAGGAGCAGGCGCAGGCGCTGCCGAACCGGGTCGGCGACGCCGCGTCGTGGCTCGGCAACCTCGGCCTGGGGATCGTCAACTCCGTCTTCGCGGCCGTCACGATCCTGATCCTGAGCGTCTTCCTCGTGGCGAACGGCCGCCGCTGGATCGACGCGGCGCTCGCGATGGGGCCGCGGGACCGGGCGGAGCGGCTCGGCGCGGTGCTCGACCGCATGGGCGGGGCCGTCGGCGCCTACCTGGGCGGGGCGCTGCTGCAGGCGGCGATCGCCGGCGTCCTGACGTGGGTCGTGCTGACCATCCTGGGCGTGCCGTTCGCCGTGCCGCTGGCGGTGCTCGTCGCGCTCTTCGACCTGCTGCCGATGGTCGGCGCCACGATCGGCGCGGTGCTCGTCGGCATCATCACGCTCTTCGGCGACTTCCCGACCGACACGATCGTCTGGGTGGTCTGGTCGATCGTCTACCAGCAGGTCGAGAACACGGTGATCCAGCCGCGGATCCAGAACCGCGCGGTCGGGGTGCACCCGTTCGTGGTGATGGTCGCCGTCCTCTTCGGCGGCACGCTGCTCGGGATCCCCGGGGCGCTGCTGGCGGTGCCCGTGGCGGCGGCGGTCCAGATCGCGTTCAAGGCGTGGTGGGACTGGCGGCACGAGGACGCGGACGGCGGGGCGGGGGAGCGCCCGGCAGGAGACGCGCTCGAGCGCGGGCCGGACCCGGCGACGGACCCCGCGGCCGACCCCGCGGGCTGAGCCGGCGGGGCGTGCCGGGGAGGCCGGCGGACGGCACGGTCCGCCGCCGGTTCGCCGACCGGGCGCCGGCTGCCCCGGCCGGCCCGGTGGGGGAGGCCCGACGCCCCACCGGGCGCGCCGGGCCGGCGGTCCGGGCGGCGCCGCGCCGGCCGCCCGGGCCGCGGACTCAGCCGGCGGCGCCCGCTGCGTCCGGCAGCTGCGCCAGCGCGGCCTGCAGCCGCCCCAGCTCCTCGGGCGGAATGGCGTACGTGTGCTCGCGCGTCGGGAACGCGCCGGCGCGCACGTCGTCGGCGTAGGCGCGGACGGCGGCGAGCATCTCCTCGTGCAGGTGCGCGTACTGGCGGACGAACTTCGCGGTGCGGCCCTCCATCAGGCCCAGCAGGTCGTGCCAGACGAGCACCTGCGCGTCGGTCGAGCCGCCGGCGCCGATGCCGATCGTCGGGATCTCGAGCAGCGGCATGACCTCCTCCGCCACCGCGGCGGGGATCGCCTCGAAGACGATCGCGCAGCAGCCGGCGTCCTGCAGGCCGAGGGCGTCGCGGGCCATCTGCGCGGCCTGCTCCGCGCGCTTCCCCTGCGCGCGCAGGCCCCCGAGGGCCGTCGCGGTCTGCGGCGTCAGGCCCAGGTGGCCGACGACGGGGATCCCGGCGCGGACGATCGCCGCGGCGCGGTCGACCATCACGCCGCCGCCCTCGAGCTTGACGGCCTGCGCGCCGGCCTCCTTCACGAACCGCTGCGCGGTCCGCACGGCGTCCAGGTCCGTGGCCTCGTACGAGCCGAAGGGCAGGTCGCAGACCAGGAAGCTCGCCGTCAGGCCGCGGCGGACGGCCTTGGCCAGGACGAGCAGCTCGTCGACGGTGACGGGGACGGTGGAGTCCAGGCCCAGGACGGTCGTGGCGGCGGAGTCGCCGACGAGGACCATCTCGACGCCGGCGGCCTCGGCCACGCGGGCGGACGGGTAGTCGTAGGCGGTGACCATGACGGTCTTGCGACCCTGGCGCTTGGCCTCGAGCAGCGACGTGACGGTGACGGGCGCGCGGGCCGGGGCCTGCGCGTCGACGGTGCGGGGGCTGGCGGACATGCGGGCTCCTCGTGCGGGTCGGTCGGTCAGGCGACGGGGTCGCCGGTCGGACGGGTGGTCTCGGTCAGCAGCGTGGCGACCGCGGCGTCGACGTCGACGATGCGGTTGGTGCCGCGCTCGACGTGGACGACGACGGGCTCGTACGTCGCCAGGGCGGCGGCGTCGTAGCTCGCGTACGAGATGACGATGACGGTGTCGCCGCGGTGGACGAGGCGCGCGGCCGCGCCGTTGACCTTCACCTCGCCCGACCCGCGCTCGCCCTCGATCGTGTACGTCTCGAAGCGCTCGCCGTTGTCGACGTCCACGACGGCGACCTGCTCGTGGGGCAGGATGTCGGCGGCCTCGAGCAGCTCCGGGTCGATCGTGATCGAGCCGACGTAGTGCAGGTCGGAGTCCGTGACGGTCGCGCGGTGGATCTTCGACTTCAGCATCGTCCGCGTCGGCGCGACGGCCCGACGGCGCGGGACGGCCGGCGCGGGCGCCGGGGCCGGGGCGGCGGCCACGGGGGCGAGCATCAGGTTGTCGATCAGGCGGACGGGGCCGACCGGGGCGGCGACGGCGAGCAGGCTCGGCGCCTCGACGCGCTCGCGCGGCACGAGCGTCTCGGGGTCGACGACGGCCACGTACTCGGCGTCGATGGCGGCGTTCGCGAGCACCGCCGTGGCGACGCCGACGAGCGCGGCCGCGTCGGTCTCGCCCTCGCGCAGCGCGGCCTCGGCGGCCCGCAGCGCGCGGGGGATCGCGACGGCCTGCCGGCGGTCGTCCGGCGTCAGGCGCACGTTGCGGCTCGACAGCGCCAGGCCGTCGGGCTCGCGGACCGTCTCGCCCACCTCGATCCGCACGGGCAGGTTCAGGTCGCGCACCAGGCGCTTGACGACGAGCACCTGCTGGGCGTCCTTCGCGCCGAAGAAGGCGACGTCCGGGCCGACCATGTTCAGGAGCTTCGTGACGACCGTCGTCACGCCGTGGAAGTGCTCGGGTCCGCGGTGGGCGCCCTCGAGCGTCTCCGTCAGCGGGCCGCCGGTGCGGACCTCGGTGACGAACCCGTCGGGGTACACCTCCGCGACGTCGGGCACGAAGACGACGTCGGCGCCGGCCTCGGCCGCGATCGCGGCGTCCGCGGCCTCGGTGCGGGGGTACGCCTGCAGGTCGCCCGCGTCGCCGAACTGGCGCGGGTTGACGAAGACGGAGACGACGGTGAAGTCCGTCTCCTCGACGCTGGCGCGCACGAGCGAGACGTGGCCGGCGTGCAGCGCGCCCATCGTCGGGACGAGGCCGACGGTGCCGCGCGCGCGGGCCTGGCGGACGAGGTCGCGCAGCTCGGCGACGGTGCGGACGATCTTCATGCGGGGCTCCCGGCAGGGACGGCGGTGGGCGTGGGGGTGCTGGAGCCGCCGGGGCGGGCGCCCCGGGCGGCGAGCCGCGCGGTGGCGGCGGTGAGGACGTCGAAGAGCTCGAGGTCGCCGGCGTCGCCGCGGGCCGCGACGGCGGCGCGCTGGCGGGCGACGGTGGCGTCGTCGCCGCGGGCGACCGGGCCGGTCAGCGCGTCGGCGGCGCCGCGCTCCTGCCAGGCGTCGACCGCGGCGCGGACGAGCGGCGCGAGCGCGGTGCGGTCCACGCCGGCGTCCGCGGCCAGGCGGGTCGCCAGGTCCTCGAGCGTGACGAGGAAGTTCGCGGCCACCGAGGCGGCGGCGTGGTAGGCGGCGCGGTCCGCGTCGTCGACCCGCAGGGGACGCATCCCGACGGCGACGGCCAGGCGCTCGGCGACCGCGAGGGCGCGCGGCGTCGCCGCGGCGACGGCGCACGGCGCGCCGGCGAGCGCCGCGTCCGGGCCCGGCACCGTCATCAGCGGGTGCAGCGAGAACGCCTCGTGCCCGTCGAGCGGCGCCAGGGTGGTGGCGCCCGAGACGTGGCCGACGAGCGGGCCGTCCGGCCGGGCGACGATCGCCGCGGCGGCCGCCGCGATCTCGCCGTCGGGGACGCAGAGGAGGACGACGTCGGCGTCGGCGCCGTCGTGGCCGCGCCCGTGCGGGCCGTCCACGGGCGCGCCGGCGGCGCGCAGGGCGGCGGCGAGGGCGCCGCCGAGTCGTCCCCGTCCGACGACGGAGCAACGGGGGAGGGGCGCGTCCGCGGGCGCGCTCCGACAGGGGGTCATGTGGGTCTCCGGTCCAGCTCCCCGAGGGGGATGCCGGTCGCGTGGGGCAAGGGGTGGTGGTGCGTGGGGGTCCGTCCCGCTGCGCGGTGACGGCCTCCGCGAGTTGTAGCACCCGGCACGAAGTTCGCAAGGGGCGGCGTACGCAGCCCCGTCCGCGCGGGCGTCGCTAGCCTCGACGGGGTGACGTCCCCGACGGCCTCCGAGCGCCGCGCGCGCCTGGCTGAGGAGCAGGAGCGCGCCCGCGGCTGCCCCCGCTGCGCGGCGCTCGTGGCGCACCGCACGACGGTCGTCTTCGGCGCGGGCGACCCGGACGCCGACCTGCTGCTCGTCGCCGAGTCGCCCGGCCCCGGGGAGGACCGCCAGGGCCTGCCGCTCGTCGGTGGCGCCGGGCGGCTGCTGACCGAGCTGCTGGACGGCATCGGCCTGCGGCGCGAGGAGGTCTACGTGACGACCGCGCTCAAGTGCCGGCCGCCGGACAACCGCGATCCGCTGCCGGAGGAGCTGGCGCACTGCCGGCCGTACCTGCACGCGCAGCTCGAGCTCGTGCGTCCCAAGGTCGTCGCGACGCTCGGCAGCTTCGCCACGAAGCTGCTGCGCGGCGACCCGGCGGGGATCAAGGAGGTCCACGGCCGGGCCGAGGTGCGGACGATCGGTCCGCGCACGGTGCGGCTGCTGCCCCTCGACCATCCGTCCGCGGCGCTCTACGCCCGCCCGGCGATGGACCGGCTGCGCGCCGACGTGGCCCGGATCCCGGCGCTGCTGGCGCTGCCGGCCCCGGAGCAGGTCGCGCCCGTCCCGACGGACGCGGCACCCGCGCCGCCCGCGCCCGCGGCGGAGCCCGATCCGGTCGCCGGTCCCGAGCAGCTCGGGCTCTTCTGATGGGCCCGCTCCCGTACTCGTGGCAGAACGTCGTCCTGGTGGCCGTGCAGGCGGCGCTCGTGGCGCTGCCGGGCGCCGGCCTGCCGGGGTGGGCCGGCCGCTTCGCCGGCCGCGCGTGGTCGCTCGTCCTGCCGCTGTCGATCGCGGTCGTCGTGGCCGTCCTGGCGGTGCTGCCCGACGCGGCCCGCGCCCTGACCTGGATCGCGCTGGTGGCGGTGCCGCCGCTCGCGGCCGCCGCGCTCGGCTGGGCGGCGCACGGCGCGCGGGCGCCGCTGGCGGTGCTGGCGGTCCCGCTGCTCGTCGTCGCCGTGGCGCGGGAGGGCGACCGCCCGGGGCAGGTCGCGGCCCTGGCGCTCACCGCGCTCTCGTGCGTGGCGCTCGGCCGGCTGCTCGTCGGGGCGGTCGGCGGCAGCGCGGCGGCCGCGGCGCGCCCCGGGGGACGGCTGCGGCGCCTGGCGTCCGCGGTGCCCCCGCTGGCGCTCGTGCGCGTCGCGCTCGTGGCGATGGCGGTCATCGACGCCGTCCTCGTCTTCTCGGGCGGCCTGGAGGCGCCCAACCGCGCGCTGAACGCGGCGGTGCCCGCGGCGGAGCTGCCGCGGCTGCAGTTCCTGGGCCTGGGCGGCGCGTCGATGGGCTACGGCGACGTGTTCGTCGCCGGCGTGCTGGGCGCGCTGCTGGCGGCCGAGGGCGCTTCGCGGCGCGTGCAGGCGGCCGCGGCGGCCTGCACGCTCGTGGCGTCGCTGCTCTTCGACCTGCTGTTCGCGCTCGACGCCGTCGACGTGCTGCCGGCGACGGTGCCGGTGGCGGTCGTCCTGCTCGCGTTCGGCGGCTGGCGCGGGTGGCGCGGCGGCCGCGCGCGGCGCACGGGCGCGGACGCGGCGGCCGCGCGTCCGACGCCGGCCGACTAGCGCACCGCGGGGGTCTCGCCGGGGCCGCCGCGGGGCCCCGGGACGTCCACCGGCGGCACCGGCGGCACCGGCGGGACGGCGGCCACCGGCTCGTCCGCCGCGACCAGCGCGACGCCCGGCTTCGGCGGCGTCCACCACGCCAGCGCGAGCATCAGCACGGCCGCGGCGCCCTGGGCGGCGAGCACGATCGTGGCGAACTCCGTCGCCGACCACCCCTGCCGGGCCAGCAGCGCCACCTCGGCGACCGCGAGCACGAGCAGCGGCACGAGGTGCCGGTGGCGGCCGATCGCGGACAGGTACTGCACGGACATCATCGAGATCGACAGGAGCAGCATCGCGGTGCCCAGGAGCGGCAGGGCGCTGGCGGCGGAGTCGAAGCCGGCGCCGAACGCGGTCCGCAGCAGCCAGCCGGGGATCGCGACGAAGATGAGGATCGCCGGCACGCCGATGAGGAAGAGGAACGCGATCGCCCGCCGCAGGACCGGGTGCGGGTCCTCGCCCGCCACGGCCCGGCGCGTCGCCTCGGGCAGCAGCTGCAGCGCGACGCCGACCGCGACCCACACGACGGCCTTCGCCGCGACGGCCGCGGCGGCGTACGAGCCGGCGACGCTCTCGGCCAGCTCCCGCTTGGCCAGGATCGTGTCGACGTTCTGCATGATCGCGACGAGCAGCAGGGAGAGGATCACCGTCCGCTCCCAGCCCGCGAGCTGCCACAGCGGGACGGGACGCTCCCCGCCCGCGGCGTCCGGCAGGGTGCCGCCGTGGTGGGCGTGGCGCAGGCGCCGGTCCAGCCCGATCGCGAGCAGGCCGAAGGCGATCGGGGCGGCCGCGAAGGCGCCCGTCACCTCCA
Source organism: Patulibacter sp. SYSU D01012 (assembly GCF_017916475.1). Classification (GTDB taxonomy): domain Bacteria; phylum Actinomycetota; class Thermoleophilia; order Solirubrobacterales; family Solirubrobacteraceae; genus Patulibacter. The sequence goes on from NZ_JAFMTB010000001.1 coordinate 1,829,677, forward strand.
TGCCGATCAGCACGAGGACCACGGCCGCGCCCAGGCGCAGCACGGCCTCGAGCACGATGGAGCCCGCGACGGCGTCGAAGTCCCGCAGCCCCTGGAGCGCCCCGCGCTGCAGGCAGAGCAGCAGCCAGAGGGTGCCTGACACGGGCAGCACGGCGGCCGCCCACGGGTGGGAGTCCACGCCGATCAGGCGGGCGAGCGGCTCGCGCAGCACCACGCCGAGCACGACCGCGAGCACGGTCAGGACGATCGCCTGCTTCGTCCAGCCCCAGACCTCGCGGTACGCCTGCTGGTGGCCGCGCTCCGTCCAGCGGACGATGGCGCGGGCCGCGGCGGCCTGCATGGCCTGCCCCGACACCTGCAGGATGAGGAAGGCGGCGACGAGGGCCGCGAGGGACGCGTAGCCGGTCTTCCCGAGGAGCCGCGTCAGCAGCACCGTGAAGAGCAGCTGGATCGCGTTGTTGAGCATCGACGCGGCGGCCAGCTCCGCGGTCCGTCCCGTGTCCGTCTCGCGCAGGGCCTTCAGCCGCGCGATCCGGGACCGGGGGACGGTGGGATCCGGTCGCCCCGCCGACGGTGAGGCGTCGGACGGCACGAACGGTGAAGCCTAGAGGACGTAGACTGGGCGGGATGCGCCCCGCGAGCGAGACCTCCGACGGCGGCCCCGTCGGCGGGGCCGCGACCGCGGTCCGCCGGACGGCCTCGGCGGCGGCCACCGAGGCGCTCGGCGCCGAGGTCGCGGCCCGGCTGCGGCCCGGCGACGTCGTGCTGCTGCGCGGGGACCTGGGCGCCGGGAAGACGACGTTCGTGCGGGGCGCCGCCCGCGCGCTCGGCGCGGACGCGGCGGTGACGTCGCCGACGTTCGCGCTGGCCCACCGCTACGACGGCGACGTGCGGGTGGCGCACCTGGACCTGTACCGCCTGGGCGGCCTGGGCGCCGAGGACGAGGAGCTCGTCGAGGACGAGCTGGCGGGGGACGTCGTCGCCTTCGTCGAGTGGCCCGACCACGTCGCGGGGCTGCTCGCGGCGCGGACGGTGCTCGAGGTGGAGCTGCGGCACGCCGGGGCGGACGAGCGCGAGGCGGAGCTGCGCTGGAGGGCCGAGCGCTGAGCGCCGCCGGCGCGGGCTGGACGCTGGCCCTCGACACCGCCACGCCGGCGACGGTGGCCGCCGCGATCGCCCCCGACGGGGCGACGGCGGCGCGGGCCGCGGTGCCCGGCCCCGGCGAGCGCCCCGGCCACACGCGCCTGCTGCTGCCCCTCGCCGGCGAGGCGCTCTCGGCCACGGGCGGTGGCCTGGACCGGGTCGGCCGGCTGGTGGTCGGGCTGGGGCCGGGGACGTTCACCGGCATCCGCGTCGGCGTGGCGACCGGCCGCGCGCTCGCGCTGGCCGTCGGCGCCGGCGCGGTCGGCGTGCCCACGCCCGCCGCGCTGGCCCACGCGGCGCAGGCGGCCGGCGGCCCGGCCGCGGACGCGCCGGTCCTCGTCGTGCAGGACGCGCGCCGCCGCGAGCTCTTCCTGACGCTCGTGCGCCCCGGGGACGACCCGCGCGCGCTGACGCCGTGGACGGTGCCGCAGGACGAGGTCGCGGCCGCCGTCGCGGCGCTGGCCGTGCGCCCCGCCGCGGCGGTCGGCGACGGCGCCGTGCTGCGGGCCGACGCGCTCGCGGCCGCCGGCGTGGCCGTCCCCGACGACCCCGCCTGGCACCACGTCGACGGCCTCGCGCTCGCGCGCGCCGCGGCCTCGATCCCCGCCGCTGACGCCGCCGACGTGCTGCCGGTGTACGTTCGGGGCGCGGACGCCATCCCGACCGCCCTCCGCCGGTGACCCCTCCGATCCCGCAGCCCTCGCCGCAGCCCGCCCCCGACGGCGGCCGGCCGCGCACGGGCACCGACCGCGGGGTCGCGATCCAGCGGCTGACCTTCGCGGACATGCCGCAGGTGCTGGCGATCGAGCGGCGCAGCTACCGGGCGCCGTGGTCGCTGGCGATGTTCGTCCTCGAGACGGCGAAGCCGGGCGGGCTGTCCGTCGCCGCCCGGGCGTTCGCCGCGGGCGCCCGCGGCTCCGCGTCGGGCGTCGCGCTCGTCGGCTACTCCGTCGTCTCGCGCTACGACGACGCCTTCCACGTCATGAACGTCTGCGTCGACCCCAACCGCCGCCGCGAGGGCATCGCCCGCTCGATGCTCGAGCACGTGATCGTCCAGGCCGGTGGGGACGAGGCGCGCCTGACGCTCGAGGTGCGGCCGTCCAACACCGGCGCGCGGCGCCTGTACGACGAGCTCGGCTTCCTCGCCGTCGGCACCCGGCGCCGGTACTACCGCGACGACGGCGAGGACGCCCTGATCATGTGGCGGACGCCCGCGACGCTGCGCGGGGCGACCGACGACGTCCCGGGCGCCGAGGACGTCGGGGGCCGCGGCGCCGGCTCGCGCGGCCCCGTGCCGCCCGACGTGCCCGAGGTGGCCGGCCCGCCGCTGCCCGGCCGCACCGCCGACGGGAGGCGCCCGTGATCCTGGCGATCGAGACGAGCTGCGACGACACCTGCGCGGCGGTCGTCGCCGACGACGGCGAGATCCGCGCGAACGTCATCTCCAGCCAGGGCATCCACGACGCGTACGGCGGCGTGGTGCCCGAGCTCGCCGCCCGCGCGCACGCCGAGCGCTGCGACCTGGTCGTCGCCGACGCCCTGCGCACCGCCGGGATCGGCCTGGACGACGTCACGAAGGTGGCGGTCACGCAGGGGCCGGGGCTCGTCGGCGCGCTCCTCGTCGGCCTGCAGACCGCGAAGGCGATCGCCGTCGCGCGGGGACTGCCGCTCGTCCCGGTCGACCACCTGGACGGGCACGTGCTGGCCTGCACGCTCGCGCCGCTGTCCTTCGCCCCGCCGTTCGTGGCGCTCGTCGCCTCGGGCGGCCACACCTTCCTGGCGCGCGTGGACGGTCCCGACCGCATCGAGCGGCTCGGCGGCACGCTCGACGACGCCGCCGGCGAGGCGATCGACAAGGGCGCCCGCCTGCTCGGGCTGCCGTACCCCGGCGGCCCGCACCTGGAGCGCCTGGCGGCGGACGGCGATCCCGCGGCGTTCGCCTTCCCGACCGCGAAGGGGGTGACCGGCCTGGACCTGTCGTTCGCGGGCCTGAAGACGTCGCTCCTCTACCGCACCCGCGACCTGGGCGAGGCGGAGACCGCCGCCCGCCGCGCCGACCTCGCCGCGTCGTACCAGCACGCCGTCGTCGAGACGATCGCGATCCGGGTGGAGCGGGCGCTGCGCGAGACGGGCCTGCGTCGGCTGGCGATCGGCGGCGGCGTCGCCGCCAACGGCGCGCTCCGGGCCCGGCTGCAGGGGCTGGACGCCGACGTCGCCGTCCCCGACCGGGCCCTCTGCACCGACAACGCGGCGATGATCGCCGCGGTCGCGCGGCACCTGCCGGCGCTGCCGGCCGACGCGGTGCCCGGCCTCGAGGCGTACGCCACCGGCCAGCGCCCCGCGGCCGCGGTGGCGGCCTGAGCGGCGAGCGGCCGGCGACCGTCCCCGGCGGCGTCCGGGCCGCCGTACGCCAGCGCCGCTCCTCCGGGTCTGCGAGGATCGGGGGGATGTCTTCCGCCCCCGAGGTCGTGGTCTTCCTGCGCGCCGGCTGCCACCTCTGCGCCGACGCGCTCGCCGACCTGGAGGCCCTCCAGGCGCAGGAGCCGTTCGCCGTCCGCACGGTGGACATCGAGCGCGACGACCGCCTGCACGCCCGCTACCTGGAGCGCATCCCGGTCATCGCGGTGGCGGGGGAGGAGCTGTGCGACTTCGCCGTCGACGCCGAGCGCGTGCTCCGCGCGGTCCGCGAGGTGCGGCAGGTGCGCGAGCGCCCCACGGCGGCGGTCGCCGCCCGCGTGCCCGCCGGCGCGGCGACCGGCACGCTGCCGTCCGTCCCCCGGCACCTCAAGCCCGCCCCGCTGCCCGAGGACGCCGGCGAGCCCCGGGAGCGCGACGACGACGCGCCCGCGGCGCCGGCCGACCTGGACCCCGCGCCGGCCGAGCCGGTCGTGCCCGAGGTGCGCCTGGGCGTCGGGCAGGCCGAGCGGCTCTCGCGCTACCTGCAGGTGCTGACCCAAGCGCGGAAGATGGGCCGGGCGACGATGAGCTCGCAGGAGCTCTCGGCCCACACGCACGTCAACTCGACGCAGATCCGCCGCGACCTCTCGGGCTTCGGCCGCTTCGGCAAGCGCGGGGTCGGCTACGACGTGGAGGAGCTCGTCGTCCGGATCCGCGGGATCCTGCACACGAACCAGCACGTCGGGATCGTCCTGCTCGGCGCCGGCCACCTGGGCCGCGCGATCGCCGGATCGGACGCGTTCGCCGACCACGGCTTCGACATCGTCGCGGTGCTCGACAACGACCCGGCGAAGATCGGCACGCCGATCGGCGAGCTGACGATCGGCGACGTCCGGCACCTCGGCGAGGTCGTGCGCGAGAACGACGTCGTCGTCGGCGTGATCGCGTCGCCGGCGAAGGCCGCCCAGGGCCTGGCCGACGAGCTCGTCGAGGCCGGCGTGCAGATCATCTTCAACTACAGCGGGACGCTGCTGCGCACGCCGCCCGAGGTGACCGTGCACACCTCGAGCCCCGCCGTGGACCTGCTCCACGCCCTGTACTACTACCTCGCCTAGATGCCGATGACCCCGGATTCGCCGCGCGGCGCCCGCTGATGGGCGCGGACGCCGCCATCGACCTGCCCGCGGCCGAGGCCGCCTACGCCGCCGCGACCGACGGCACCGTCGGGATCGAGGAGGAGTTCATGCTCCTCGACCCGCGGACGCACGACCTCGTTCCGCGGTTCGAGGAGCTGCAGGCCCGCACCGACGAGGACGACCTGCTGCGGACCGCCGTGGCGGGCGAGCTGATCCGCACCGAGATCGAGATCCGCTCGGGCCGCGGCGAGGACCTCGCCGACGCGCTCGCCCGGCAGCGGGAGCACCGCGCGCGGCTCTTCGGCGCCGCGGCCGACCTGGGCGTCGCGCTCGGCGCGACCGGCACGCACCCGTGGGACGACTACCGCGAGCAGGCGTTCATCGACACGGAGCACTACCGCCGCGTCGTCGACGGCCTGCGCTGGGTCGCCCGCCGCAACGCGACCTTCTCGGTCCACGTCCACGTCGGCATCCAGGGCGCCGACCGCGCGATCGCGGTCTGCGACCGCCTGCGGCACGTCCTGCCGATGCTGCTGGCGATCTCGGCGAACTCGCCGTTCGTCGACGGGCTCGACACGGGCCTGCACTCCGTCCGCACGCAGACCTTCACGAAGTCGTTCCCCCGCTGCGGCGTCCCGGACCACTTCGGCGACTGGGCCAGCTTCCGCCGGTACCTCGAGCTGCTGCAGACCACCGACTCCATCCAGGAGTACACGCAGGTCTGGTGGTCCGTCCGCCCGCACATCTCGTTCGGCACCGTCGAGATCCGCATCTGCGACGCGCAGAGCACCGCGGAGGAGGCCGAGGCGCTCGAGGCGCTGCTCGTCGCCTGCGCGCTGCAGGCCGCCCGCGACCACGACGAGGGCCGGCCGCTCGACGTCGTCCCCGCGCGGCTGGTCGAGGAGAACGTCTGGCGCGCGATCCGCGACGGCCGCGCCGGCCGGCTCGTCGACTGGGCCACCGCGACGGAGTACCCGGCCGCCGCCGCCGGCGACCGCCTGCTGGAGTGGACCGCGCCGGTCCGCGCCGAGCGCGGCATCGACGTCGCCCTGCCCGAGCGCAACGGCGCCGAGCGCCAGCGCGCACGCGTCGACGACGGCGCCACGCCCGCCGAGGCCTTCGCCGCCGCGGTCCGCGAGACGCAGGCGTCGTACCCCGCTTCCGCCGTCCACCCCGCCGACACCCAGGAGCGATCCACGTGAGCACGCAGGACGAGAACCCGCAGGGCCCCGAGGGCGGTCAGCCCACCCAGGAGGAGCTGATGGCCGCCTACGAGGAGCAGATGCGGAACATCCGCGTCGAGGAGGTCCTCGTGCAGTCCCTGGCGAGCTTCATCGAGCTGGGCGGGCGTCGCGCCGGCCTGGCCGGCGGGCCCGAGCAGGCGGGCGCGCCCGACCTGGACCAGCTCGGGCTGGCGATCGAGGTCATCCGCGCGCTGCAGCCGCTCGCCGCGCCGCTCCTCGGGCCGAACGCGTCGCAGGTCGAGCAGGCGCTGTCCCAGCTGCAGGTGGCGTACGCGCAGCAGGCCGGGCGCCCGGCGCCGGGGCAGGCCGGCGGGGCCGGCGGGGGCGCGGGCGGCGGCCAGCAGCCGCCGAGCGGCGCCGGCGGCAGCGGCCTCTGGGTCCCGGGCCAGTAGCCCCGTCGCGGGCGGCCTCCGGGCCGCCCGCGCCCGTCCGCGGGGCGCCTGATCGGCGCGGCGCGCGGCGCGCCGCGCCCGCGGGACGGTCCGCCCGCGGCGAGGCGTAGACTGCCGCCTCGCTCATGGCCGAACGCCGCCTCCACGGACTCCAGCGCGTCCTCGGCACCAACGCGCTGTTCTCGACGGCCTACGGCAACGTCGGCTCGTCCATCTACTACGCGCTCGGCCTCGTCGCCGGCTTCGCGCTCGGCCTGACGCCCGTCGTCTTCGTGATCACGGGCGTGATCTTCTACCTCACGGCCGCGACGTACGCCGAGGCGACGGCGATGTACCCCGAGGCGGGCGGCTCGTCCAGCTTCGCGCGGCGTGCGTTCAACGAGTTCTGGTCCTTCTTCGCGGCGTGGGGCCAGATGCTCAACTACACGATCACGATCGCGACGAGCGCGTACTTCGTCCCGCACTACATCGGCGGGCTCTTCACGCCGCTCGAGTTCCTGCGCAGCGCGCCGGGCGACATCGTCTTCGCCATCGTCGTGATCGCGGCGCTCGCGGCGATCAACATCCTGGGCGCGAAGGAGTCCGCGGGCGTCAACATCGCGCTCGCCGTCACCGACTTCCTCACCCAGGTGCTGCTCGTCGGCCTGGGCCTGTTCCTCGTCTTCAGCCCCGAGACGCTCGTCGACAACGTCCAGCTCGGGGTCGCGCCGGAGTGGAAGGACTTCTTCATCGCGATCCCGATCGGGATGGTCGCCTACACCGGCATCGAGACGATCTCGAACATGGCCGAGGAGGCCAAGGACGCCGGCACGACCGTCCCCGCGGCGATCAAGCGGGTGGTCATCGCCGTCTTCGCGATCTACGCCTTCCTGCCGATGGTGGCGCTCTCGGCGCTGCCCGTCACGCAGGACGCCCGGACCGGGGAGTACTCCACGCTGCTGGGCCTGGGCGAGGATCAGGGCGGCTTCGCGGGCGACCCGATCCTCGGCGTCGTGAAGAACATGGACCTCGGCTTCCTGCAGCAGCCCGTCCAGATCTACGTCGGCCTGCTCGCCGCCACCATCCTGTTCCTCGCCACGAACGCCGGCGTGATCGGCGTGTCGCGCCTCGTGTACTCGATGGGCGTGCACCGGCAGATGCCGGACCGGCTGCGCACGCTGCACCCGCGCTTCGGCACCCCGTGGGTGGGCATCCTCGTCTTCTCCGCCCTCGCGGCCCTGGCGGTCATCCCGGGCAAGGCCGACTTCCTCGTCAACCTGTACGCGTTCGGCGCGATGCTGTCGTTCACCGTCGCGCACGTCGCGGTCATCCGGCTGCGGAGCCGCCTGCCCGACGCCGAGCGGCCGTACCGCGGCCCCGGCAACGTCCGCATCGGCCGGATGGAGTGGCCGCTGTTCGCCGTCGTCGGCGCGCTCGGCACCGGCATCGCGTTCGTCAGCGTCATCGCGCTGCACCCGCCGGTCGCGGTCGCGGGCGTCGGCTGGATGATCGTCGGCCTCGTCGTCTACCCGCTGTACCGGCGCTCGCAGGGCCTGGACCTGAAGACAACGCACAAGATCGCCATGCCCGCCGCCGTGGTCGAGCACGAGGCGGAGTACGAGTCGGTCATCGTCGCCCTGCTCGGCCTGCGCTACTCGCCCGGGGCGATGGCCACCGCGGCGACCGTCGCGGCCAAGCGCCGCCGCGGCATCTACCTGATGGTCCCGATCGTGGTGCCGCAGTCCATGCCGATCTCGGCGCGGATGCCCGAGCAGGAGCGCGCCGCCGAGGCCCTCATCGAGGAGGCGCGCCTGCAGATCGGCAGCCGCCTGCAGGGTCGCTGGGTCAAGGTGCGGGCCGGCCAGTTCGGCCGCGTCGTCGTCCAGCACGCGCGCACGACGAGCGCGCGCGCCATCGTCATGTCGATCCCGCCGAAGGGCGCCTCCACGAGCATGTCCCGCAGCATCGACACCGTGATGGCCGAGCGTCCGTGCCGCGTGATCCTGCAGGCCGACCCGGAGTCGCGCACCGCCGCGCAGCTCCGCGACGAGGCGGTGGCGGCGTGAGCCGGGGCCTGCACGGCGGCGCCACCATCGTCCTGTCGACGATCGTGGCCCTCTGCGGCGTGGCGATGATCGTCCAGGCGGTCGCCGGCGGCGGCGGGCCGCTCTCGCGCGGCGTGCTCGTCGGCGCGCTCTTCGTCCTGGCGGGCGGCGGCCGCGCGTACGTGGCCTGGCGCGGCGTCGGCACCGGGGAGCGGCGCGATGGGTGACCGCGCGCAGCGCACGGAGCGGGCCCGCGCGGCGGTCTCGCGCACGGTCGGCTCGCCGACGATCTTCGCGATCACGTACGCCTCCGTCTCGGGCGGCCTGTACCTGCTGCTCGGGCCGATCGCGGGCGCGGCGCTGGGCGCGACGCCCCTCGTGATGGTCGCGGCGGCCCTGCTCTTCGGCCTCGCCGCCATGTCGTACGTGGAGGGCGCGTCGCTGCACCCCGAGCGCGGCGGCTCGCCGACCTTCGCCCGGCACGGCCTGGACGAACTGTGGAGCTTCGTCGCGGCCTGGGCGCTGCTGCTCGACTCGCTGCTGCTGACGGCCGCGGCGGTCCTCTCCGCGACGAACTACCTGGCTGTGATCTGGTCGGAGACCGCGCGCGGCTGGGTCGAGCTGGTGCTCGCCGTGCTGCTCGTGGGCTTCGTCACCGTCCGCGCGATCCGCGGCGCCACCGGCGGACCGGCCACGCGGATCACCCAGCTCAGCGTCGTCGTGGCGGTCGACATCGTCCTGCAGGTCGTCGTGATCGTGCTGGGCCTGGTCCTGCTGTCGGATCCGGGGTCGCTGACCGAGGGGCTCGACCTGGGCACGAGCCCCGACTGGCAGGGCGTCCTCTTCGGCCTGGGCGCGGCGATGATCGTCGTCACCGGGCTGGAGTCGGCCGCCGGGCTGGCGGGCGAGGTGCGGATCACCCGCGGGGGCCTGCGCCGCCTCGTCGCCACGCTGCCCGTCGCGATGCTCGTGCTGTACGCGGGCATCGCGCTCGTGGGCCTGATGGCGCTGCCGGTTCAGGACGGCGTGACGCAGCTGGGCGAGCGCTGGGTCGACGCCCCGGTCATCGGCATCCTCGAGCAGGTCTCCGACGACACGGCGGTCGACGCGCTCAAGCTCGTCGTCGGCCTGGCGGCCGCCGCCACGCTGGTCGGCATGGGGGTCGCGGCGATGAGCTCCGTCGGCCGCATCTCGGCCCAGATGGCGCGCCACCGCCAGCTGCCGACCCGCGTCGGGCGACTGCACCCGCGGTACGGGACGCCGTGGAACGTCATCGCGATCGGCGGCGTGCTCGCCACCGTCCTCGTGGCCTTCCGCGACATGGACGCGCTGGTCGGCACGATGGCGTTCGGCGTGCTGCTCGCGGTGACGATCGCGCACGTCTCCGTCATCCGCCTGCGCTTCACGCAGCCCGACCTGGACCGCCCGTACCGCATCCCGCTCAACGTCCGGGTGCGCGGCGCCGCCGTGCCGGTGCCGGCGGTGCTGGGCGCCGTCCTGTCCGGGCTCGTCTGGGTGTCCGTCGTGGTGTCGCACCCCGCCGCACGCGCCGTCGGGCTGGCGTGGCTGGCGGTCGGCCTCGTCGCGTACGTCGTGTACCGCCGCACCCGCTCGCTGCCCGTCCGCGGCCGCGTGGCCGTGCCCGAGCGCGCGCTGCGCGGCGAGGACGCCCCGCGCGAGTACGGGTCGATCCTGGTGCCGCTGCTCGGCAGCGCCCTGGACGACGACCTGGTGCAGACCGCCGGACGCCTGGCGGGCGGCGACGACGAGATGGACCTGGAGGAGGACGCCGCGGTCATCGAGGCCGTCTGGGTGCACGTCCTGCCGATGGCCCTGCCGATCGACGGGCCGCTGCCCGACGCCCGGCGCGCCGAGGCGAAGGCGGCCCTGGCCCGGGCGCGCGCGGTCGGCGAGGAGTACGAGGGCGTCCGCGTCGCGACGTCCGCCGTCCGCGCCCGGTCGCTCGGCCGGGCGATCGTCGCCGAGGCCGAGCGCCGCGGCTGCCAGGCGATCGTGATGCTCGCGCCGCCGCCCTCGGCGGGTCGTGCCCGGTCCGGCCGGGCGGGGTCCGCGCTGGGTGCGCGCGGCGGCCGCGGCGAGCCGCTCGGCGACGCCGCCCGCTACGTCGTCGAGAAGGCGAGCTGCCAGGTCATCCTGACGGCGCCGGCGCTCGACGAGACCGAGGACCTGATGCGCCGGCGCCGCGAGGCCGCGGCCGCCGAGGCCGACGAGGCCGCGCTGACGGCCGAGGACGAGCGCTGGCTCGAGCAGCTCTGAGGGCGCGCACCTCCGCGCCCGCGCCCGGGCCTCCCTCGCCGGTGGCCCGCCCGTAGGATCGGGCGCGTGATCGACTGGGACTCCGGCACGTACGAGCGCACGGCGACGCAGCTCGCCGAGGCCGCGGGACGGGCCGTCGAGGCCGCGGACCTGCTCCCGGGCGACCGGGTGCTGGACGTCGGCTGCGGCACCGGCAACGCCGCGCTGCTCGCCGCGATGCGCGGCGCGCGGGCGACCGGCCTGGATCCGGCAGAGCGGCTGCTGCAGGTCGCGGCCGGGCGGGCCCGCAACGCCGGGATCGACGCCGACTGGGTCGCCGGCGACGCGCTCGCGCTGCCCTTCGCCGACGGCGCGTTCGACGCGGTCGTCTCCGTCTTCGCCGTGATCTTCGCGCCGCGGCCTGCCGACGCCGTCGCCGAGCTGGTCCGCGTCACGGCGCCCGAGGGGCGGATCGTGCTGACGAGCTGGCGGCCGGACGCCGGCGTGGCGGCCGGCAGCGCGGTGCTGCGCGACGCGCTGGCCGCCGCCCGGCCCGCGGACGCCGCGCCGCCCGCGGCGGGGCCGGCGCCGCTGGACTGGGGCGACCCCGACCGCGTGCGGGCGCTCTTCGCCGCCCACGGCCTGGAGGCCGAGGTCGAGGAGCACGGCCTGCCGTTCGTCGCCGACTCCCCGGCCGCGTTCGCGGACGAGTGGATGGACGAGCACCCGATGTGGCTCGCCGCCCGTCCCGTCCTCGGCGACGACGCGTACGCCGCCCTCCGCGAGCCGCTCGTCGCGGCGCTCGAGGGCGTCAACGAGGATCCGCCGCGCTTCCGCGCGACCAGCCGCTACCTGGTCGTCCGCGCCACCCGCGACTGACCGTCCGGACGGTCGGCGGGCCGCGCCGCCCGTCGCGCTACAGTGCCGCGCGTATGTTCGTGCTGATCGTTGGAGCCGGCCGCGTCGGCGCTGCCGTCGCGCACTCGATGCTCGCGCAGGGTCACGAGGTGTCGGTGCTCGACGACGACCCGCTGAGCCACGAGCGGCTCGACGCGGGCCTGTCGACCTCGTGGGAGGAGGCCGGCGGCCGCTTCACCGTGGGGCAGGCGATCGAGATCGAGGCGCTGCGCGAGGCCGGCATCGAGGACGCCGACGTCTTCATCGCCTCGACGCGGGGCGACAACACGAACCTCGTCATCGCGCAGGTCGCCCAGAAGCGCTTCGCCGTCCACACGGTCGTCGCGCGCGTCATGGACGCCGCCCGCGCCACCTGGTACGCCGAGCAGGGGGTGCGGACGATCTGCCCGACCCTGCAGGCGATCAGCATGTTCGAGTCCGCCATCGCCGAGGTCGCCTGATGTACGTCGTGATCGCCGGCGGCGGCAAGGTCGGCTGGAACCTGGCCCGCGAGCTCATCGACAAGGGGCACGAGGTCACGCTCATCGAGCAGACCCGCCGACGCTACCTGACGATCGAGGAGGAGCTCGAGCACGCCGTCCAGTACGGCGACGCGACCGAGATGTGGGTGCTCGAGCGCGCCGGCGTGCAGCGCGCCGAGCTCGTCGTGGCCGTCACGGGCGACGACGAGGACAACATCCTCATCTGCCAGATGGCGCGCGAGAAGTACGACATCGGGCGCACGATCGCCCGCGTCAACAACCCGCGCAACCGCGAGCTGTTCGACCTGCTGGGCGTCGCGCCGGTCGTGTCGGCGACCGACCTGATCCTGCGGCTGATCGAGCACGAGGTGCCGAGCTTCGGCCTGGTCCACCTGCTCGACCTGCACGCCGAGCGCCTGGAGATCGTCGAGGTCGAGGTCACGCCGTCCGCGCCCGCCGCCGGCCTGCGGGTCGCCGACGTGGCGATGCCCGAGGGCTCGCTCATCATCTCGATCCTGCGCAAGGGCGCCGGCTTCGTGCCCAAGGGCGACACCGTCATCGAGGCGGGCGACGAGGTCCTCATCGTGCTCGACCCGGGCCTGGAGGAGGGCATCACCACCCTCTTCGCCGTCGAGGCGTAGGCGCCCCGGAGCGGCTCGCGCGGGGCGCCGACCCCGCGACGCACGCCTCGGCGTGGTCCGCTATATTCCCGGACCGCGAATGCACCGCAGTCGCCCGTTGCGGGATGGTGTAATTGGCAACACACTGGTTTCTGGTTCCAGCATTCAAGGTTCGAGTCCTTGTCCCGCAGCCTCCGAACGCCGCCCATCCGGGCGGCGTTCGTCGTTCCGGGACGATGACCCGGCGCGGAGCCCGGCGACCGGCGGGAAGACGCCGTCCCGGGCGTGCCCCGGACGCCGTCTTCGGGTACAAGCCGGGCATGGCCTGGAACATCGTCATCGCCGGGGGCGGCTTCGGCGGGCTCGCCGCCGCCCGCAAGCTCGAGCGGCTCCTGCCGCACAACAGCGCGCAGGTGACCCTCGTCTCCGACCAGAACTACCTGCTCTACACCCCGCTGCTGCCGGGCGCCGCCGCGGGCACGCTCGAGCCGCGCCACGCGGTCGTGCCGCTGCGCGACCAGCTGAAGAACACGCACGTGCTGCTCGCGTCCGTCACGGGCGCCGACCCGCAGCGCAAGGTCGTGCAGGTCACCACGGGCGACGGCCAGGAGAAGGAGCTGCCCTACGACCAGCTCATCGTCTCCGTCGGGTCGGTGTCGCGCACGCTGCCGATCCCCGGACTGGCCGAGCACGGCGTCGGGATGAAGACGCTGCCCGAGGCGATCGCGCTGCGCAACCGCCTGCTGCAGAGCCTGGAGGTCGCGGAGGGCATCGACGACCCGCAGCAGCGGGCGGAGTGGCTGACGTTCGTCTTCGTCGGCGCCGGCTACGCGGGGCTCGAGGGCCTGGCCGAGCTGCAGGACTTCGCCACGGACATGATCGACCGCTACCCGCGGTGCCGCACCCAGGGCGTGCGCTTCATCCTCGTCGAGGCGCAGAAGCGCGTGATGCCCGAGATCCCGGCGTCGCTGGCCGACTTCGCGATCGACGAGCTGCAGGCGCGGGGGATCGAGGTGCGCACGGGCACGACGATCGACGCGATGACGGAGCGCACCGCCACGCTGGCCGGCGGCGAGGTCGTGCCGACGCGCACCGTCGTCTGGACCGCGGGGGTCAAGCCCAGCCCGGTCGTCAAGCGCCTGGGCGTGCCGCTGCACGAGCGGTCGGGGCGCATCCTGGTGGAGCGCTCGCTCCAGGTGCAGGGCGTCGAGGGCGTGTGGGCCATCGGCGACGCCGCCCACGTGCCGGACCCGCGCGACCTGACCCGCCCGGCGCCGCCGACGGCGCAGCACGCGCTGCGGCAGGGGCGCAAGGTCGCCGAGAACGTCGCCCGCACGCTGTCGGGCCGCAAGCCGACGATCTTCCGCTACAAGACGCTCGGCGTGTTCGTCGACCTGGGCCGCGGCAAGGCGGTCGCGTCGACGATGGGCCTGCGCTGGCGCGGCGTGCCGGCGTGGTTCCTGGCGCGCACCTACCACCTGGCGTCGATGCCGGGCGTGCGCCGCAAGATCCGCCTGGTCGCGGACTGGACCGTCGGCCTGTTCTTCGGCCGCGACGGGTCGGAGCTCGGCCGGCTGGGGCACCCCGGGCGCCTGGACATGCCGGACCGCATCGCGCTCGAGCTGGAGGTGGCCGGCAAGGACGAGCACGGCTCGGCGCTGCCGCCCGTCGAGCAGACGGCGGCGGACAAGCCGGCGCCCGCGGCCCGGGACGAGGACGCTCTGCAGCCGCCGCGCGTGAACGAGCCGGCTGCCGGCGACTGACCGCGCCGGGCCCGAGCCCGGCGGCGAGGCGTGCGCGGGGCGGCGGACGGCCGCGCCGCGCACGCCCCGGAGCGTCCCTAGGCGGCGTCCCAGGGGATGAGCGGCAGCGTCTTGTCCGTCATCAGCTTGATGAGCAGCGAGCTGTAGGACGGGTCGGTGGCGTAGCCGGCCCGGTGGATCTCCTTCGCGAACTGCGCCGGGTCGTCCGTGTGGTCGAACGCCTTGGCGTAGCGGGCGTTCTGCCGCAGGAACAGGCCGTGGTCGTCGAACGACGCCTGCATCCCGCGGTACATGCGGAACTGGCCGATCTGGCGGACGAACGCCCCGGACTCGCTCTCCATCGTCTGCTTGTGGACGCAGCCGACGGCCTCGGTGCCCCAGCGGTAGACGCCGGGGGAGACGAGCTGCGCCTTGATGCCGAAGTAGTTGTTCGCGCCGGCGGTGGAGGTGCCCGACGCGGACTCGAGGATCGCCTGGGCGAGCGTCACCGACGCCGGCACGCCGGTCGTGCTCCGCGAGGCGCGCGCGAGCGGACCGGCGGCGGCCACGAAGGTGGCGCGGTCGGCGGGCGCCGGGTCCAGCGCCACGGTGGCGACGGACGAGCACCGCCCCTGCTGCGGGTTGTCGCCGGTGGGCGCGGGCGGGTCCGGGTACCCGCAGTACGCGGCGACGAGGGCGTTCTTCGACGCCGTCTCGATCGCCGCGTCGGGCACGTACCCCGTGCGGCCGTTCGCCAGCTTGATGCGGTTCCAGACCCGCGAGTAGCCGTACTTGCCGGACGCGCGCGTGCCGTTGACCTGGCAGCGGATCCGCAGCCGGTCGCCGCTGCGCACGGTGCCGACGCGCGAGCCGGTGCCGGCGGCCGCACGGACGGTCAGGCGCGAGGCGCGGACGAGCCCCCAGTACGAGGGCCGCTTGTTCACCGCCCGGCTCCTGCCCGACGACGCCTTCGCGGGCGCGGACGCCGTCGTCGTGGCGGCCGGTGACGACGCGGCGCCGGTCGTGGTCGCGGCGCTCGTGCCGCCGGACGCGGCGGACGCGACGGCCGGGACGGCCGCGGCGGTCAGGGCCGCCGCCAGCAGCAGGGTCGGAGCGGTGGGGCGTGGCAGCATCGTGGGTAGGAACAGGCCGAGGCCCGGAGGGTTGCGGTCGCGGACGCACGTCCGTCCGGCGGGCGGACGTCAGGCGACGGGCTGCGCGGCGTCCTCGGTGCCGTGCTGCCAGTCCCTGTGCAGCTTGGCGTACGCGCCGCCGCGATGCAGCAACTCCTCGTGCGTGCCGACCTCGGCGATGCGTCCACCCTCGACGACCACGATCAGGTCGGCGGTCCGGATGGTGGACAGCCGGTGGGCGATCACGATGGCCGTGCGGCCCGCCAGCAGGGTCGCGAGCGCCTCCTCGATCCGGCGCTCCGTCCGCAGGTCGACGTTGGCGGTGGCCTCGTCGAGGACGAGCAGGTCGGGGCCGTCGGGCCCGCCCGCGACGAGCGCGCGGGCGAACGCCACGAGCTGCCGCTGGCCGGCCGACAGCGACGTGCCGCGCTCGCCGACCTCGGTGTCGAGCCCCTGGGGGAGCGCGTCGAGCAGCTCGCGCGCGCCGATCCGGTCGACCGCGGCCTCGACCTCGGCCCGGGTTGCGCCGACGCGGGCGAAGGCGATGTTGTCCGCGACGGTGCCGGAGAAGAGGAAGCCCTCCTGCGGCACGATGCCCATGCGGGCCCGCAGGTCGTTCTGGCGCACGTCGCGCAGGTCGACCCCGTCGAGCAGGACCCGGCCCTGCACGGGGTCGATGAACCGCGTGGCGAGCTTCGCCAGCGTGGACTTGCCGGCGCCGGTCGGCCCGACGAGCGCGGCCGTCGCCCCGGCGGGGACGGTCAGGTCGACGTCCTCGAGCACCGTCCGCGCGAGGGCGGGGTCGGACGCGCCGGTGCGGGCGCCGTACGAGAACGTCACGTGGTCGAAGCGCAGCTCGCCGCGCAGCGGCGTGGGGAGCGGCCGCGGGTCGTCCGGGTCGGTCAGCGTCGACTCCTGCTCCAGCAGCGCCCCGATCTTGTCCAGCGCCGCCATCCCGGACTGGAACGTCGTGTAGACGTTCGACAGGTCGGTGATCGGCCCGAAGAAGTTGTCGAGCGCGGTGACGAAGCCCACGAGGACCCCGATCGTCACGGCGCCATCGATCGCCTCGCCGCCGCCGACGAGCAGCACGATGACGATCGCGGCGGTCGACAGGTACTCCACCGCGGGGAAGTACGCGGCGTTCAGGTGCACCGTCGTCATGTTCGCGGCCCGGTTGTCGTCGCCGAGCTCGTGGAAGCGCCGCAGGTGCCCGCGCTCCCGGCCGTAGGAGCGGATGACGCGGACGCCGGAGAGGGTCTCCTGCAGGTGCGCGGTGATCGCCCCGATCGTCTCGCGGGTGCGGGCGAACGCGTCGACGGAGGCCAGGCGGAAGGCGACCGACCCGGCCAGCAGCACGGGGATCGTCGTGAAGGTGATGAGCGCCAGCTTCGCGTCGAGCGACAGCAGGATCACGATCGAGCCGACCAGCAGCAGCAGCGACTGCACGAGCGTCACCAGGCTGGACGAGATCATCTGCTGCAACGCGTCGACGTCGTTCGTCATCCGCGAGACGAGCACGCCGGCGCGCTGGCGCTCGTGGTAGCTGACCGGCATCGTCAGCAGGTGCCGGAAGATCCGCTCCCGCAGGTCGGTCAGCAGGCGCGCGCCGAGCCAGCCGACCAGGCGGGCCAGGGCGACGCTCGACGCCAGCCCGACGAGCGAGATCACGACGAACGCGACGACGAGCAGCGTCAGGGTGTGCAGGTCGCCCTGCGCCAGGCCGTCGTCGACGGCGCGCTGCACGAGCGGCGCCGGGGCGAGCATCGCCCCGGTCGAGAGCAGCAGCACGACGCCGAGCAGGAGCAGCCGCGGGCGGTACGGCGCGAGCATCCCGAAGAGCCGCCGGATGCGGCGGGAGCGGCCGCGGGTCGCCTCGCGGCGGCGGCGGACGTCGGCCATCCAGGTGCTCACGCCTCGACCTCCGCCGGGCGCTCCTCGCGGGAGAGGAACACCTGGTCCGCCATGCCGTACGTGACGATCTCGCGGTACAGGCCCGACCGCGCGACGAGGTCGGCGTGCGTGCCGACGTCCGCCACCCGGCCGCCCTCGAGGACGACCACGCGGTCCGCGAGCAGGACGGTCGACAGGCGGTGCGCGATCACGAGCGTGGTGCGCCCGCGCATGACCTCGCGCAGCGCGTCCGTGATCCGCTGCTCGGTCGACGCGTCGACGTTGCTCGTCGCGTCGTCCAGGACCAGGATGCGAGGCCCACCCGTCCCGCCCGCCCCGCCGGCCCCGCCCGTCCCGCCGGCCCCGCCGGCGGTGACGTCCGCCTCGCCGCGCGGGCGGTCCGAGCCGGCCAGCAGGGCGCGGGCGATCGCCAGGCGCTGGCGCTGGCCGCCCGACAGGGTCAGGCCCCGCTCGCCGACGACGGTGTCCAGGCCGTCCGGCAGCTCGGCGATGAACTCGTCCGCGCGGGCGCGGCGCGCGGCCTCCTCGATCTGCGCGCGCGACGCGCCCGGCGCGGCGTAGGCGATGTTCTCGGCGACCGTGGCGGTGAAGAGGAACGGGTCGTCGTCGACGACCGCGATCTCGTGGCGCAGCGCGGTCGGGTCCACGTCGCGGACGTCGACCCCGTCGATCAGCACGCGGCCCTCCGCCGGGTCGTACAGGCGGGGGAGGAGCTGGACGAGCGCGGTCTTGCCCGAGCCGGTCTGCCCGACGATCGCGACCCGCTCGCCCGCCCGGACGTGCAGGTCGACGTCCTGCAGCGCCGCGTCGCGGCGCCCCGCGTAGCGCAGGGTGACGTGCTCGAAGTCGATGGCGCCGATGGCGCCGTCCGGGCCGGGGCCGCGGGTGGGCAGCGTGCGCACCCGGTCGGCGGGCGGCGCCGCGATCGCCGGCTCGCGGTCGAGGACCTCGAACAGGCGGGCCCCGGACGCGGTGGCGCGCTGGCCCAGGCCGAGCATCACGCCGAGCGAGCGCAGCGGCTGGACGAGCATCATCACGTAGACGAAGAAGGCGGTGAACTGCCCGACGGTGATGGTGTCGCTCACGACCATCCGGCCGCCGACGAGCAGGACGATCGCCAGGCTGATCTGCGGCAGGAACTGCACGAACGGCTGGAAGGCCGCGTCGATCCGCACGGCCCGCATCTGCTTGTCGAACGCGTGCTCGACGGCGTCCGAGAACGCCTTCCGGCGCCGGTCCTCGGCGGCGAAGGCCTTCACCACGCGGATGCCCGAGATCGACTCCTCGGCGGAGGCGGTGACCTCGGCGACGGCCTGCTGGGCGTCCTGCTGCGCGGGGCGCCCGCGGGTGCCGTAGGCGTGGCCGACGACGACGATCAGCGGCGCGGGCAGCAGGCACGCGACGGTGAGCAGCGGCTGCTGGATCGCCATGGCGATCGCCGCCAGCACGACGGTCAGCAGGGACTGCACGACGAAGACCAGGCCGTAGCCCAGGAAGAACCGCACCGCGGACAGGTCGACCGTCGAGCGCGACATCAGCTGGCCCGTCTGCCAGGTGTCGAAGAACCCCAGGTCGAGGGCCTGCAGGTGGCCGTAGAGCCGCTCGCGCAGGTCCTGCTCGACGCCGAGCGAGACGCGCCCCGCGACCAGTCGTCGGCCGACCGTCAGCAGCATCCGCCCCAGGCCGAGCGCCGCGAGCGCGACGGCGAACTCGACGAGCCCCCCGTGGTCGCCGGCGCGGATGCGGTCGATGGCGCGGCCGATGAGCCACGGGCTCAGGACGGTGACGCCCATCGCGCACAGCGCGAGCAGGAACGAGAGGGCCCAGGCGCGGCGGTATGGCCGCAGGAAGCCGAGCAGGCGACGGAACGTTCCCACCCGGTCGAGTGTACGGAGGGGTCCTCCGCACCCCGTCGCCACGGGCGATCCGCGGCGGACGCCGGTCGGGCGGGGATACTCCGCCGGTGTCGACTCCCTTCGGCCTCTGCGACGCGTGCGCGCACCAGCGCCTGGTGGGCAACACCCGCGGGTCGACGTTCTCGCTCTGCGGCCGCTCGCGGACCGACGACCGGTACCCGCGATACCCCCGGATGCCGGTGCTCGCCTGCCCCGGCTTCGAGCCGCGTCCGGCCGAGGGAGGGGAGGCCGGTGACCGCTGACGCGCGCGCGAAGCGCCTGACGCTGCTCGCCTGCGTCCTGGGCTCGACGATCGTCACCCTGGACGCCTTCGTCGTCAACGTCGCGCTGACGGCGATCCGCGACGACCTCGGTGGCGGCCTGGCGGGCCAGCAGTGGACGACGAACGCCTACCTGCTGACGCTCGGGTCGCTCCTGCTGGTCGCCGGGTCGATCGGCGACGTCCTCGGCGAGCGCCGCGTGTTCGTGCTGGGCGTCGCGCTCTTCGGCGTCACCTCGGTCGTCTGCGCGCTCGCCCCGACGATCGAGCTGCTCGTCGTCGGCCGGGCCCTGCAGGGCGTGGCCGGGGCGCTGCTGACCCCGGCGGCGCTCGCCGTCATCGTGGCCGTCTTCGACGAGGGCGAGCGCAGCCGGGCCATCGGCACCTGGACGGCGTGGAGCGGCATCGGCGCGGCGGCGGGGCCGGTCGTCGGCGGCTGGCTCATCGACGTCGGCTCGTGGCACTGGGTCTTCCTCATCAACGTGCCGCTCGTCCTCGGGACGATCGCCATCGTGCTGCGCGCCGTCCCGGCCGCGGGCGGCGGCGAGCGCACCCGGCGGGTCGACGTGGTGGGCGCGCTGCTCTGCGCCCTGGGGCTCGGGGGCGTGACGTTCGGCCTGATCCAGCAGCCGCTGTCGGGCTGGGGCAGCACCGCGGTGCTCGCGCCCGCGGCGGCGGGCGCGGCGCTGCTCGTGGCCTTCGTCGGGCACGAGCGGCGCGCCGCGGACCCGATGCTGCCGCTGTCCCTGTTCCGGCGCCGCAACTTCGCCTGGGGCAACGTGGAGACGCTGCTCATGTACGGCGGGCTCGCCCTCATGAGCTTCTACCTGACGATCTTCCTGCAGCAGGTCGCCGGCTGGGACGCCCTGGCCGCGGGCGCCGCGACCCTGCCCACGACCGTGGTGATGCTGCTGCTGGCCGGGCGCTTCGGCGGGCTCGCCGACCGGCTGGGGCCGCGCCGCTTCATGGCCGCCGGCCCCGTCGTGGCGGGGGCCGGGATGCTGCTGCTCCTGCGGGTCGACGCCGCGCCGGACTACGTCACGGAGGTGCTGCCGGCGGTCCTCGTCTTCGCGCTCGGCCTGTCGGCGACGGTCGCGCCGCTGACCGCGGCGGTGCTCGCCGACGCCGACCGCGACAACGCGGGCGCCGCGTCCGGCACGAACAACGCCGTGGCGCGCCTGGCGGGCCTGCTGGCGATCGCGGGCGTCGGCGTCGCCGTCGCCGCGAGCTTCGGCGCGGCGGTCGACGACGGGGTCGCCGGGCGGCCGCTCGGGCCCGCGGCGCGCGCCGCGGTCGCGGACGTGCGGGACGCCCCGCTCGGCCGGCCCGACGTCGCCGGGCTGCCGGCCGGCGACGCGGCGACGGTGCGGGCGGCGGCGCAGGACGCGTCCGTGCACGCCTTCCACGTCGGGATCGGGGTGGCCGGCGGGCTGCTGCTGCTGGGCGGCCTGCTCGGCGCCGTGGGCATTCGCGACCCGGAGCGGCCGTCGCCCGCCCCGGGGCCGCTGGACGGCGCCGCGGCGACCCGCTAGCCTTGTCGTTGCACACGCAACGATTCGGGACGGCGAGATGACGCAGCAGGAGACCGAGAAGGACCGCGGGGCCGACCGCGGCGGCTGGTCGAAGGAGATGGGCGCGAAGGGCGAGTTCCAGCGGCAGACGAGCGCCTTCCGCGACCGCGTGACCGCCGACGGCTCCAGCGGCTTCCCCGCCGTCGCCGGCCGGTACCACCTGTACGTGTCGCTCGCCTGCCCGTGGGCGTCCCGCGCCGTCCTGGTGCGCAAGCTCAAGGGCTTGGAGGACGCGATCGGCATGACGGTCGTCGACCCCGAGCGCGACGAGCGCGGCTGGGCGTTCCGGGCCGGCCGCGTGACGCCGGCCGGTCAGGCCGACCCGCTCCACGGCTGGTCCTACCTGTCGGAGGCCTACGTCGCGACGGATCCGGAGTTCGACGGGCGCGTCACCGTGCCGGTGCTCTGGGACACGGAGACGAACCGCATCGTCAACAACGAGTCGTCCGAGATCGTCCGGATGCTGAACGCGGAGTTCGACGCGGTCGCGACGAACCCCGGCCTCGACCTGTACCCCGAGGACCTGCGGGACGAGATCGACGCCCTGAACGACCGGATCTACGACACGGTCAACAACGGCGTCTACCGCGCGGGCTTCGCCACGAGCCAGGAGGCGTACGAGGAGGCCGTCACGGCGCTCTTCGAGAGCCTGGAGTGGCTCGAGGGCCTGCTCGCCGACCGGCGGTACCTGACCGGCGACCGCATCACCGAGGCCGACGTGCGCCTGCTCATGACGCTCGTCCGCTTCGATCCCGTCTACGTCGGCCACTTCAAGTGCAACCTGAAGCGGATCGTCGACCTGCCCAACCTGTGGGCCTACACGCGCGACCTGTACCAGCAGCCCGGCGTCGCCGACACGGTCAGCTTCGACCACATCAAGACCCACTACTACGCGACCCACCCGACGATCAACCCGACGCGGATCGTGCCGCTCGGGCCCGTCATCGACTGGGACGAGCCGCACGGCCGCGGCTGAGCACGGCCGCGGTCCGCCCGCACCCGGCCCGCCCGACGACCCGCCGCACCCGCGTGCCGGTCCCGGCGCGCGGGACCGGCGCCGCGGGGCCGGTCAGCTGCCGCGGCGCTGCAGCACGCGGCCGAGCAGCAGCAGGCCGCCCAGGCCCCAGACGGCGAACACGGCGACGGCGAGCAGATGGTCGCCGAAGAGGTCCTGCGGCAGCGCGCCGTCGACGATGGTGCGCATCCCCTGGCCCGTCGGCGTGGCCTGGACGACGACATCGACCCAGCCGGGCAGGCCGTTCATCCCGGCGAGGAACGCGGGGATCAGGAACGGCATCAGGATCACCCACGCCCACGTGTTGATCTTGTCGGCGCTGCGGAACAGGTAGGCGAAGCACAGGCCGACGCCGACGATCGAGACCGCGGTGCCGAGCACGCCGAGCACGAAGAGCGGCGGCCGCTCCACGTCGACGCGCGTGAGCAGCACGGTGATCGCGGTGGCCACGCACGAGTAGATCAGGCCGACGAGGGCCTTCGCGGTCAGCACCTCGGACCCGCGGGCGGCGAGCAGCAGCGCCTCGACGGTCCGCTTCTCGAGCTCCTCGGCCAGGATGATCGGCGTCGCCATCATCCCCACGAAGCCGAGCAGCATCACGACGGCGGCGAGGACGAAATAGTCGCGCAGGCCCAGGACGTCCAGCACGGTCGGAGACGTCGATTCGACGGGCGTTGCCTGCACGGTGATCGCGGGCGGCCGGTCGGCCAGGCGCGAGAGCGTGGACGGCACCAGGTCGACCACGGCGTTCGTGGTGGGGGAGGCGTCGGGCGCCACGTACGCCCGGACCGGCGGCGCACGCCCGGACCGGGCGCCGCTCAGCAGCCCGTCCGGGATGACCACCGCGACGTCGGCGTCGTCGTCCGCCACGGCGGCGCGCGCCTTCGCCTCGTCGGCCTGGCGCGTGACGGTGACGTCGAGCGAGCGCCGCACGTCGCGCGGCAGCTCCGTCGCGACGCGCGCGGCGTCCGGCGAGGCGCCCACGACGACGACGTCGGCGGTCGGCCGCGGCTCCTTCTCGGGGTAGATCGCCGAGTAGAGGACGCCCAGGGCGATCGGGATGATGAGGACGGCCAGCACGCGGCCGTCGCGGATGGCGTCCGCCAGGTCCTTGCGGGTGATCGTCCAGATCCGGCGCCAGCTCATCGCTCGGCCTCCTCGTGGTGGTCGGCGTCCAGGTCGCGCCCGGCGAGCGCGACGAAGACGTCGGCGAGCGACGGCTCGTCGGAGTGGACGGTCAGGACGCGCCCCTCGCGCAGCCAGCCGGCCAGGCGGTCGTCCGCGGGGTCGTCGAGCCGGACGACGTGCTCGGTGCGGTCCTCGAGCAGCACGCGCGCGGTGCGGCCGGCGGGACCGGCGCCGGCGACGCGCTCGGGGGCGACGGACAGCTTCAGCTCGCGCGGCGTGTCGAGCGCGATGATCCGGCCCTCGGCCAGGAACGCGACCCGGTGGCACAGCTCGTCGGCCTCGACCATGTCGTGCGTGGTCAGCACGACGGTCGTGCCGGCCGCGCTCAGCTCGCGCACGATGCCGCGCAGGTTGCGGGCGGACACGGGGTCCAGCCCGCGGGTGGGCTCGTCGAGGAAGAGCACCTGCGGGTCGTTGACCAGGCCGCGAGCGAGCAGCAGCCGCTGCTTCATGCCCGTCGAGTACGTCTTGACCTTGCGCTTGGCGGCGTGGGCGATGCCGACGCGCTCGAGCAGCTCGTCCGTGCGGTCGGCGGGCGCGCCGTACAGCTCGGCGAAGAGCTTCAGGTTGTCGCGGCCCGTCAGGCGCTCGTAGAGGTTCTGGTCCTCGAAGACGAGGTTCAGCAGCCCGCGGGCGGCCTCGCGCTCCGCGACGACGTCGTGGCCGCCGACGACCGCGGTGCCGGACGTGGGCGGCGTGCGCCCGGTCAGCATGCGGATCGTCGTGGTCTTGCCTGCGCCGTTGTGGCCGAGCAGGCCGAACACCTCGCCCGGCGCGACGGAGAAGCTCAGGCCGGCGACGGCCTCGACGTCGCCGTAGCGCTTGACGAGGTCGGAGACGACGACGCCGGCTCCCGGGGCGTCGCCGGGGGACGGGGGCGGCGGGGCCGCGGCGGGGGCGCTCACGCGGCGCGACGCTATCAGCGCGTCCCGGCGCGCGGCGAGCGGCAAGGCGCCACGGCGTCGTCCGTCGCCGCGGACCCGACGGCCGGGTGGGGCGGACGGCGGAGTGCCATCCGAGGACGCCGCGGCGCACCGGCGCGAGCCGTCGCCGCCGGGCGGTCCGGACCGGGACCGGGTGTCCTGGAGCGGTCCGCCGCTGGCCGGGCCGTGGCGCGGGAGGCCGTGCGGGGGTGGGGGTAGCCCCCGGGCGGACCGGGGGTCCGCCGCGGGACGATCCGGGGCACCTCCCCAGCGACGCGGCGGCCCCCGGCGAGGAGGCTGCGGGCATGCCTGGAACACCGTCACCTGCCGCCGCCGATCCGGCCGCCGCCCAACCGCCGGAGCGCCCGCCCACCGGCCTGGCGCGCCTCGTCCTCCGCGCCGCCGGACCCGCCCGAAGGCGCCCCCGCACGACGATCGCCCTGTGGCTCCTCTTCGTCGTCCTGTGCACGCTGGCCGGCGGCCTGACCGGCACCCGCGGCCTGACCGACGCCGAGCAGGGGATCGGCGAGTCCGGCCGCGCGGACGCGCGCCTGGACGCCGCGGGCCTGCGGGCCCCGGCGTCCGAGGTCGTCCTCGTGCGCTCCGCCACCGCCGCCGCGACGGCCCGGACCGCCGACCGGCTCGTCGCCCGGCTGCGCCGCGTGCCGCAGGTCGCGGCCGTCCAGGGGCCGCGCGGCCCGCAGGGAGCGCAGCTGCGCCGCGACGGCGGCCGGACCGCGCTCGTGCGCTTGACGCTGCGCGGCGATCCCGACGACGCCGGCGACCACGTCGGCCCGGTGCTGGACGCGGTCGCCGCGGTCGGGAAGGCGGCGCCCGGCGTCCGCCTGGACCAGGTCGGCGACGGCAGCATGAGCCGCGCGACCGACGACATCGTCGCCGAGGACCTGCGCCGCGCCGAGCTGCTCTCGCTCCCCGTCACGCTGCTCGTCCTCGTCATCGCCTTCGGGGCGCTCGTGGCGGCGTCCGTCCCGCTGCTGCTCGGCATCACCGCCGTCGCCGCGGCGATGGGGGCGCTCGGGGTCGTCTCGCAGCTCGTGCCGAACGGGGACTCGACGGGCTCCCTCGTCGTCCTGATCGGCCTGGCGGTCGGCGTGGACTACTCGCTCTTCTACGTGCGGCGCGAGCGGGAGGAGCGGCGGCGCGGCCACGGCCCGGACGCGGCGCTGCGGGCCGCGTCCGCGTCCGTCGGCCGGGCGATCCTCGTCTCGGGCCTGACCGTCGTGGTCGCCCTGGCGGGCCTGCTGCTGACCGGCATCCCGGACTTCACGTCGATGGCGGCCGGCACGATCGTCGTCGTCCTCATCGCGCTGCTCGGGTCGCTGACGGTGCTGCCGGCGGTGCTGGTGCTGCTCGGCGACCGCGTCGACCGCGGGCGCCTGCCGCGGGTGCTCCGGCCCCGTCGTCGGGCCGGCGCCGGCGGGCTCTGGGGTGGTCTGGCCGCGGGCGTCACGCGGCGCCCCGCGGCGGCGCTGCTGATCGTCGGGGCGCTGCTCGTGGCGCTCGCCGTCCCGGCGCTCGGCATGCGGACCGGCGACGCGGGCGTCGACTCGCTGCCGCCCGACACCCCGCTGCGCCGCTCGGTCGCCGCGGTCGAGGCCGCGTTCCCGGGGGCGCCGGACAGCGTGAGCGTCGTCGTCCACGGGCGGGGCCTGGACGGCCACCGGGCGGGGCTCCGGGCCCTCGGCGCCCGGGCCCGCGCGGTGACGGGCGGTCGCGGCGCGATCGACGTCGCCGTGGCCCGCGACGGACGGACCGCGCTCGTCGCCGTGCCGCGGCCGCAGACCGACGAGGAGGGCACCCGCCGGACCATCGAGGCGCTCCGGGGCGACGTCGCGCCCGCCGCGGGTCGCCTGGTCCCCGGCGCCCACGCCGAGGTGACGGGCGGCGGCGCCTACGGGGTCGACTTCGCCGACGCGCTCGGCGCCAAGCTGCCGCTCGTCGTCGGCTTCGTCCTGGGCCTGGCGTTCGTCCTGCTGTTCGCGGCCTTCCGCTCCGTGCGGCTGGCGGCGACGGTCATCGCCCTCAACCTGCTGTCGGTCGGCGCGAGCTACGGCGTGCTGGTGCTCGTCTTCCAGCACACGTGGGCGGAGGGCCTGCTCGGCTTCACGTCGAGCGGCGCGATCGTCGCGTGGATGCCGCTGCTGGCGTTCGTGATCCTCTTCGGCCTGTCGATGGACTACAGCGTCCTGGTGCTCGAGCGGATCCGCGAGGCGCGCCTGCGGGGCCTGGCGCCGCGCGAGGCCGCGGCGGACGGGGTGCGCGCCACGGCCGGCACCGTGACGAGCGCGGCCGTCGTGATGGTGGCCGTGTTCGCGATCTTCGCCCTGCTCCGGCTCGTCGAGATGAAGCAGCTGGGCGTCGGGCTGGCGGCGGCGGTGCTGCTCGACGCGACCCTGGTGCGCGGGGTGGCGCTGCCGGCCGCGGTGACGCTGCTCGGCGAGCGGGCGTTCGGCCTGCCGCGCCGCCGGGGCTCCGCGGCCACCGCGACGCGCCGCCGGGCGCGGGCCGGGGCGGCCGACTGAGCCGGCCGGCGCGCGAGGATCCGCCGACCGGCCCGGGTGTGCGGGCGGCGGACGGCCGGGGGCCGTCCGCCGCTACGGCTGCTCGGTCGGGCGGACGAGGATCTCGTTCACCGCCACGTGCCGCGGCCGCGTGACGACGTAGGCGATGGCGTCGGCGATGTCGTCGGGCCGCAGCGGCTCCATCCCGGCGTCGCCGGCCCGCATCTGCTCCTGGATCTCGGGGCGGTTGTGGCTCTGCAGCTCGGTCTCGACCGCGCCGGGCTCGACGAGCGACACGCGGACGTGGCGCTCGGTGACCTCCTGCCGCAGGGCGTCCGAGAAGGCGCCGACGCCGAACTTCGTCGCGTTGTAGACCGCGGCCCCGGCGCCCGTCTTGCGCCCAGCGACGGAGGAGATGTTGACGAGGTCGGCGACGCCGCGCGGGTCGCCGGCCGCGGCGCGCAGCAGGTGCGGGAGGGCCGCGTGCGAGACGTACATCAGGCCCTGCACGTTGAGGGCGATCATCCGGTCCCACTCCTCGACGGGCGCCTCCTCGGCGCGGCCGATGAGCATGACGCCCGCGTTGTTGACGACGGTGTCCAGGCGCCCGAGCTCGCGCACCGTCCGCTCGACCGCCTCGGTCGCGGCGGCGCGGTCGGTGATGTCGGCCTCGACCACGAGCGCGGCCCCGCCGGCCGCCCGGATCCGCTCCGCGAGCGCCTCGAGCCGGTCGCGGCGGCGCGCCACCAGGCTGACGCGCGCGCCCTCGGCGGCCAGCGCCAGGGCGGCGGCCTCCCCGATGCCGGAGCTGGCTCCCGTGACGAGGGCGGTCGTGCCGGTCAGACGCTGGGCCATGCGTCCGACCCTAGCCGGTGCGTCGCGGCCCGCCGTGAGGATCGGGCTCGGTCGCGATGCGCACTGGGACGCGGGCGGTCGGGCGGCACCCCGTCGGCCCGATGGGGAAGACCACGTGCGTCGTACACGTCCGTGCGCTTGACTTCCGGTCCTCGCGCCGCTGCGTGTGCGCGTGATGGTTGTCCCCCGTCCCCAGGAGTACGCGTGGCCTCTCGCCGTGCACTGCCCGTCGCGGCCGTCGTTCACGGTGGGCGCGTAGAGCCCGACAGCAGTTCGAGGGTGCGATGCGCCGCCGCGGAACCGGTGTCCAGGAGCCGCGGGGTGAACCGCCGGGTCCGAGCCGGCGCCCTAGCGCTCGGGATGATCGGCGTGCTGGCGGTCCCGCAGGTGGCGGGTGCGCGGCCGTGGGCGGCGGAGTACGACTGGCAGGCCAGCAGTCGCACGGGCTACGAGAACTGGGTGGCGGAGGAGTCGGTGCCCGGCAGCGGCCAGCCGCTGCCGTTCTACCGCACCTACCTGGGCGGCGCGCCGGCGCAGATCGGTCGCGGGCTGGCGATCGCGCCGCTCGGCGGCCGGGTCTACGACAACGGCGACCCCGCCAGCCAGACCGGTGGGCCGGGCCTGATCCTCCGCTGGGCGGTCCCCGGCGCATCGCGGATCACCGCCGCGCGGTTTGACGACGTGCGGTACCGCAACGCCAACGACGGGCAGTACCTGCGGCTGCGGCTCGCCGGGCCGGGTGGTCACCAGGACGTCGACCTCGGCCCGGACTTCGACGAGGAGGACGCGAACACCACCTACAGCCGCGGCCCCTACACGCAGACGGTGCCGGGCGGCGGCACGTCGGCGGAGCTGTGGATGTTCACCGTCTGCGGCAGCGCGCCGCAGGGTGAGCCCGGCCCCTTCCGCTGTCCGACGATCGCGGCGGGCACCCCGACGTTTGGGCGTCTGGGCTCGGCGCGCCTGACGCTCGACGATCCCGACCAGCCCGCGCTGGCGGTCGACGCGTCGCCGGCGATCGACGACGGGTGGGTGAACAAGCGCCGCACCCAGCGGCTGCAGATCACCGCAGCGGATCCCAGCTCCGGCATCCAGCGGATCCGCGTGCAGGTCCGCGCGGGCACCGCGGGCACCGGTGGGCGCACGCTCAAGACGCAGACCGTTGCCTGCGACCCCGACCACACCACCCCGGGCCGCGCCGGGCTGGTCTGCCCGGTCACCGCAGGTACCGACGCGGTGGACCCTGCTGGCAGCCAGACCGGGAGCGACCGCACGTACGTGGTGGCCGCCACCGACTACGCCGGCAACGAGCGCTCCCAGAGCTTCACTGTCCGCCGCGACGTCCAGAAGCCCGGTGCCGCCACGCTTGGCGGCGAGCTCGCCGACGTGGCGCGCGACTGGACGAATCTGCGCAAGCCGGTCAACGCTCGGGTTCGTGTTCGCGACGAGCGCTCAGGCGTCGCGAAGGTCGAGGTGCTCGCCGAGCGCCAGACAGGTGGCCGCAAGATCCTCCTCGGTAAGGCGGAGCCAGATTGCACCGGCGGGTGCCGCAGTCTCACGACGAACGTCGCCGCCGACCTCGGGCAACTCGAACGTGACGGCACCTACCGTCTGTACGTGCGGTCCACCGATCGTGCCGGTAACGCCCGCCTCTCTCGTGTGGCCGACCAGGGCGGATGGCTGAAGATCGACCGCACCGATCCGAAGACGGACGGGCGACCCGGGCGCCTGACGATCCGGCGCGACGGTACCGTGCGCCTTGTGTATGGCGTCGCGCGCGATCGTGACTCCGGCCTGCGTGAGTACGTGATCAGGTACTACCCGGCACCCGACGGTGGCAGCCGTGCGGCAACTCCGCGCTTTGCGACCGCGCGCCTGAGTGAAGCGCAGCCCGCTTCGCCTCGAGAGCGCCGCTTCTTCGGATCGCGGACGCGAGTCTTGACGTTCAAGCCGCGAGGCGGCATCGACCGCGACCGACAGGTCGTCCTCGTGCAGCTCGACCGTGCGCGCGGAGACCTACGCGACCCCGACAAGACGGGCGGCCGCTACGGCAACTTCAGCGAGACCGAGCTTCGGCCCATCATCTTCGGCGGCAGAGGTGTTACCGCCGAGGAGGTCTACGACGACCTCCGCCTGGAGCGTCTCGGGGGTGCGTTGGAGCAGAACGAGCAGATGTTGGGCATCGGCAAGAAGCCGGCGGCCGTCGAAAAGCTAGCCCGGATCGCGGCGAAGGCTGCGCGGGTTATCGACCGCGCAAACTTCATCGCGTCGGTCCTCGACCCGTTGATCGACCCGGACGTCACCGCCTGCGCGAGTAGGCAGCAGGACAACCTCGTCATCTCGGCGAGCCGCACCTGGGAACACATCGACGTCGCGTCTTATTACACCGGCCTCACACTCGACCCGGAACGGGGGGACCCCAACGACGACGTCGCGAAGACGCAGCGGGCCATCGCCAACGCCCGGGTAGCGCTGCGTCAACTCAGGGCGTATGCGGAGCAGTACAAGATGGATACCCACGGCGGGAAAGGGTGTGGGGTCTATGCCACGGCCGTTCTTGAGGCGGTGGGGCCCGCGATGGACGCCGTGATCCACATGTTCATCGCCCACAATGCCGCCGTCCGTCCGGAGCGGGATCCGAGGGACCGTCTGTACGGTTGCGACTTCGCCGACGCCACGCGTAAGAGTGCTCTGCCGCCTAGTTCAGACAAGCGCCGGTGGAACCTCTGCTGGTGGACGAAGCTCAAGCCCGGTAACGGCGGAGTCCCGGAGAGGGCCCAGGCGCATCATCTGTTTCCACAGCAGTTTCGAGAGAACTTCCGTGCCGCGGGCATAGCCATCGACGAGCCCTGGTACATGTGCTGGTTCGGTGCCGACCACCAGGGAATGTCGGAAGCGTACAACAGGGAGTGGAGAGCGTGGTTGCGCAGGCGAGGTCGCCTCACCTCGGAGGACCGAGTCACCGCGATCAACTACATGTTCAAGCTTCAGAAGCACATCCGTCCGAGCTTTAGTTGCGACGTGACGCTCAACGAGAAGCACAGTGCGACTCTCGGAGATCCTTCCCAGCGCGTCGAGTCGAGCCCAGGTATATGAGCGATACAGCGTGGTATGACCTGCCGTTTCTGCGGGGGCCGTACGGGAACCTCGCGCCCGCCGAGGGGCGACCGACGCCGTTCTACCTGCTGATCGAGGATGCGAAGCTGAAGCTGGCTGATCGTCTGTACGCGCAGCGTGAGCGCTTGGCCGCCCTCGGGCTCGAGTACGACATCGCGCACCCGGACAGTCCTGCGGAAGACAAGCTCCTCGGGATGCGGGAGCAGGGGTCGGTGGGGTTCGAGCGGATCGACGCGGTGATGGCCGAGGCGGATCCGGGGTACAGGCCTGCGCTCGCGCGGGTCGATGAGCTCGAGCGTCGCGCCAACGGCGCGCTCGACCGCTTCATCTTGGCGGGGGCGGGTATGGCGCCCGTGCCGGCGGAACGGCTGGTGCAGGAGGGCGGGTCGACGCGGTTCGGCCCGCTCGTCAATTGGACGATGTTCGTCTGGTTGGGGGACGAGCGGTTCCTCGGTGCGCTGCGTGACGCCGGCCTGGACGCCGGGGTCGGTCTCGCGGACGTGACGATCCTGAGCCGGGGGCGGCCCGTCACCACGCACGGCCTGCTGACGGTGGCCGGCCGAGCCGGCCTGCGCTCCGACGCGTCGCCCGACCCGGACCCGGACGCGGCCGTGCGGCCGGCGGTCGTGCGGCTCTACGGGGACGACGGCACGCCGCAGCAGCTGCTCTTCGACGAGCGCGCGATCGCCGCGCTGAAGACGGTCATGCCTCGTCTGGAACCCATGCGCTGGGAAGACCCGGTGACGGTCGCGCCACTTCTGCTCCCCTGACCACGGGCGCCGATGCCCTACGCACGCCCGGTTACGTCCCACCACCAGGAGTCCCCATGACCCCCCGTGCTTCCCACCTGCTAGCCGCCGCCGTTTCTGTCGCCGCGCTCGCCGCCCCTTCGACAGCCAGCGCCTGGACTGCGGGCGCGGGCGCGGGCAGCCTGACGATCACCGCCGACCCCGGAGAGGCGAACCGCGTCGACGTCGACGTCGCGCCGAATGGCCGCCTGGAGATCTCGGACGGCGCCGGCGCGCCGCGCGTCCTCGGAGCGGGCTGCGAGGACCCTGACCAGGAGGGGGTGGCGAGCTGCGACCGCGCCGGCATCACCCGCGTGGTGATCGAGACCGGTGACCTGGACGACGCGGTGACGGTCGGCGAGGTCGGGGTGCCGGTCGAGGTTCGTGCGGGGGAGGGCAACGACAGCGTGTCCACCGGCTCGGGTGATGACCGCATCGACGCCGGGGCCGGAAACGACACGGTCGACGGCGGCGCCGGCGACGACGTCATCGTCGGCGGCGCGGGTGACGACACGATCGCCGCCGGGGTCGGCAACGATCAGGTCGACGCGGGGGCGGGCACCGACACCGTCGACGGGGACCTCGGCGACGACCGGATCCTTGGTGGTGACGGCGGCGACCAGCTCGACGGCGGCGCCGGCGCGGATCGCATCGACGGCGGCGCTGGCGACGACCAGGTCACTGGCGGGGATGGCGACGACCGGATCAGCGCGGGCGAGGGCACCGACCGCGTCACCGGCGACGAGGGCTCGGACTCCGTCGACGGCGGCGCCGGCAACGACGACCTGGACGGCGGAGGCGGCTACGACCAGCTCGCCGGCGGCGACGGCGACGACCTGCTGCAGTCCACGCTCGGCGGCGACCTGCTCGACGGCGGCGCCGGCAACGATCGCCTGGAGGGCGACGACCAACCGGGCGTGCTGCGCGGCGGGGACGGCAACGACGTGCTCAGCGGCGCCGGCGGCGCGGACGTGCTGGACGGCGGCGCGGGGAACGACACACTCGAGGGCGGCCTGGGCGGGGACGCGCTCTCGGGTGGCGCGGGTCTCGACACCGTCACCTACGACGGCTCGCCGCAGGGCGTGAGCGTCACGCTCGACGGGCTGACCAACGACGGGATGGTCGCCGAAGGCGACGACGTCGCCGGCGACGTGGAGACCGTGGTCGGCTCGCAGGGCGACGATCGCCTGTCCGCCGGGCCGCTGCCGGTCACGCTGCAGGGCTCCGGCGGTGACGACACCCTCGTCGGCTCCGCCGGCGCGGACGTCCTCGACGGCGGCGCGGGCAGCGACACGCTCGACGGTGGCCAGGGCGCCGACACCCTCGCGGGCGGCGAGGGCCAAGACACCGTGACCTACGCCGCCCGGACCGCGGGGCTGCGGGTGGTCGTCGGCGGCGGCCGCCGCAGCGGCCAGGCGGGGGAGAACGACGAGATCCGCGGCGATGTCGAACGCGTCATCGGCGGCACGCGCGCCGACCGGCTGTCGGCGGCCGGCGGCCTGTCGGTCGCCTTCTACGGCGGCGCGGGCAACGACCGCATCGACCTGCCGCGCATCCCCGCCGCCGACGAGGACCTCGGCGCCACCGGCAGCCGCGCGAGCTGCGGCACCGGCACCGACACGGTCGTCGCCCGGCGCGACGAGCAGGTCGCCGCCGACTGCGAGATCGTCCGCCGCGACGGCGAGCTGACCGCCCTCGGCGTCCAGGGCACCAGCTCCCCCCGCCTGACCGTCGATGTCGCGAAGGTCCGCATCGGCACCGACGGCATCCTCCGCGTCCCGGTCCGCTGCTCGAGCGAGACCAACGTCCGCTGCACCGCCGCCCTGACCATCACCCGCAACCGCAAGCGCCTCGGCACGGCCAGCCGCCAGATCGGCCGGGGCCGCGCCCAGACCGCCAAGGTCCGCCTTCGCGGCTCCCAGGTCACCGTCCTGCAGCGCCGCGGCGGCGCCGTGCGCATCACCCTCGACGTTCGCGACAAGGGCGGGAAGGTCTCGACCGCCACCGGCATCGTCGCCGTCAAGAAAGCCCGCTGAGCCGGACGCCGGGGCGCGCGCCCCGGCCGCCGGCTCAGACGCCGACGCGCTGCTTCAGCTTCGGGTTCGCGGCCTTCGCGGCCAGCTGGCCGCAGGCCGCGTCGATGTCGCGCCCGCGGATCAGGCGGATCGTGGCGTTGTAGCCCTCGTCCTCGAGCGTCTGGCGGAACGCCTCCATCGCGCCCTGCGAGCTCGAGTCGTACATCGAGTCCGTCGGGTTGTACGGGATGAGGTTGATCTTGTAGCGCCAGGGCTCGAGCAGGTCGGCGAGCTGCTTGGCCTGCGCGACGGAGTCGTTGACGCCGCCGAGCATCACGTACTCGACGAAGATCATCTTGCGGCGCCGCTCGTAGAAGCGGTCGCAGGCGGCCTTGACCTCGTCGAGCGAGTAGCGCTCGTTGACCGGCATGATCTCGCTGCGCAGCGCGTCCTCGGGCGCGTGGAGCGACCAGGCCAGACGGACGGGGACGTCGCTCTCGGTGAGCTTGTCGATGCCCGGCACCCAGCCGACGGTCGAGATGCCCGTGCGGCGGTTCGTGATGCCCAGGTCGGGCAGGCGGCGGCAGACCTCGAGCACGTTGTCGAGGTTCATCATCGGCTCGCCCATGCCCATGAAGACGCAGTGGTCGAGAGCGTCGAGCCGGCGCAGCGCGAGCGCCTGGTCGAGGATCTCCCACGCCGTCAGGTTGCGGCCGAACTTCATCTGGCCGGTCGCGCAGAACGTGCAGGTCAGCGGGCAGCCCGACTGGGACGAGACGCAGATCGAGCGGCGCCCGTCTTTGTAGCGCATGAGGACGGTCTCGATGGGGCGGCCGTCCGCGGTCTGCAGCAGCAGCTTGTCCGTGCCGTCCGACGAGGACGCGCGGCGCAGCTCGGACAGCGTCGAGAACGGGACGCGCGCGGTCAGCTCGTCGCGCAGCGCGGCGGGCAGGTTCGACATCTCGTGGTAGCCCGCGGCGCCGCCGGCGGTCCACTTCCAGATCTGGTCGAAGCGGAAGCGCGGCTGGCCGAGCTCCTCGAGCGTGCTGCGGAGCAGGGAGAGGTCCACCCCTTGATGGTGACAGGTGGCGGACGGCGCCCGGCGGCGGACGGCGGCGTGTGCGGCGTCTCACGCGCACCCGCCGTCCCGCCGCGCTCGGGGCGCGGCGGGACGGCGGCGGACGCTCGGCTCAGCGGGCGCGGAGCGTGGCCTTCGCGGCGGCCGGCGCGACCGCCTGCGTGCCGCGGTAGCGAGCCACGACGCGGTGCCGGCCGGCGCGCAGGCCGGTCAGGCGGACCGTGGCGACGCCGCCGCGCACAGCGACGGAGCGGCGCACGGTGCGGCCGTCGACCGTCACGGCCACGCGGCCGGCGACCCGGCCGGCGCCGGTGGCGCGCACGCGGACCGTGACCGTCGCGCGGCCGCCCGACGCGGCGCGGGCGCGCACCGCGACCGTCGGGGCGACGCGGGCGATCCGCCGGGTGGCGGTCGCGACGGCCGCGCCGCGCGCGGCGCCGTGGGCCGCCGTCACGCGCACCGTCAGGCGGTGCCCGACGTCGGTGGCGCGCACGCGGTACGTCGCGCCGGTCGCGCCCGCGATGGGGCGGCCGTCACGCAGCCACTGGTACGCGAAGCTCGCGCCCGTGGCGGACCAGCGGCCGGCCTCGGCGCGCAGGGTGCGGCCGACGCGGACGGCGCCGACGACGCGCGGGCCGGCGCCCGGCACGGCCGCGATCGTCGTCGCGGCCGGCGGGATCGACGGCACGGCGGGCGTGGCGACCGGCGGCTGCGGCGCGCCCGGCGCGGGGCGGGCGGGGCCGCCCGGCTCGGTCGTCGGCGGCGCCAGGACGCGGGCCGTCAGCCACTCGGACGACGGGATCGCGTGGTCGACGATGCGGGTCTCGCCGATGCAGCCGTTCCAGCCGTTCGTGGCCGTATCGTCGTCCCAGTCGGCGCCGAGCAGCCAGGCCATCCCGGCGTTCGCGCTCATGCCCTTCGCGTCCGTCGCGTTGCGCAGCACGGGCGCGCCGTCGACGGACATGGTGATGCTCGTGCCGTCGTTGACGATCGCGACGTGCGACCAGGTGCCCGGCATGATCTCGCCCGACCAGGCGACGCGGTCGCCCTTCGTGGCGTCGCCGGGCAGCGTCGAGTACTGGAACTCGCGCAGGTTGGAGATGCCCAGGACGGTCGGCGAGACGGTCCACGCCCAGCGGTCGTACGGGGTGCCGGGGATGTCGGCGCGCTTGCCGGAGCGGACGAGCGCCTTGCTCCACTGGTTGGCCTCGGCGGTCCAACCCTGGTCCAGCTTCACGAACGTCTCGATCGTGTAGCCGTCGTCGAGCTTCGCGTCGTTGACGGCGGCGCCCTTGCCGGTCGACAGGTAGCTGAACCGGCCGGTGCGGCTGTCGCTGTTCTCGAAGCAGACGGCGGCGTCGTCGGAGGAGAACCCGGGCAGGTCGTCGCGCTCGATCGTGACGTCGCCGACCTCCGCGGTCTTCGAGCCGGAGCCGACGATGGAGACGCGGTGCAGGTCGTCGCCGTGGGCGACGTCCGGCACCACGCCGCCCTCGCGCAGGACGCCGTCGGCGCGGGTCTGCGCCGCGCCGGGGCGCCAGTGCGCCACGGTGCCGGGCACCTTCGGGTAGTCCTCGGTGCTCTGCGCCTTCGCGGGGGCGACGGCGTCCGGCTCGGTGTACCCGTCGAGGACGAGCTGCTTCGCGCGCTCGGTCCGCGATCCGTGGGTCGGCTGCGCGCCGGTCGCGCCGAAGTCGGGGTTGAAGCCCCGGAAGCGCTCGTCGAAGTCGATCGGGATGTCGTACTGCTGGTGCTTGCCCTTCAGGACCGCCTGGTCGAAGGGCGTGAGCAGCTCCTTCGGCTTCGTGACCACCCAGGGCGAGAGGCCCTCGGCGTTGATGCGCTTGTTCGTGAAGTCGAACTCGTACAGGCCCAGGTAGCCGTTGCCGCCCTGGTAGGCCATCTGGTAGTCGAGCAGGACCTCGTGCACGTCGTGCCCGAAGTCGTTCTTCTTCGTCAGGCGCGTGGCGCCGTGGGAGTGGCCGTTGAACGTCAGGAAGATCTGGTCGTTCTTGCGGATCAGCTTGTCCCAGAGCCGCAGGCCGTAGCTCGTCTCCAGCGGCGTCTCGGCGTCGGCCTCGATGGCGATCAGCGAGTGCGTGGTCAGGATGACCGGCAGCGTCGGATGGTCCGCGATGACCTGGTTGGCCCACGCGAGCGTGGCGTCCGAGGCGTTCCAGGACAGGGCCAGCACGAGGAACCGGCGGCCCTCGGCCGCGAACGTGTGCCAGGTGTTGAAGCCGGTCTTGTCGGCGCCGCCGAACGTCGCGGTCTGGGCCGCGGCGCGGGACGCCGGGAACGTCCCCAGGTACGGCTCCTTGGCCAGGTCGTACTGGTCGTCGTACTTCGACGTGCTGCTGTCGAGCACGTCGTGGTTGCCGGCGAGGATCGAGTACGGCAGGCCGGCGGCCTCGAGCGGCTTCATCGCCTGGTCGGCGACCGTCCACTGCTGCGGCTTGCCGACCTGGTCGACGACGTCGCCGAGGTGCGCGACGAACGGGATGCCGAGCTCCTTCGCGTTGTCGGTCAGCCAGGTCGTCTGGGACGCGAACGGGTTGGAGCCGAACTTCGCGAACTGGTTGCCGGTCTCGGGCGTCGCGTAGCGGGAGTAGAACTGCGTGTCGGGCAGGACGGCGAGGGTGAAGCTCGAGACCTGGCTCGCGTCGCCCGGCTGGGGGACGGCGGAGGCCGGGGCCGCGAGCAGTCCAGAGGCCAGGAGGCCTGCGGCGGCGACGGCGGTCGCGGTCAGGCGCCGGGGGCGCGGGGACGAGGGACGCAGGGAGGCGCGCCGGGGCGCGTGCTCGTGGGGCACGGTCGGTCCTTCGGGGAGGGAGGGGACAGAGGCGTGCAACCGCTCGGTTGGCACGCGACGGGCCACGTTGGCACCGTGTACGGGCGTCACACGTGACCGCGGTGTGACCGACCGGTGGCGATCCTGGGAAGCCCGTGCGCGGCGGGCGCCCCGGGGGGGGGCGGAGCGAGGCGGCGCGGGGGCGCGTGGCATCCTCCGTCCGCGATGGACGAGCGGGACCACCAGATCGGCCTGCAGGGGCTCGCGCTCCTGCGCGCGGGCGTCCGCGGGGACGCGCTCGGCGTGCACCGCCACCGCACGGCGATCGCCGAGCTGCTCGGCGATCCCGGCGAGGCGGCGTCGCGGCAGCTGCCCGAGGTCGGCGTGCAGGAGGGGTACGCCGCGTGGGCGACGTCCTACGACCAGCGGCGCAACCCCACGATCCGGGCCGAGGAGCCCGTCGTGCGGGAGCTGCTGGCCGGGCGGCCCGCCGGGGTGGCGGTCGACGTCGGCACCGGCACGGGACGGCACGCCACGTGGCTGGCGGAGCAGGGGCACGCGGTGACCGGC
This sequence comes from Patulibacter sp. SYSU D01012, assembly GCF_017916475.1. Classification (GTDB taxonomy): domain Bacteria; phylum Actinomycetota; class Thermoleophilia; order Solirubrobacterales; family Solirubrobacteraceae; genus Patulibacter. Next base: position 1,867,665 of record NZ_JAFMTB010000001.1, read on the forward strand.
GTCGACGCGTCGCGGGCGATGCTCGACGTCGCGCGCACGCGGGCGCCCGAGCTGGAGTGGGTCGAGGCGGACCTGCGGGCGCTGCCGCTGGCGGACGCGAGCGCCGACGTCGTCGTCTGCGCCCTCACGCTCTCGCACCTGCCGACGCTCGACGGCATCGCCGAGCTCGCGCGCCTGGTGCGCCCGGGCGGCCGGCTCGTGGTCTCCAACCCGCACCCGGTCGCGACCGACGTGCTGCACGCCCGCGCGTGGACGACCACCGCGGACGGCATCCGGGTGCAGGTGCCCGAGTGGGCGCACCCGCTCGGCGCCTACGTGGAGCGCTTCGTCGCCGCCGGGCTGGTGCCCGCGGCGCTGCGCGAGCCGGCACACGACGGCGAGGACCCGCTGCTCGAGGGCCTGCCCGCCGCGGTCGTGTGGGCGGCCGACCGCCCGGAGGCCTGAGGTGCGGCTGCAGAAGTACCTGGCTCACGCCGGCGTGGCGTCGCGCCGCGCGTCCGAGGCGATCATCGCCGCCGGGCGCGTGACGGTCGGCGGGACCGTGGTGCGCGATCCCGCGACGGACGTGGGGGAGGACGACGACGTCCGCGTCGACGGCTCGCCGGTCGCCCCGGTGCGCGTGACCGTCGTCTTCGCCGTGAACAAGCCGGCGGGCGTCGTCTCGACGGCGCAGGACACCCACGGCCGGCCCACGGTCGTGGACCTCGTGCCCGCCGGCACCCGGCGCCTGTACCCCGTGGGGCGCCTGGACGCCGACACGACCGGGCTCATCCTGCTGACGGACGACGGCGAGCTCGCCGACCTGCTGACGCACCCGCGCTACGAGGTGCCGAAGGTCTACCTGGCCCGGGTCGCCGGCGCCGTCGACGACGCGGCGCTGCGGCAGCTGCGCGACGGGGTCGAGCTCGACGACGGCCGCACGCTGCCGGCGACGGTCGAGCGGATCAACCCGCACACGCTGCGCCTGACGCTGCGCGAGGGCCGCAAGCGCCAGGTGCGCCGGATGTGCGAGGCCGTCGGCCACCCCGTCGAGGCGCTGCGCCGCGTCCGGCTGGGGCCGCTCGACGTCGGCCGGCTGCGCGAGGGGGAGTGGCGGGCGCTCGACGCGCGCGAGGTGCAGGCGCTGCGCGACGCGCCGAAGCCGGTGCGCCGCCCCGGCCGGCGCGGCTGAGCCCCGAGCGGGCGCGGCGCTCCGCCGCCCCGGCCCGGCCGCACGGCGCGGGCGGGGGCGCGCTGCGATCATGCGGCCGATGCGGCTGCACGCACTGCGCGGCGCGATCTCCGTCGAGGCCGACGACGCCGACGAGATCCTCGCCCGGACGACCGAGCTGATGCACGAGCTGCTGCGGCGCAACGCCCTGCGGCCCGAGGACGTCGTGTCCTGCATCTTCACCGCGACGCCCGACCTGAAGGCCGCGTTCCCGGCCGCCGCGGCGCGGCAGATGGGCTTCGACCAGGTGCCGCTCATGTGCGCCGTCGAGATCGACGTGCCGGGCGCGCTGCCGAAGATCATCCGCGTGATGGCGCACTACTACGCCGCGGCGGACGACCACCGCGCCCAGCACGTGTACCTGGGCCGCGCCACCGCGCTGCGCAAGGACCTGGCGAGCGCCCAGTAGCGCCCCGGCGGCACGCCGCCCGGCGCGGCGGAGTGGCACGATTGGCGTCGTGCCCCTGAAGCTGACGCGGACCGCCGAGAAGATCCCCTACTACCCGGCGGCCGGCGGCTACAGCCTGCCCGACGGGGTGGCGCTCCTGGCCTCGAACGAGTGCCCCGACCCGCCGCTGCCCGAGGTCGTGCAGGCCGCGTCCGCCGCGCTCGTGGCGACGAACCGCTACCCCGACCCGTCGTACCTGCCGCTGCGCGAGGCGCTGGCGGAGCACACGGGCGTCGAGGCGGAGCGGATCGCCGTCGGCAACGGCTCCTGCGACCTGCTGCTGGCCCTCGGCGAGGCGCTGCTCGAGGAGGGCACCGAGCTCGTCCACGCCTGGCCGTCGTTCTCGGTCTACCCGCACCTCGAGGCTGCGACCGGCGCGACCGCCGTCCGGGTGCCGCTCGACGCGGACCACCGCCACGACCTGGACGCCATCGCGGACGCGATCACCGAGCGCACCCGCCTGGTCATCGTCTGCAACCCGAACAACCCCACGTCGACGGCCGTCGGGCTGGACGCGCTACGCGCGTTCGTGCGCCGCGTGCCCGAGGACGTCGTGGTCCTGCTCGACGAGGCGTACGTCGAGTTCGCCGAGGCGTACCGCCCCGAGGAGTCGGTCGCGCTGCTCGAGGAGCACCCGCACCTCGTCATCCTGCGCACGTTCTCCAAGCTCTACGGGCTCGCGGGGCTGCGCGTCGGCTACGGGCTGTGCTCGACGCCCGAGCTCGTCGGCGCCGTGTCGCGCGTCCGCCAGCCGTTCTCGCTCAACGTGGCCGCGGCCGCCGCCGCGACGGAGGCGCTGCGCCACCCCGGCGCGACCGCCGCCCGCATCGCGCAGGCGCGCGAGAGCCGCGCCGCCGTGGCCGCCGGCCTGCGCGCCCTGGGCATCGAGCCGGCGGCGTCCGAGGCGAACTTCGTCTGGTTCGACCTGCCGGCGGCGGACGGCGACGCCGGCGCCGCGGAGCAGCGCGTGATCGCGGCGCTGCGCGAGGAGCGCGTGCTCGTGCGGTCGGGCGGCGCGCTCGGCCGCGAGGGCGCCCTGCGCGTCACGTACGGCACGCCCGAGGAGAACGGGCGGTTCCTCGCCGCCCTGGGCCGCGCGCTGGCCTGATCCCGCGCCGCGGCGCCCGTCCGGCCTGCGGCGCGGACGGGCCGCGGCGGTAACAGCACGTTCGCACCGCCGCGCCCGGCCGGGTCTACCGTCGGGCCATGGACGCCTGGGAAGCCGGCATCTTCGACGACGACCTGGCCGCGGACGTGCGCGCGGACTGGGAGGCCGAGCTGAGCGCCGGGGCCTCGCCCGCCGTCGCGACGCGGCTGCTCGTGCAGGACTACGCGGACGAGGTGGCGGGCTCGCCGGCCCTGGCCGCCTCGTTCTGGATCGCCCTGGCGGCGCTGCAGCTCGACGCGGGGGCGGTGGACCCGGACGTGCGCGACCGCGCGGTGCGGGCGATCGCGCGCGGCGAGGACCTGGAGCGCTGGGCGCGTCCCGGCTACGACGACTTCGCGGACGACGGCGACGAGCTCGCGGTGGACGAGCTGGCCGAGCGGCGCCACGCGACGGCGGCGCTCCGGGCGCAGCTGCTGCGCGGGCCGGTGGCGGACGCCGCCTGACGCGCGACCGTGGCGCCCGGCGGCCCCGGGCGCCGCGCGGCGGCGGGTCAGTCGTCGTCGCGGTCGTCGCCGTCGTCGTCGCCCGCGCCCACGCTCAGCACGCGGAAGTCGGACGACAGGCGCACGACGCGCTCGGCCCCGCGGGACGGCAGGACTTCGACCTCGTACCGGGCACGGCCCTCGTCCTCGAGGTCGACGCCGGTGACGATGCCCTTCACGCGCTTCGTGGCGGCGCTCGTCGCCTTGCCCAGGCGGGCGTACGTCAGCCCGTCGGCGTCCTCGGCGCTCGTGCGGACGACGCGGAAGCGGTCGTCCAGGCGCACCTCGCGGGCGCGGCCGTTGCGGGCCAGGACCGTCACGTCGTAGCCCGTCGCGCCGTCGTCGGCGTCGCGGTCGATCGAGACGACGCGGCCGGAGACGCGCTTCGTCGCGGCGTCGCGGGCCTTCGTCGCCTGCGCGTGGGTCAGGCCGTCGTCGCCGGCGGCGAGCGCCGGGCCGGCGGCGAAGGCGGTGGTGGCGAGGACGCCGGCGACGGCGCCGGTGGTCAGGAGGGTGCGGGGGAGGGTCATGCGGGTGCGCTCCTCGTTCGGGGTGCTCATCGGGGAACCACGCTAGGGGGCGCCCCATGAGAGTTCGATGAGAGCGCGATCCACGCGTCGGCGCCGCCGCCGGGTCGGGCGTCGATCCCGGCCCGCCCGCCGTGGGCGGCGGCGATCTGGGCGACGATCGCCAGGCCCAGGCCGGTGCCGCGGCGCTGCCGCCGCTCGGCGGCCCCGGTGACGAAGCGCTCGAAGACGTGCGGGCGCAGGGCGTCGGGCACGCCCGGCCCGCGGTCGAGCACGTGGAGCGTCACGTCGCCGTCGGGGCTCCGGCGGGCCGTGATCTCGGTCGGGCCGTCGCCGTGGCGCAGCGCGTTGTCGACGAGGCCGCCGAGGGCGCGCTCCAGGTCGTCGCGGTCGCCGGTCACCGCGCCGCCGTCCGCGTCGTCGGCCACGTCGAGCGACCGGTCGGCGTCGGCGTACGCCGCGGCGCAGCGGTCGCGGACGGCCTCGAGCAGCGGCCGCACGGGCACGGCGGCGTGGGCGCGCGGGGCGGCGTCGGCGCGGGCGAGGGCGAGCAGGTCGTCGGCCAGGCGCTCCAGGCGGCGGGTCTCCTCGGACGCCGACGCCAGGGCGGCGCGCAGCTCGTCCGCGGAGCGCTCGCCGCGGCCGGCCAGGTCGAGCTCGGCGCGCAGGACGGAGAGCGGCGTGCGCAGTTCGTGGCTCGCGTCCGCGGCGAAGGCGCGCTCGCGCCGGAAGCCGGCGGCCTGGCGGTCGAGCATCGCGTTGAGCGTCCGGCCCAGGCGGCCGATCTCGTCGCGCGCGGCCGGCACCGGCAGGCGCTCGTCGGACGGCGCGTCGATCGCCGCGGCGCGCCGCCGCATCGCCTCGACCGGCCGCAGCGCGGCGGCGGCCAGGGCCCAGCTCAGCAGCGCCGCGAGCGCGAGCGCGGCGGGCAGGCCGACGAGCAGCGCCGTGTCCAACGTGCGCAGCGTCGCGTCGCGGTCCTCCGTCCCGATCGCGGCGACCACGACGGGCGAGCCGGCGGCGTCGTCGTCCGCGGCCCGCGCCGCCAGCCGGGCGGGGAACGCCTCGGCGTCGCCGTCGTCCGTGACGGCGACGTCGACGCGGGGGAGGAGGACGTCGTCTTCGGCGGCGCGAGCGCGGTCGGCAGCACCCAGGAGCGGGGCGGCGGCCAGGCCGCCGCTCGCCGCGACCACGCGTCCGTCGGGCGCGAGGATCTGGACCACGACGGCGTCCTCGTCGGCAGGCCCGAGCGCCGGCGTGCCCCCGCCCGCGACGGCCGCGGCGACGTCGGCGATGCGGGCGTCGAGTGCGCGGTCCAGCGCGGCGTCGAGCCCGTCCGCCGTCCGCGCGCGGACGAAGGCCCCGAGCGCCGCGAGCACGAGCGCCATCGCGAGCGTCGACGCGACGACGATCCGCAGGCGCAGGGACAGCCGGCTCACGGGGCCTCCAGGCGGTAGCCGACGCCGCGGACCGTCGCGATCAGGGCGGTGCCGAACGGGCGGTCGACCTTCGCCCGCAGGTAGCCGACGTAGACGTCGACGACGTTCGAGCGCGCGTCGTAGGCGTCGTCCCACGCCGCCTCGAGCAGCGCCAGGCGGTCGACGGCCTCGCCCTGGCGGCGCAGGAGCGTCTCGAGCAGCATGAACTCCTTCGGCGACAGCTCGAGCTCCGCGTCGCCGTGCCACGCGCGTCGGGCCGCCGGGTCCAGCCGCAGGGGCCCGGCGGTCAGCACGGGCGCGGCGGCCACGGGCGGGCGCCGCGCGAGGGCGCGCAGTCGGGCCTCGAGCTCGCCGAAGTCGAACGGCTTGGCCAGGTAGTCGTCCGCGCCGGCGTCCAGTCCGGCGATGCGGTCGTCGACGGCGCCGCGCGCGGTCAGCATCAGCACCGGGACGGTCACGCCGTCGGCGCGCAGCAGACGGCAGGTCTCGAAGCCGTCGATGCCGGGCAGGCCGACGTCGAGCAGGACGACGTCGTAGCCGGTGGAGGCCGCCCGCCAGAGCGCCTCCTCGCCGGTGTCGGCCACGTCCACGGCGTGGCCCGACTCGCGCAGGCCGCGGGCCATGAGCGCGGCGAGCTTCGCCTCGTCCTCCACGACCAGCAGGCGCACGCCCGCAGGCTAGCGGCGGCGCGCCACGCGCCGCCGGCCGCACGCCGCGTACGCCCGTTCGTCCGGCGCGCCCGCGCGACGAGCCGACGTCCGCGGGTGCGTGCGCTAGGCTTGCCGCGTTCGATGCCGACGACCGCCCCCCGATCCCTGCCGTATGCAGCCGGGTATCCCGCGGTCGTCGCCCTGCGCCCCGACGCCTCCTTCGCGGACGGCTTCGCGTGGCGTCCCTGGCGATTTCGCTAGGCACTCGGTCGCTGCTCGCCCGCCCCGGGCGCGCGGCGCTCACCCCCTCTCCCGCGGGGGTGGCGCGATCGGGTGCCGGACGACCCCACCCCGCCGTCGGGACGGCGCTGTCCGTACGAACCGTTGCAGGCGGACGACGTGGCGCAGGAGCGCGCCGCGGTCGTCCCGGAGGAGCCACCAGATGATGATCGTGATGAAGCAGGGCGCGACCGAGGAGGAGATCCGCGCGGTCGTCTCCCGCGTCGAGGAGGTCGGGGCGCGGCCCCACGTGTCCGTCGGCGAGCAGGTGACGCTCGTCGGCGCCATCGGCGTCGACCCGACCGGCCGCGAGCGGCTGCAGGAGCTCGCCGCCGAGCCGGGCGTCGACCGCCTGGTGCCGATCAGCAAGCCGTACAAGCTCGCGACGCGCGAGATCACGCACGGCGCGGAGTCGACGCTGGAGATCGCCGGCCGCCGCATCGGCGGCGGGGCGTTCGCGACGATCGCCGGCCCGTGCACCGTCGAGTCGTACGACCAGACGGTCGGCACGGCCCGGCTCATGCGCGACCTGGACGTGCAGTTCTTCCGCGGCGGCGCGTACAAGCCGCGCTCGTCGCCGTACAGCTTCCAGGGGCTGGGCCAGGAGGGCCTGGAGATCCTGCGGCAGGCCAAGGAGGAGACGGGCCTGCCGATCGTCACCGAGCTGATGGACGTGCGGGACGTCGAGGCGGTCTGCGAGGTCGCCGACGTCATCCAGGTCGGCGCGCGCAACATGCAGAACTACCCGCTGCTGACCGAGATCGGCAAGAGCGGCGTGGCGACCCTGATCAAGCGCGGGCTGTCCGCGACGCTCGAGGAGCTGCTGATGGCGGCGGAGTACGTCCTGAAGGAGGGCAACCCCAACGTGATCCTCTGCGAGCGCGGCATCCGCACGTACGAGCAGGCGACGCGGTTCACGCTCGACATCGCCGCCGTCCCGGTGCTGAAGGAGCTGACGCACCTGCCGGTCGTCGTCGACCCGTCGCACGCCGCAGGTCGCCGCGACCTGGTGCTGCCCCTGTCGATGGCCGCGGCCGCGGCCGGCGCCGACGGCATCATCGTCGAGACGCACCCCGAGCCCGAGAACGCGGTCTGCGACGGTCCGCAGCAGCTCCGCGCGAGCGAGTTCGGTCCGTACCTGCGGCAGGTCGAGGCCGCCGCGGCGCTCGCCGGCCGCCGTCCCGCCCCCGTCACGACGGCCCTGGCGTAGTCCCGTGGACGTCCGCTTCGAGCCCTCCGGTCCGCTCGCGGGGCGCCTGCGCCCGCCGAGCGACAAGTCGATGAGCCATCGCGCCGCCATGGTCGGCGCGATGGCCACGGCGCCCGTCACCGTCACCGGCTACCTGCCGGCGGCGGACACGCTCTCCACCCTGGCCGCGATGGAGACGCTCGGCGCGACCGTCCGCCGCGACGGCGACCGCGTGCAGATCGCGGGCGTGGGGCTGCGCGGCGCCGACGCGCGGGGCACCACGATCGACGTCGGCAACGCCGGCACCCTGATGCGGCTGCTGCCCGGCTGGCTCGCCGGGCAGGAGGGGCGCGAGTACCGCTTCGACGGCGACGCGTCCATCCGGCGCCGCCCCGTCGACCGCATCGCCGCGCCGCTGCGGGCGATGGGCGCGCGGATCGAGGCCACGGACGACCGGCTGCCGCCGTTCGTCGTGCGCGGCACCCGCCTGACGGGCACGACGTACGAGCTGCCGGTCGCGTCCGCGCAGGTCAAGAGCTGCGTGCTGCTGGCGGGGATGATGGCCGACGGCGAGACGACGGTCGTCGAGCCGGTCGCCAGCCGCGACCACACCGAGCGGATGCTGGCCCGCCTGGGCGTGCCGCTGCGCCGCGAGGGCAACGCGATCACGGTCTCGCGCGTCGACGAGCTCGCGGTGGGCGACCTGCACGTGCCCGGCGACCTGTCGTCGGCGGCGTTCCCGATCGTGGCGGGCGTTCTCGTCCCCGGGTCCCGCGTGCTGATCGAGGACGTCAGCGTCAACTGGACGCGCGCGGGCATCCTCGACGTGCTCGACCGCATGGGCGCGACCGTCGTCGGCGAACGCGAGACGCGCCGCGACGGCCTCGTGCCGGCCGGCGAGCCGGTGTCCGAGCTGGAGGTCACGCACGGCCCGCTGCGCGGCACGACGGTCGAGGGGGAGGAGATCCCGCTGCTGATCGACGAGCTGCCCCTGATCGCGCTGCTCGCGTGCTTCGCCGAGGGCGAGACCGTCGTCCGCGACGCGGAGGAGCTGCGCCACAAGGAGTCCGACCGCATCGCGACCGTCGTCGAGGGTCTGCGCGGCCTGGGCGCCGAGATCGAGGCGACCCCGGACGGGTTCGTCGTGCAGGGCGGCACCGGGATCCGCGGCGGGACGATCCACGCGCACGGCGACCACCGCCTGGCGATGCTCGGCGCCGTCGCGGGGCTGGCGTCGCGCGAGGGCGTCACCGTCGTCGGGATGGAGGCCGCCGAGGTCTCCTACCCCGGCTTCGGCGAGCACGTCGCCGCCCTGCAGCGGGGCTGAGAGACGCCGGGGCGGCCACGAGCGGGGGCGCACGCCGAAGCGCCGGACGAGCGTCGAGGCGCCACGCCTTCCGATCGCGGCGGCTAGGATCGCGCCATGCCGTCCCGTCCCCGTCGCCGTGCGGCCGCGGTCGTCGCCGCGCTCCTCGCGCTCGTCCTCGCGCCGGCCGCCGCCGCGCAGAGCGACCTGAGCTACAACGTCCCCGACCTGACGACGCCGAGCGTGAGCTCGGGCCTGCTGGGCCTGAACCGCCCGCCGGTGTCGTCCGCGGGATCGTCGTCCGGCGGCTCCGCCGCGAAGCGCCGCCCGCCGCGCGCCACCGCGAAGCAGCTCCGCGCCCTGCGCTTCGCGCCGAACGCGGCCCGGACGCGGGCGATCGACGCCGAGGTGACGGCCGCGCTCAAGGGCGCGACCCCGGCCACCGGGCACGCGGCGATCGACGCCCTGATGGGCGGCGGCGAGTACCGCGGCGTGCTCGACGCCGTCACGCGGCGGCTCGGCGGATCCCGCCGGAACCTCGGCGACCGCGTCGGGACGGCGCTCGTGCTCGCCTGGCTGGCTCACGACCACGACCGCAAGCCGGCCGCGGACGACCGGCTGTCGGTGCGGATCACCGACGCGCAGATCCGCGGCGGACGGATCGTCCTGCGCGAGGTCCGCCACGCGCTGGCCCGCTCGAAGGCGGTCCGGCGGCTGTCCGACGCGCGCAAGCAGCGCGGCTCCGAGACCCTCGGGCTGATCGTGGTGCACGTCGGGTTCATGATCCAGGCCCTGCCGTCCGTCGGTCAGGCGGCGGAGGCGGCGCGCCTGCAGGACGGTCTGGCCGCGCAGGTCCGTCGGACGCTCGGCCTCGACCTGCGACGGCTCGAGCTGACCCGGAAGGGCTTCGAGCGGAGCTGACGCCGGACCTCCGCCGCCGCGCCGCCCGCGTCAGTCGACGGGGACCGCCGGCCCCGAGAAGCCGAAGGCCGTCGGGCCCTGGTGGGCCTCGTCGGGCGGGGGCGGCGACCCGGGCGCGGGCCCGACGCCGAGCAGCCGGCCCGTCGCGGGGTCGAGGATCGGCGGCGCGGGATCGCCGTCGGGCAGGTCGAGGGGGACGTCCCACAGGTGCACCCGCCGCGCGGGACGCCGGGCGCCGACGGGGGTGACCGACGCGGTCTGCCCGTACCGCCCTTCGTCGGCCCGGACGGTCACGATGGACCTGCCGTCGGCGGTGAAGCCGGCGACCGAGACGGTGTCGGCCGGGCCGTCGCTGTAGACCTCGAACTCCGTGCCAGACCAGCGGCCGCGCGGCGTGCCGAACCCGACGTCCTGCAGGTCGAAGGTCTGTCCGCCGTCGCGCTCGATCGTGCTCCGGTACACCGCGACGAGGCCCCGGTCGGCCTGGTCCGCGTACCACCACTCGCCGGGCCGCGACGTGCGCAGCCGGACGGGCGCCCGGAGCGTCAGCCCCGTCAGCGTGGCGCGCCAGAAGGTGCTGCGGGTGCGGGGGCCGGACCGGTGCGGGCCCAGGACGTAGTACAGGCGCCCGCGGTCCAGCGCCATGCCGTGGACGAGGCGCCCGCGCCGGCGGAGCGGCAGGCGCCGGGCGGCGCCGGTGTCGAGCCGGACGAGGCGGGTGACGACCGGCGCGTCGTCCGCGTCCTCGGTCGTCCGCAGCACCGCGACGGGCGCGCCGCCGCGCTCCGTCCCCAGCTCCAGGCTCAGCGGCCGGCCGCGGACCGGCACGGTCGTCGCCACCGTCGGCACGCCGCCCCGCAGCGTCCACAGCGCCACCGGGCGCTCGTGGCCGCCCGCCGGGGGCGGGCCGGGCACGGCCCACGCCACCAGGCCGTCGCCCGCGGCGGGGACGACGGACGCCAGGCCCGTGGCCGGCGGCAGCGGCGTGACGATCCCGGGCGCGCGGACGGTGGGGACCGCGGCGCCCGCGGGGGCCGCCGCGAGCGCGGGGAGGGCCGCGGCGAGCGCGGCGACGACGGCGGTGGCGGCGGCGCGTGGCGGTCGCGGCGGGACGGGGCGGAGGGGCATCGGGACGCTCCTAGGCGGGGACGGGACGCTCCGGCACCCTACGCCGCCCGGGCCCCGGTCCGCGCCGGGCGCCCGGCCGCACACGCCGCGGACGCTCGCGGCGGAGGACGACGGCGCCGCGGCCTGCGGCCGCGGCTCAGGACGCCGACGGCGCGGGGTCGAGCGGGTGCTCGGCCTCGTCGCGGCGCAGGCCGAGCCCCCACAGCACCGCGATCCCCGCGAGCGCCGGCCCGACGCCCGCGAGCACGAAGACGGTCGCGACGCCGAGCAGCTCGCCGGCCGGCCCGGCGAGGGCCATCGACACCGGCATGAGCGCGAGGGAGACGAACCAGTCCAGGCTGGACACGCGGCCCTGCAGCCGCGGCGGCACGCGGCGCTGGAGCAGCGTGCCCCAGATGACCTGGCCGCCGGCGTCCACGAGGCCGACGACGACGACGAGCACCAGCATCGCCCAAAGCGCGTCCATCGCGCCCATCAGCGCCAGCGGCAGCGAGCCGACGCCCCACATGAGCAGCATGGCCGTCAGGTACCGCCGCGGCAGCGGTCGGGACGAGACGAGCGCGGCGCCCAGCGCGGACGCGACGCCGAAGCCCGCGAGCAGCAGGCCGTACTCCGCCGACCCGCCGCCGGCCTGCTCGCGCACGGCGAAGGGCAGCAGCACCTCGATCGGGCCGATGATGCAGAGCACGGCGATCAGGGCGAAGAGCAGCGTGCCCCACAGCCAGCGCTCGCGCACGACGTAGGCGGCGCCCTCGCGCAGGTCCGCCAGCACGGAGCGGGCCGCGGCCGCAGCGTCCCCGTCCGCGGGGGCGGGGAGCGGCACGTGCCGCATCGCCACCAGGCACGCGACCGACACGACGTACGTGCCGGCGTTGACGAGCATCGCCGGACCCGGGGCGGTGGCCGCCACCAGCAGCCCGCCGAGCGCGGGCCCCGCCGCCTGCTGCGCGACCGGGCGGATCATCCCCTCCAGCCCGTTCGCGGCGAGCAGCTCGTCCTGCGCCACGAGCTGCGGCACGAGCGCGGTGAACGCGGGGACGAAGAACGCCTCGGCGGCGCCGATGACCAGGCCCCCGGCCACCAGGTGCCACAGCTCGAGGGCGCCCGTGACGGAGAGCACGCCCAGCACGACCGTCACCCCCGCGCGAGCCGCGTCCGCGGCGAGCATGATCCGCCGCCGCGACACGCGGTCGGCGACGACGCCCGCGAGCAGGATGCAGCCGACGAGCCCGACGGAGAAGCCCGTCGTGACGAGGGAGAGCTGGACCGGTCCGCCGCCCAGCTCGATGACCTGCCAGGCGATCGCGACGAGCCACAGCCCGTCGCCGACGAGGGAGACCGCCAGGCCCATCCACAGCAGCCGGAAGTCCCGGTCGCGAAGGGGGCGCAGCGCACGCACGGCGAGGGGTTGTAGCCCATGCGCGGGTGGCCGGGTCGGCCGCCACGGCGCGCGCCCCGCCCGTCCGCGCCGCCGTGCGCCCACTATCCTGGGCCCGATGCTCGTCGCGATCGACGGCCCTGTAGGGGCCGGAAAGTCCACCGTGGCGCGCGCCGTCGCCGCCCGCCTCGGCTTCACGTACCTGGACACGGGAGCGATGTACCGCTGCGTCGCGCTCGCGGCGATCCAGGACGAGGCCGCCGACCGCAAGCGCACGCTCGACGAGCTGCGCATCGACTTCGAGGGCGACCGCGTGCTGCTCGGCTCGTCCGACTCCACGGACGCGATCCGCACGCCCGAGGTGTCGCAGCGCGCGTCCGTCGTCGCCACCGACCCGGCGGTCCGCGAGCACCTCGTCGAGCGCCAGCGCGGCCTGACGCAGCGCGGCGACTGGGTCGCCGAGGGCCGCGACATCGGCACCGTCGTCCGCCCCGACGCCGAGCTGAAGATCTACCTGACCGCCAGCGACGAGGAGCGCGCCGGCCGCCGCGCGGCGCAGACCGGCCGCTCGGTCGAGGAGGAGCTGGCCGACCTGCGCGAGCGCGACGAGCGCGACCGCACCCGCGAGGCGTCGCCGCTGCGCCGCGCCGACGACGCGGTCGAGGTCGACACGACCGGCGTGCCCTTCGCCGAGGTGGTCGAGCGCATCGCGCGCCTGGCCGAGGAGACGCGCGCGAAGGCGGTGGACGCATGAGGCAGGTCGCGATCGTCGGCTTCCCGAACGTCGGCAAGTCCTCCCTCGTCAACCGCCTGACGGGCCGCCGCGAGGCCGTCGTGCACGAGCGCGCCGGCGTGACGCGCGACCGCAAGCACCTCGAGGCGGAGTGGAACGGGCGCCGGTTCGAGCTCGTGGACACCGGGGGCGTCGACGCCCTCGACCCCGACCCGATGGCGTCCGCGATCCTCGACCAGGTCCGCTCGGCGCTCGAGACGGCCGACGTCGCGGTGCTCGTCGTCGACGCGAAGACCGGCATGCGCCCCGGGGACGCCGAGCTGGCGGACATCCTGCGCCGCTGGAAGGGCCCGAAGATCGTCGCGGCCAACAAGATCGACGTCGGGAAGAACATCCCGGACGCCGCCGAGTTCTACGCGCTCGGCCTGGGCGAGCCGCTGCCGGTCTCCGCCAACCAGGGCCTCGGCACGGGCGACCTGCTCGACCGCATCGTCGAGGCGCTGCCCGAGGGCGACGACGCGCCGGACGCCGACGACCGCCTGCGCCTGGCCATCATCGGCCGGCCGAACGTCGGCAAGTCGACGATGTTCAACCGCCTCGTCGGCGACGAGCGCACGATCGTCTCGGACGTCGCCGGCACGACCCGCGACGCGATCGACCTGCCGATCGAGATCGACGGGCGCCGGCTCGTGATCGTCGACACCGCCGGCATGCGCCGCCAGGCGAAGGTCACGGAGTCCGTCGAGTACTACACGACGCTCCGCTCGCAGCGGGCGGTCGACCGCGCCGACGTCGCGATCGTCGTGTGCGACGCCGCCGACGGCGTGACGAGCCAGGACTTCCGCGTCGCCGACATGGCGATGAAGGCCAACTGCGCCACGCTGCTCGTGCTCAACAAGTGGGACGAGCACAACCTGAGCGAGGACGACCTGCAGCACGAGCGCGCCCGCGTGCAGCAGAAGCTGCGCCTGCGCCCCCGGGTGCTCACGGCGTCGGGCCTGACGGGCCGCAACGTCCACCGCGTGATCGCCGAGGCCATCGCCCTGGGCGACCGTCGAAAGGGCCGCATCCCGACGGCGCAGCTCAACCGCTTCCTCGCCGAGGTCGTCGAGGCGAAGCAGCCGCCGGCGGTCCGCGGGTCGCGCCTGAAGATGCTCTACATGGCGCAGGTGGGGGAGAACCCGCCGCGCTTCGCGATCTCGGTCAACGACCGCGCACGCGTCGTCCGCTCGTACGCCTACTACGTCGAGAACCGCCTGCGCGCGCGCTTCGGCTTCGACGGCGTGCCGGTGATCATCGACTTCAACGAGCGCCGCGCGCGCCGCTCCGAGGTGGCGATGAGCCCGGCGAAGCAGCGCCGGCAGATCGAGGCCGAGCTGGCCGAGGACGGGGTCGTCGACGCCGACGAGGACCTGCCCGAGGTCCCCGAGTTCGAGATCGGCCCCGAGATCGACGAGCTGCCCTGGGTCGACACGGGCGACGACCTGCTCGACGACTGAGCGTCCCGGCGCGGGGCGGCCCGCCCGGCGCCGGCCCGCGTACGACGCACGCGTCGTCGCCCCGATGCAGGCCCCGCGGGCGTCGCGGCAGGGCGCCCGCCGAAAGCGCGCCATGTCGATACGCTTTCTCGGCTTCACGGAGCCCCTGCGTGTCGTCGACCGGACGACGCGGGCTCCCGACGGGCGCCCTGCCTCGCGGCGGCGCGCCGGCCGGGACCTCGCGACCCCCGGCCAGGACGGCCGGGCGCGAGGTTCCGTGTCCATCGCCCACGTCGATCCCAGGATCTCATGAGCCAGTACGCCGACAACGAGTACCTGTTCACCTCGGAGTCCGTCTCCGAGGGTCACCCCGACAAGGTCGCCGACCAGATCTCGGACGGCGTGCTCGACGCCGTCCTCGCGAGCGACCCGAACCCGGAGAAGGCGCGCGTCGCCTGCGAGGTGCTCGTCAACACCGGCCTCGCCGTCGTGTCCGGCGAGATCCGGACCGAGGCGTACATCGACATCCAGCAGGTCGCGCGCGACGCGATCCGCAAGATCGGCTACACCGACGGCAACCTCGGCTTCTCCGCCGACTCCGTCGCGGTGCTGAACGCGATCGACCCGCAGTCCGCCGACATCGCCGCCGGCGTCGACGACGCGACCGAGCACAAGAGCGGCTCCGCCGACGAGTTCGACCTCGAGGGCGCGGGCGACCAGGGCATCATCTTCGGCTACGCGACGAACGAGACGCCCGAGCTCATGCCGATCGCGATCCAGAACGCGCACCGGCTGGCCGAGCGCCTGGCGTACGTCCGCAAGAACGGCGACCTGGACTACCTGCGTCCGGACGCGAAGACCCAGGTCTCGGTCCGCTACCGCGACGGCCGCCCGGTCTCGATCGACAAGCTGCTGATCTCGACGCAGCACTCCGAGAACTTCACGGACCAGTCGGCGATCAAGGCCGACCTGTGGGAGCACGTCGTCAAGCACGTCCTGCCCGAGGACATGTACGACGAGAACACGCTCCTCAGCGAGTTCCTCGTCAACCCGACCGGCCGCTTCGTCATCGGCGGCCCCGTCGGCGACACGGGCCTGACCGGCCGCAAGATCATCGTCGACACGTACGGCGGCGCCGCCCGCCACGGCGGCGGCGCGTTCTCCGGCAAGGACTCGTCGAAGGTCGACCGCTCCGCCGCCTACGCCACCCGCTGGGTCGCGAAGAACGTCGTCGCCGCCGGCCTTGCCGACCGCGCCGAGATCCAGGTCTCGTACGCCATCGGCGTCGCGCAGCCGATCTCGATCCTCGTCGAGACGTTCGGCACCGAGAAGATCGACCGCGCGAAGATCGAGAAGGCCGTCCGCGAGGTCTTCGACCTCCGCCCGCTGGCGTACCGCCGCCACCTCAACCTGTTCCGCCCGATCTTCCAGAAGACCGCGGCCTACGGCCACTTCGGCCGCGAGGACCCGGACTTCACCTGGGAGAAGACGGACAAGGTCGACGAGCTGAAGGCCGCCGCCGGCCTGTAGGCCCACCGGCATCGCCGCCCCGCCGCCCGCCGGCGGGGACCGCACGGGCGCCCCACGGGGCGCCCGTCGTCGTTCCGACGCCTGCGACGATGCCCGCATGCCCGACGACGACCGCATCGAGACCGTCGAGGCGCTGCGCGCGATCCTCGGCGAGCCGCTGCCGCACGTGCGCGACAAGGCGCGCGCCGCGCTGCACCCGCTCGACCGGGCGTGGCTGGCGGCGTCGCCGTTCTGCGTCGTCGGCACCGCCGACGCGGCGGGCCGGTGCGACGTGTCGCCGAAGGGCGACCCGGCCGGCCGGCTCGTGCACGTGGTCGACGACACGACGATCGCGCTGCCCGAGCGCCCCGGCAACCGGCGCGCCGACGGGCTGCGCAACGTGCTCGAGAACCCGCACGTCGGCCTGGACTTCGTCATCCCGGGGCGCGGCGACACGCTGCGCGTCAACGGCCGCGCCCACGTCGTGCGCGACGCCCCGTGGTTCGACGCCCTCGTCGTGGCCGGGCATCGCCCGCCGCTGGCGCTGGTGGTCGCGATCGAGGAGGTCTTCCACCACTGCGCGAAGGCGTTCCTGCGCTCGGCGCTGTGGGATCCGGAGACGTGGGCGCCGGAGGCGGCCGTGCCGTCGCGGGCGGCCGTGGCGAAGGCGCTCGACCGCCCCGACGAGCCGCTCGAGGCGCTCGAGGCGTACTACGGGCCGGAGTACGCGCGGCGGCTCTACGGCTGAGCGGCCGGGGCTGACCGAGCGGCGGCGCCCGGACGTGGGCGGGGTGCCGGCCCCGGCGGGCGCCGCGGCGCGGCCGACGTCCGACGGCGCCGGCCCCCGCCGCCCCGCCCGGTCAGTCCCGCGCGACGCCCTTGTAGACGGCGGCGAGGTCGTCGTCTCCGTGCCCGCGGTCGAGCGCGCGCCCCAGGTGCTCCGCCGCGACGCCCGCGATGCCCACGGGCACGCCGGAGCGGTCGGCGGCGTCCCCGACCAGGCGCGCGTCCTTCAGCGCGTTGCGCACGGAGAAGCTCGTCGCGTACGCGTCCTCGAGCATCGCCTGGCCCTTCAGCCGCAGGTACGGCAGGTCGAGCGGGCCGCCGGACACCGCCTCGAGGAACGCCCGCGGGTCGACGTCCAGGCCGTCCGCCAGCGCGAACGCCTCCGCGGTGGCGGTCGTCACGGCGAGCACCCACGAGTTGGCGACGAGCTTCAGCCGCGTGCCGCCGCCCGCGCGGCCGACGCGCATCGTCCGCGAGCCGATCGCGTCGAACACCGGCTGGGCGCGGTCGAGCGCGGCGTCGGGGCCGCTCGCCAGCACGACGAGCGTGCCGTCCTCGGCGGGCTTCAGGGTGCCGAGGACGGGCGCGTCGACGAACGCCACGCCGAGCTCCTCGGCCAGGTCGCCCAGCCCCTCGGTGTCGCCGACGCCGACCGTGCTGGCCTGGATCCACACCTGGCCGTCCGTCAGCGCGGGGGCGGCCGCGGCGATCGTCTCGCGCACCGCGTCGACGGCGTCGAGCATCGTCACGATCAGGTCGGCGCCGCGCACGGCCTCGGCCGGGTCGGCGGCGAGGGTGGCGCCTGCCTCCTCCAGCGGCCCGGCCTTCTCGGCCGTGCGGTTCCAGACGCGCAGCGGCAGGCCGGCGCCCAGGACGTTGCGGCCCATCGGCAGGCCCATGGTGCCCGTGCCCAGCAGGGCGACGGTGGGGCTCTCGGCGGTCACGTGCGTGCTCCGTTCCTCGTGGGACATCGCCGGGCCGGTACCCGTCGCGGCGGCGCGGCACCGGTCGCGGCAGCGGCGAGATGCGGCGCACCAGGAGCCGGATCGGCGCCGCGGTGCTCGTCGGCTTGCTGACCCTTCCGCAGATGGCTGGGGTGGTCCGTTGGACGGCGGGGCAGTGCCGGCAGCAGGGGCGACCGTAGGGGCCACGCGACCGGGTGGGCGGGAAGTCGGTGCCGGGCGCGCCCGTCCGCCGTCGGGGTACGCTCGATGCGGCACTCGGAGATCCTTCCCAGCATGTCGGGCCAAGTCCAGGAATATGAGCGTGAGCGACGCAGGGTGGTACAGTCTGCCGTTCTTGCGGCGGAAGACGTACGGGGATATCGCCCCGGCCGAGGGACGGCCGACGCCTTTCCCTGTGCTCCTCGCGAATGCCATGTTTGACGTCGGCAAGCGGCTGCGGGCTCAACGCGAGCGCTTGGCTTCCCATGGGCCCGAGTACGACATCGCCTATCCGGACAGCCCCGCGGAACACCGGCTCCTGGAACTGCGGGAGCAGGGGTCGAAGTGGTTCGAGCGGATCGACGCGGTGATGGCCGAGGCAGATCCGGGGTACCGGCCTGCGCTCGCGCGGGTCGATGAGCTGGCGCGTCGCGATCGCGACGCGCACGACCAGTTCGTCCTGGCGGGTGCTGGGCTGGCGCCCGTGCCGGAGGAGCGGCTGGTGCAACAGGGCGGCTCGACGCGATTCGGTCCGCTTGTCGACTGGACGTTGTTCGTCTGGTTGGCGGACGAGCGCTTCCTCGCTGCGCTGCGTGACGCCGGCCTGGACGCCGGGGTCGGCATCGCGGACGCCACGATCCTGAACCGGGGGCGGCCGGTCACCACGCACGGCCTGCTGACGGTGGCCGGCCGAGCCGGCGTGCGCTCCGACGCGTCGTCCGACCCGGTTCCGGACGCGGCTGTGCGGCCGGCGGTCGCGCGGCTCTATGGGGACGACGGCACGCCCGAGCAGCTGCTCTTCGACGAGCGCGCGATCGCTGCGCTGAAGACGGTGATGCCCCGTCTCGAGCCGATGCGCTGGGAGGACCCCGTGACCGTCGCGCCCCTTCCGCACCCCTGACCACGGGCGCCGAGGCCCACCGCAGCGCGTGCCCGCGGCGGGTTGGCTTCCCCGCCGCACCGCCGCCCGCACCGTGATCAGCGAGCCGCACTCGCCTGGGCCCCGCAACAGGATGCTCGTGCGGGCGGGTGGGCCGCGCCGCGCCTCGGGACCCCCGCCGGCACGCGGTCCGGCGTCCGCGCCTGAGACCATCGGGGGCGGTGTCCGCCCTCCCCGTCATCCAGGTCGAGCCGCTCGTCTCGACCCGGGGCGTGCGCGGGCCGTTCGACTACGCGCGCCCGGACGGCGTCGACGTCGGCAGCGTCGTCGACGTGCCCTTCGGCCGCCAGCGGCTGCGCGGCGTCGTCACCGGCCTGAAGGCGTCGTCCGAGTACCGGCTGCGGGCGCCGACGCACGTCCACGACGTCTCGCTGCCGCCCGATCTGGTGCGGCTGGCGCTCTGGATGGCCGACGACGTCGTGTCGACCCGCGCCCGCTGCCTGGAGCTGCTGCTGCCGCCCGAGGGCGTCGGCGAGCGGACGCGCCTGTGGGCCGCGGCCGTGCTGCCGCCGCCGCGCCCCGACGGGGCGCCCGCGCCCGGGCCGGACGACGACGTCTACGCGGGTATCCGGCTGACGGACAAGCAGCGCGCGGCCCTGGGCCGCCTGCCGGGCTGGACGGGCGAGGACCTGTCGACGCTGCGGCGCCTGGAGGGCCGCGGCCTCGTGACGATCGAGGAGCGTGCCCACGGGCGGCGCCCCGACCACGCGACGGTCGGCGCCCTCCACGGCGACGGCACGAGCGCCCCGCCGCTCAACCCCGACCAGGCGCACGCCGTCGACCGCATCGCGGCGGTGCTGGCGGCGGGGGAGGAGCTCGAGCTGCGCGAGCGGCAGCTGCTGCTGCACGGCGTCACGGGATCGGGCAAGACCGAGGTGTACCTGCAGGCCGCGCAGCGGACGATCGCGGCCGGGCGGACCGTCCTGGTCCTCGTGCCCGAGATCGCCCTGACGCCGCAGACGGTCGCCCGCTTCCGGCGGCGGCTGGGGGAGACCGTCGCGGTCCTGCACTCCGGCCTGTCGAAGGGCGAGCGCCGCGACGAGTGGTGGCGGCTGCGGACGGGCGAGGCGCGGATCTGCGTCGGCCCGATGTCGACGGTCTTCGCGCCCGTCCCCGACCTGGGGCTCGTCATCGTCGACGAGGAGCACGACAGCGCGTACAAGCACGGCGAGGACCCCCGCTACGACGCCCGGCGCGTCGCCGCGTGGCGCGCGCGCGAGGCCGGGGCGGTGCTGCTCGTCGGCTCGGCGACCCCGCGGCCGGAGTCGTGGGCGGCGCTGCGGCGGATCGGCCTGCCGCGCCGCGCCGACGGGGGCGACATGCCCGCCGTGCGGCTGATCGACGTGCGCGGCACGCGCGGCGCGCTGCACCCCGACGTCCACCGCGCGCTGACGGACGCCCGCAAGGCGATCGTGCTGCTCAACCGCCGCGGGTGGGCGACGTGGATGGAGTGCGCCGACTGCGGCCACACGTGGGAGTGCCCCAACTGCGACGTCTCGCTCGTCCTGCACGGCGGGCGGGACGGCGGCGGGGGCGGCATCCTGCGCTGCCACCACTGCGGCCACCAGGAGCGCCCGCCGACGCGCTGCGTGGCCTGCGGATCGGTGTCCGTCGGGCAGCACGGGCTGGGGACGGAGCAGCTGGCCGACACGCTGCCCGGCCACGTCTACCGGCTGGACGCCGACGTCCGCGACCGCGCGGGCGTGCTCGAGGCGTTCGGCGCCGCCGACCACGGGATCCTCGTCGGCACGCAGATGATCGCGAAGGGCCACGACTTCCCCGACGTCACGCTCGGCGTGGTGGTCGACGCCGACGCGACGCTGCGCTTCCCCGACTTCCGCAGCCAGGAGCGGACGTTCCAGATGGTCGCCCAGCTCGCCGGCCGGGCCGGGCGCGGCGCGGGGGCGGGCGGGGTCCCCGCGCAGGTGCTCGTGCAGACGCGCTCCCCCCGGGAGCCCGCGCTGCTGTTCGCCGCCCGCCACGACGCGCACGGCTTCCTGGTGGAGGAGCTCGAGCGGCGCCGCGACCTGGGGTACCCGCCGTACGCCACGATCGTCCGCGTCGTCTGCGAGCACGAGGACGAGGCGCGCGTCGAGGCCGCCGCGACGGCGCTGGCGCTGCGGATGCCCGAGGACACGCTCGGCCCCGTCCCGCTCTTCCGCCGCCAAGCCCGCTTCCGCCGCCAGCTCATGGTCCGCTCGCCCGCCCGCGCGCTGACGGTCGGCGCGACGCGCGCGGCGGTGGAGGCGGTCGTCGCCGACCCGGCCCACCGCGGGGTGACGCTCGTCATCGAGGTCGATCCGCGGTAGCGCCGCGGCCCGAGCGCCCGCCCGCCCGGCGGCCAGACGGACGCACGCGGAGGAGAAGCGGACAGGGCGTGTCCTCCGTCGCCCGGATGATGGGGTGGTGCCGACGACGACCTCCGCCCGCCTCCTGGCCCTGCTCTCCCTGCTGCAGGCGCGCCGCGACTGGCCGGGGGCGGCGCTCGCGGAGCGGCTCGAGGTCAGCCCGCGGACGGTCCGGCGCGACGTGGACCGCCTGCGCGAGCTCGGCTACCCGATCGCCGCCGTCAAGGGCCCGGACGGCGGCTACCGCCTGCAGGCGGGGACGGAGCTGCCGCCGCTGCTCTTCGACGACGAGCAGGCGGTCGCCCTCGCGGTCGCGCTGCAGCTCGCCGCCGCCGCGGGGGCGGGGATCGAGGAGGCCGCCATGCGCGCCCTCGGCACCGTGCGCCAGGTCCTGCCCGCGCGGCTCCGGCACCGGGTCGACGCCGTGTCCGTCCGCGCCATCGCGGCCTCGGGGGCAGAGCCGCCCGGCGTCGACGTGGCGACGCTCACGACGATCACTGCGGCGGCGCGCGCCCGCGAGACCCTCCGCTTCCGCTACGAGCGGCCCGGGGCGGCGGATGGCCCGCCGCGGCGCGCCGAGCCGCACCACCTCGTCGCCACCGGCGGGCGCTGGTACCTCGTGGCGTGGGACCTGGACCGCGACGACTGGCGCCTGTTCCGGGCGGACCGGGTGCGGCCGCTGACGGGCACCGGCCCGCGCTTCGCGCCCCGCGAGCTGCCGGGCGGCGACCTGGAGGCGTACGTGCGGGGGCGCTTCCGGGGATCCCGCGACGCCTCGGGGGACTGGCCCTGCCGCGGGCGGGCGGTCGTGCGCCAGCCGGCGGCGGCGCTGGCCCCGTTCGTCGGGGACGGCGTGGTGGAGGAGGTCGGCCCGGATTGCTGCCGCGTGACGCTGGGCTCGTGGTCGTGGACGGCGCTGGCCGCCGACCTGGGCCGGTTCGACGCCGAGCTCGAGGCCGTCGGGCCGCCCGCGCTGGTCGACGCGCTGGCGCGCCTGGCCGAACGCTGCGCGCGGGCGGCGGGCCGCCCCGCCGACGCAGCGGCCCCGGGCGACCCGCCGGCTCCGCCGGCCGACTAGGCGGCGGGCTGCACGTCGACGGACCAGGTCACGCCGAAGCGGTCGGTCAGCATGCCGAAGCCCGGCGACCACGCCGACGCCGCGAGCGGCTCCACGACGGTCGCGCCGTCGGCCAGCCGGTCCCAGTAGGTCGTCACCTCGTCGAGGCTCTCGCCCCGCACCGAGACGAAGAACGGCTGGTCTGTCAGCGTGACGCCGTGCTCGCGCCGGGTGGATCCGGCCCGGGTCGGCGCGGCAGCGGCGTCGCCGGTCGCCGGCACGTCGTACGCCATCACCCGGAAGCCGTCGTCGGTCGCCACGTGGCCGAACACGACGCGGTCGGCGCCCGGCTGGTCGGCGGGCATGCCGACGTCGCCGTACGTGGTCACGGCCGCGGTCCCGCCGAAGACGGCGGCGTAGAACTCGAGGGCCTCCCGGGCCCGGCCGTCGGTGAAGTTCAGGTGCGTGGTGGTGGTGATGCTCATCGGTGCCTCGTCGTGGTCGGGTGCGCGGCGATCGCCGTCGTGGTCGAGCGTGACGGGGGAAGAGGCCGACGACTGGCCGCTACTCCGGTCGCCGGCGCGAGGGTCGGCGTCGCGGACAGCGGCTGACCGCCACCCGCGCGAGACTGCGGCCATGAGCCGCCCGCCGAGCGCCGCCACCCCGCCGCCCGCGCCGACCGACGGGCCGCCGTCGCTCGTCGTCCGGGACGCGGCGGCGTGGCGCGCCTGGCTCGACGAGCACGAGTCCACGTCCGACGGCGTGTGGCTCACGCTCGCGAAGAAGGGGACGACCGCCCCGACGTCGCTGACGTACGGCCAGGCGCTCGAGGAGGCGCTCTGCAGCGGGTGGATCGACGGACGGCGGCAGGCGGTCGACGCCGCGACGTACCGGCAGCACCTGACCCCCCGGCGCGCCCGGTCGGTGTGGTCGCAGCGCAACGTCGACCTGGTCGCCGCGCTGACCGCTGCCGGCCGGATGCGTCCGCGCGGCCGGCGCGAGGTCGAGCGCGCGCAGGACGACGGGCGGTGGGATCGCGCGTACGCGGGCCAGGCCGCGGCGACGGTGCCGGACGACCTGGCCGCCGCGGTGGCGGCGTGCCCGGCCGCTGCGCGGCGGTTCGCCGCCCTGTCGCGGGCCGAGCGCTACGCGGCGATCCACCCCGTGATCACCGCCCCGAGCGCCGCGGTGCGCGACGCCCGCGTCGCCGCCGTCGTGGCGCGCCTGGCGGCCGGGGGATGAGGCCGCCGCGCGCCGCGACCCGCCGGCCCACGTCCGCGGACCGCGGACCGGGCACGGGCCGGCCGCCGAGGTCCCGGCGCGCGGCCGGGATTCGAATTCGCAATCGTCCGTAGTTCCTACGGATGTGGGCCGGTACGGTGTCGGTGCCCCGACACGGCCCGCGGACGGATCCCCCATCGTTCCGCCGCACGTGCCGCAGGTCGCCGGCGACGCACCGGTCCGGCCTGACCGGCGAGCGTCACGCGGCGCGCGGGCGCCTCGCCATGCCCGGGACCACGGACCTCCGCCGCCTTCGCTTCTTCGTCGAGCTCGCCGGCGACCCGCACTTCGGACGGACCGCCAAGCGGCTGCACATCTCGCAGCCCGCGTTCAGCCAGCAGCTGCGCCGGCTCGAGGGCGAGCTGGGCATCACGCTGTTCGAGCGCACGGTGCGGGGCGCGGCGCTGACCCCCGAAGGGGCACGACTGCTGCCCCTGGCCCGGGACCTGCTCGCGCGCGCGGACCGCTTCAACGCGACGGCGCGGGAGCTCGCCGGCGACGCGACGGCGCCCGCTCGGCGGGTGCGCTCCGCGGTCCCGGGCGCGTCGGGCTCGCCCGCGCGCTGAGCGGGCGACCGGCGACGCCGAGCGGGCGGCCGCCAGCTCGACGCGGGCCGCGGGCCTAGGCGCGCGAGCGGTACGCGCGCGACGTCAGCGGCACGAAGACCGCCGTCAGCGCCGCAGCCTCGGCGAGCACGAGCGCCACGTCGCCGGCGTCGGCGCCGCCGCCCATCAGGCCGCGGACGGCCGTGGCGACGTGCGACACCGGGTTGACGCCGACGAACCACTCCAGGACGGCCGGCAGCGTCGCCGGGTCGACGAAGACGTTCGAGAGGAAGACGAGCGGGAACATCACCATGAAGCCGCCGTTCATCACCGCGTTCGGCGACCGCAGCACGATGCCCAGCAGCGCGAAGACCCACGCCAGGCCGAAGGCGAGCAGCGCCACGAGCGCGAGCGCCCCGAGGACGCCGAGCACGCCGCCGTCGGCGTCGTAGCCCAGGGCCAGCCCCAGCACGACCGTCACGGTCGCGGCGACGAGGTAGCGCGCCAGGTCGCCGACCGCCGCGCCCACGAGCGGCGCCGGCGCCCAGACGGGCAGCGTGCGGAAGCGGTCCACGACGCCCTTGCTCATGTCCGTCGCCAGCGTGACGCCGGAGTAGACCGTCGTGAAGAGCACGGACTGCACGACGACGCCGGGCAGCACGAACTGCAGGTACGCGTCCGTGGACCCCGCCATCGCGCCGCCGAACAGGTAGACGAACATCACGAGGAACAGCACGGGCGTGATGGTCACGTCGAGCAGCTGCTCGGGCACGTGGCGGATGCGGCGCATCGCCCGCCAGGCGAAGGCCAGGCACGCGCCGAGCGCGCTCGCGCCGTGCGGCCGCTCGGCCGGGGCGAGCACGGCCTCCAGGTCCAGCCGCGCCGGCGCGGGCGGCGGCGTCGGGGCGCGGCCGTCGAGGGCCGCGGGGGGCGTCGTGGCGCTCATGCGGCCACCTCCTCGTGCTCGGCGTCCGCCGGTCGTCCGGTGAGCGCCAGGAAGACCTCGTCGAGCGTCGGCTGACCCAGCCCGAACGCGGCGACGGGCACGCCGGCGCGGCCGAGCGCGGCGACGGCCTCGGCCGCGTCCTCGGGCCGCGGCACCGCGACGGTCAGCGCGGACGGATCGGGGTCCCCGTGCACCTCGGCCGCCAGGCCGCGGCCGAGGATCCCGGCGGCCTCGGCGCGCCGCTCCGGGTCGCTCACCCGCACGCGCAGGGTGCTGCCGCCGACGGAGCCCTTCAGCTGGGCGGGCGTGCCCTCGGCGATCACGCGGCCGGCGTCGATGACCGCGATCCGGCCCGCCAGCTGGTCCGCCTCGTCCAGGTACTGCGTGCAGAGCAGGACGGTGGTGCCGCGCGCCGCGAGCGCCCGGACGATCTCCCACACCTCGTTCCGCGACCGCGGGTCCAGGCCGGTCGTGGGCTCGTCGAGGAACAGCAGCTCGGGCGGCACGACCAGGCTCGCCGCGATGTCGAGCCGGCGCCGCATGCCGCCGGAGTAGCGCTTGGCCAGCCGGCCCGCGGCCTCCTGCAGCCCGAACGCCTCGAGCAGCGCGTCGGCGCGTCGGCCCGCCTGCCGGCGCGACCAGCCGTGCAGGCGCCCGAGCAGCTGCAGGTTCTCGCGGCCGGTCAGGTCCTCGTCGACGGACGCCATCTGGCCCGTCAGGCTGATCCGCCGCCGCACCGCGGCGGGGTCGGCGACGACGTCGTGCCCCAGGACGCGGGCGCTGCCGCCGTCGGGGCGCAGCAGCGTGGCCAGCATCCGGATCGTCGTGGTCTTGCCGGCGCCGTTGGGGCCGAGCACGCCGTAGACGCTGCCGCGGGGGACGGCGAGATCGACGCCGTCGACGGCGCGGTGGTCGCCGAACGTCTTGACGAGGCCGGCGGTCTCGATGGCGAGGGTGGGTGGCACGGGGGGACGCTCCGGGTCCGGGGACGGTTCGAGGGGTAGGACGGCCTGGCGCGCCGGAACTCATCGGTCGCGCGTCGGCAGGCCCCGGGCGGGGCGCGTCGCAGGCACGGGCCGCACCCTCGCGCGCGCTGCGGCCGGATCCCGACCGCATCCCCGCGCGAGCGCCGGGACGGGGCCCCGCGCGGGGCGGCGCTAGCCTCTGAGGGGCATGGCCGACGCGCACGTCACCGAGGACGACCCCACGATCGAGGCGGCCGCCGACGCCCGCCGCGCCGCCGCGCTGGGCGCGATCCGCCAGTACGGCGACCCGGTCCTGAAGGGCCGCGCGCGCGAGGTCGACGCGTTCGACGACCAGCTCCGCCGCGAGCTCGACGCGATGGGGATGCTCATGCACGACGCCCAGGGCGTCGGGCTGGCGGCCAACCAGGTCGGCACGCTGCACCGCGTCCTCGTCTACGCGGTCGACGGCGGCGAGGGCCCCGTCCGCAAGCTCGTCAACCCGACGATCGCCTGGCGCAGCGACGACGTCGAGGTCGGCCCCGAGGGCTGCCTGTCGCTGCCGCGGATCAGCGTCGACGTGGAGCGCCACGTGTTCCTGGCGGTGCGCGCGAAGGACGAGGACGGGCGGGACATCGAGGTCGAGGCGTCGGGCTTCGAGGCGCGGATCATCCAGCACGAGATGGACCACCTGGACGGCATCCTCATCCTCGACCGCACCTCCCGCGACCAGCGCAAGCGGGCGCTGCGCGAGCTGCGGGCGCGGGCCCAGGCATGAGCGCCGCCGCCGCGCGCGTGCGCACCGTCTTCCTCGGCACGAGCTGGTTCGCCGCCGACGTCCTGCGCCGCCTGGTCGACGCGGACCACGCGCCCGCGCTCGTGGTCACCCGCCCCGATCGCCCGGCGGGCCGCGGCCGCAAGCTCACCCCGCCGCCGGTGGCGGACGCGGCGCGCGAGCTGGGCCTGCCGGTCGAGCAGCCCGAGCGCCTGGACGACGACGCCGTCGCCCGCATCGACGCCGCCCGCCCCGACGCGCTCGTCGTCTGCGCGTACGGCGCGATCGTCCGCGAGCCGCTGCTCTCGCGCTACCCGCTGCTGAACGTCCACCCGTCGCTGCTGCCGCGCTGGCGCGGCGCCGCCCCGGTCGAGCGGGCCATCATGGCCGGCGACGCCGAGACGGGGGTGTCCATCATGGAGCTCGTCGAGGAGCTCGACGCGGGCCCCGTGATCGCGCAGGAGACGACGCCGATCGGCCCGGACGACACGTACGGCGACGTGGCCCCGCGCCTCGTCGAGCTCGGCTCGCGGATGCTGGTCGACGCGCTCGACCGCCTGGCCGACGGCCCGCTGCCGAGCACGCCGCAGCCCGCGGACGGCGTGACGTACGCCGAGAAGATCGCCGCCGCGGACCGCGACCTGGACCCGTCCGCGCCGGCGCAGGCGCAGCACGACCACGTCCGGGCGCTCAGCCCGCACATCGGGGCGCGCCTGCGGCTGGACGACGGCACCGTGCTCGGCGTCCGCCGCACGCGGATCGGCGAGGACGGCGGCCTGGAGCTGCTCGAGGTGCAGCCGCCCGGGGGCCGCCCGATGGCCTACGCGGACTTCCTGCGCGGGCGGGGCGGCCGATGAGCGGCGACGGGCTGCCGCAGCGTGGGTCGGGGCGCCCGGACCGCTGGGAGCGCCGCCCCAACCGCGGGCCCGCGCGCACCGGGTCGCCCGGGGGCGGCGCGAAGCGCGGCGCCCAGGGCGGCCCCGGGCCCGGCGCCGGCGGCGGCCGGTCCGGGGGGACGACGGGCGGCCCCGCCGGCGGCCGGCCCGGGCCCGCGAAGGGCGGCGCGCGGCGGCCGCCCGCGGACGGCCCCGACCGCGCGGGCGCGGCCCGCCGCGCGGCCCACGAGGTCGTCGTCCGCTGCCTGCGCGACGGCGCCTTCGCCGACCGCGCCCTGCACGGCGCCGCCGGCCACCTGGATCCCCGCGAGCGCGGGCAGGCCAAGCGCTTGGCGTTCGGCGCGATCCAGCGCCGGCTGACGCTCGACCACGTCATCGGCCAGCACGTGGACCGCGCGCTCGACGCCGAGGTCCGCGCCGCGCTGCAGATCGGGCTGTACGAGCTGCTCTTCAGCGACGGCACCCCGCCGCGCGCGGCCGTCGCGTCGGCGGTCGAGCTGGCGAAGCCGAACGTCGGCTTCCGCCTGGTCAACGCGGTGCTGCGCCGCGTCGCCGACGGCGGCGAGGAGGCGCGCCGCATCCCGACGGACGAGACCCCGAAGGGCGCCGCGATCCGTCACAGCCACCCGCTGTGGCTCGTGCAGCGCTGGTGGGACTGGCTGGGCCCGAACGCCACCCGGGCGCTGCTGGCCGCCGACAACGAGCCGCAGGAGCTCGTGCTGCGGGCCAACGGCCTGCGCGCCGGCGCCGGCGAGGTGCCGGGCGTGCCGTTCGACCCCGAGATGCCCGAGGCACGGCGCGTCGAGGGCGGCCTGGACGTGCTGGGCGACCCCGCGTGGCACGCCGGGGCGTACGTCGCGATGTCGTACGGGTCGATGATCGTCGGGCGAGCCGTCGCCCCGCAGCCGGGCGAGCGCGTGCTCGACCTGTGCGCGGCGCCGGGCGGCAAGACGACGCACATGGCCGACCTGATGGGCGGCACCGGGTCGATCCTGGCGCTCGAGAAGCACGGGGGCCGCGCCCGCGCGCTGCGCCGCACGTGCGAGCGGGTGGGCGCGACCAACGTCGAGGTCGTCCACGCCGACGCGCTCGAGCACGAGCTGCCCGCCGGGTCCTTCGACCGCGTCCTGCTCGACGCCCCCTGCAGCGGACTGGGGACGCTCGCGGCCCACCCGGACCTGCGGTGGCGGATCCAGGAGGCCGACCTGCGCGAGGTGGAACGCCTGCAGGGACGCCTGCTCGAGGTGGCCGAGCGCGCCCTCGCGCCCGGCGGACGCCTCGTGTACAGCGTGTGCACGCTCAATCCCGGCGAGGAGCGCCTGCCCGAGGGCGCGACCCGGCGCCTGCTGCCGCACCGCGACCGCACCGACGGCTTCTACCTGTCCGCGGTCGGCGGCTGACCCGCCCCGCGCCGGGTCGCCCAGGCGGACAGGGCCGCGCCCGGCGTTGTTCCTATAGTGGACGGCATGGAGGTCGACCTCGGACTGCGGTGCCCCAGCTGCAGCGAGCCGTGGCTCCGTCCCACCAACCTGCCGGGGCGGTACCGCTGCGTGAACTGCCTGCTGCGGTACGAGCTGCGATCGGTGTGCCCCAACTGCGGGGAGCACTCGACGATCGTGCGCATGTCGAAGACGGCCACGCTCGCCTGCAACCACTGCGGGTCGTCGATGCTCGTGCAGGTCTAGGGCCGCGGGCGCGGGGCGGCGCGCCACCCCGCGCGCACCCGCAGCGGCGTGTCGTCCGCCCGCGCTAGGCGTCCGCGCCGCGCAGGACGACGTCGAGCAGCGCCGCGGCCGCGGGCGACGGGCGCGCGTCGCGAAGGACGGCCACGGCGGTCCGGTGCATCAGGGCGGGGTCGCGCAGCGGCACGACCGCGACCGCGGGTCCGTCGGCCCGCGCGTCCGACGCGGGCATCACCCCGACGGCCAGGCCCTGCGCCACGAGGGCTCGCGCGCGGTGCGGGTCGGCGGTCTCGAAGGCCAGCCGCAGCGTCGCGCCCGCCGCGTCGGCGGCGTCCTCGAGCTGGCGGCGGATCGTCGCGCCTCGGTGGAAGGCGACGACGCGGTCCCCGGCCAGGTCGGCGACGGTCACGTCGTCCCGCGCGGCGAGCGGGTGCCCCGGCGGCACCACCGCCACGAGCGGCTCGCTCGCGATCCGGCGCACCGCGACGGCGGCGGGCACGGCCGCGCCCTCGGCGACGAGGGCCAGGTCCAGGCTCCCGGCCTCCAGGTCCGCGAGCAGCTCGACGGTCAGCGCCTCGCGGACGTCCACGTCGATCCCGGGGTGTGCGCGCAGGAAGCGCCCGAGCAGCGCCGCGACGTCGACCGCACCGGGGGTCCGCGTGACGCCGACGGTGACGCGGCCCGAGCGGACGCCGCGCAGCGCGTCGAGGTCCTGCTCGAGCGTCTCCATCTCGCGCAGCACCCGCCGGGCGCCCGCCGCCAGCGTCCGCCCCGCGTGCGTCAGGCGCACGCTCCGCGTCGAGCGCTCCACGAGCCGCAGCCCGGTCTCCGCCTCGAGCCGCTTGACCTGCTGCGACAGCGCGGGCTGCGCGATGCCCAGGCGGCGGGCGGCCCGGGTGAAGTGCTCCTCCTCCCCGAGGGCGACGACGGAGCGCAGGTGCCGCAGATCCATAACCGAACCGTATAGGTGGCGCCCCCGGATGGTCTTGGACTTCTGAGCGCCGACGGGCGAAGCTCGGCCCATGACCGCACCGCCGCCTGCCCCGAAGGTCGTCGCCGGCCCCGACGCCGCCGTCGCGTCGATCCCCGACGGCGCCACGATCGCCGTCGGCGGCTTCGGCCTGTCCGGCAACCCGGAGACGGCGATCCGCGCCCTGCGCGACCGCGGCGTCCGCGACCTGACGATCGTCTCGAACAACTGCGGCACCGACGACCAGGGCCTCGGCATCCTGCTCGCCAACCGCCAGATCCGCAAGATGGTCGCGTCGTACGTGGGCGAGAACAAGGTCTTCGAGCGGCAGTACCTGTCCGGCGAGCTCGAGGTCGAGCTCGTGCCGCAGGGGACCCTGGCCGAGCGCCTGCGGGCCGGCGGCGCGGGCATCCCGGCCTTCTACACCCCGGCGGGCGTCGGCACCCCGCTCGCGGAGGGGCGCGAGACGCGCACCTTCGACGGCGCCGAGCACCTGCTCGAGCGAGGCATCACGACGGACTACGCGCTCGTCCGCGCCTGGCGGGGCGACGCGGCCGGCAACCTCGTCTACCGCCGGACGGCCCGCAACTTCAACCCGCTCGCCGCCGCCGCGGGCCGCGTCACGATCGCCGAGGTCGAGGAGCTCGTGCCGGTCGGCGAGATCGATCCCGACCACGTGCACACGCCCGGCGTCTACGTGCAGCGGATCTTCGCCAGCCCGGGCCTGGAGAAGCCCGTCGAGCGGCGCACGGTCCGGACGGGGGTGGCGGCGTGACGCCGGCGCGCCGGCGGATCGTCGAGCGCGCGGCGCTCGAGATCCGGCCGGGCACCTGCGTCAACCTGGGCATCGGGCTGCCGACGCTGCTGGCCGACCGCGCCGAGGGCCACGCCGACGTGCTGCTGCAGTCCGAGAACGGGCTCCTGGGCATCGGGCCGTACCCGACCGAGGACGAGCTCGACCCCGACCTGATCAACGCGGGGAAGGAGACCGTCACCGCGGTGCCGGGCGCCGCGTGCTTCGACAGCGCCGAGAGCTTCGCGATGATCCGCGGCGGGCACGTCGACCTGGCCGTGCTCGGCGGGATGGAGGTCTCGGCCACGGGCGACCTCGCCAACTGGACCATCCCGGGGAAGATGGTCAAGGGGATGGGCGGCGCGATGGACCTGGTCCAGGGCGCCCGCCGGACCGTGGTGATCATGGAGCACGTCACCCGCGACGGGGCACCGCGGATCAAGCCCGCGTGCGAGCTGCCGCTGACCGGCCGCGGCGTCGTCGATCGACTCATCACCGACCTGGCGGTCTTCGACGTCGGACCCGACGGCCTCCTGCTGCGCGAGACCCTCGGGGACGCGACCGCCGACGCGGTCCGCGAGCGGACGGCGGCGCCGTTCGTGGTGGCGCCCGGCGTGCGGTGACGGCCCCGGGGGATCCGCCGACGCCGCGAACCGGGCGGCGAGCGCCGGGCGGTTTGTACAGTGGGCGCGTGACCGAGCACGATCCCCGTCTCGACGGCCTCCGCGGCGTCGCCCCGTCCATCCTCGCGAGCGACTTCGGCCGCCTGCGCAGCCAGGTCGAGGAAGTGGTCGCCGCCGGCGCCACGGTCATCCACATCGACGTGATGGACGGGCACTTCGTGCCGCCGATCACGATGGGGCCGATCGTGGTGGAGGCGCTGAAGGGCGTCGGGGCGGTGCTCGACGTGCACCTGATGATCGACCGCCCCGAGCGCCAGCTCGCCGACTTCGCCAGGGCCGGCGCCGACGTCCTCACCGTCCACGCCGAGGCCACGCCGCAGCTGCACTACGCGCTCGGGCAGACGCGCGAGCTCGGCGCCCTGGCCGGGCTGGCCCTGTGCCCCGGCACGCCGATCGGCCCGGTGCAGGAGACCCGCGACGCCCTCGACATGGTCCTCTGCATGACGGTCAACCCGGGCTGGGGCGGCCAGCGCTTCATCCCGTCCTCGTACGACAAGGTGCGGCGCCTGGCGGCCGCGCTGCCCGACCGGGCCGTCGTGCAGGTGGACGGCGGCGTCGACCTGCGGACGATCGGCGACTGCGCCGCCGCGGGGGCGACGAGCTTCGTCGCGGGCTCCGCGGTGTTCGGCACCGGCGACCCGGGGCAGGCGGTGCAGGACCTGATGGCCGCCGCGGCGGCCGGCCGGTCCCGGCCCGCGTAGCCGCCGGCCGCCGTGGCGGCCCGGCCGCCGTCGTGCTTGCATGGACGGGGTGCGCGCGCCCATCGTCCAGGCCACCGACGTGCGGAAGACGTACGGCGCGGGCGAGACGGCGGTCGCCGCGCTCGACGGCGTGACGGTCGGGTTCCCCGCCGGCCAGTTCGCGGCCATCATGGGCCCGTCCGGCTCCGGCAAGTCGACGCTGATGCACTGCCTGGCGGGGCTGGACCGCGTCGACGGCGGCAACGTCACCGTCGACGGCGTCGAGCTGACCGGCCTGGACGACCGCCGGCTGACCGAGCTGCGGCGCGACCGCGTCGGCTTCGTGTTCCAGGCGTTCAACCTGCTGCCGGTCCTGACGGCCGAGGAGAACGTCGTCCTGCCGCTGACGATCGCCGGCCGGCGCCCCGACCCGGCGTGGCTCGCGACGCTCCTGGACGCCGTCGGGCTGACCGCGCGCCGCCACCACCGCCCGAGCGAGCTCTCGGGCGGCCAGCAGCAGCGCGTCGCCGTGGCGCGCGCCCTCGCCACCCGCCCCGCCGTCGTCTTCGCCGACGAGCCGACGGGCAACCTGGACTCGACGTCGTCGGACGAGGTCCTCGGCCTGCTCCGGCGCTCCGTCGACGACTTCGGGCAGACCGTCGTCATGGTCACCCACGACGCCCACGCGGCCGCGTACGCCGACCGGCTCGTGGTGCTCAAGGACGGGCGGATCGTGCACGACGGCCCGGCCGGCGGGCTCGACGCGGTCCACGCCCGGATGCGGGAGCTCGCGTGATGCTGCGGCTGCTGCTGCGGAGCCTCCGCAGCCGGGCGCGCCGCACGCTCCTGACGTCGCTCGCCGTCGTGATCGGGGTGGCGCTCGTCTCCGGCACCCTGATCTTCACGGACACGATCGGCCGCTCGTTCGACGAGATCGGGCAGGTCACGTACGAGGGCGTCGCGGTGGCGGTCACGCCCGCCGCGCCGCCCGGGGCGCCGCGGTCCCGCGTCGCCGACCGCGAGCGGGCGCTGCCGCGCGACGTCCTGGCTCGCGTGCGGCGCACCCCGGGCGTCCGCGCGGCGGCGGGCCTGATCGAGGGGCGCGCGACGGTCTACGCCCGCGACGGCCGCACCCGCGTGGGCGGGCGCGGCCCGCAGGCGCTGCTGTTCTCCGCGCTGCCCGCCGGCTACGGCGGCACGAGCTACGTCGCCGGGCGGCGACCCGTCGGCCCGGACGAGGTGGCGCTCGACCCGCCGACGGCCGAGCGGGCCGGGGCGCGGCTGGGCGACCGGGTGTGGATCCAGGGGGAGGGCCCGCGCCGGCGGATGCGGCTCGTCGGCCTGGCGCAGCTCGGGAGCGGCGGCACGTCGTTCGGCGGCGCGACCGTCACCGTCGTGGCCGCCGACGTGGCCGCCCGGCTCGCCGCGCGCCGCCCCGCGTCCTACTGGTCGCAGGTCCTGGCGCTCAGCGTCCCGGGTCGGCGGGACGCCGACGTGGCCGCGGCGGTGCGCCGCGCGGTCGGGCCGGCCGCGACCGTCCGCACCGGCGCCGCGGAGGGCGCGCAGCAGGCGAAGGACATCAAGGACGCGATCTCGTTCCTGCCGACCGTCCTGCTCGTCTTCGCCGGCATCGCGACCTTCGTCGGCGCGTTCCTGATCTTCAACACGTTCTCGATCACGATGGCGCAGCGGCAGCGCGAGTTCGCGCTGCTGCGGGCGCTCGGGGCGGGGCGCCGGCAGGTACGGCTGCTCGTCACCGGCGAAGCGGTCGTCGTCGGGCTGCTCGGGGCCGTCCTCGGCCTTGCCGGGGGCCTCGCCGTCGCGCCGCTCCTGCGCGCGCTGCTCAAGGCGTTCGGCGCGGACATGCCGGCGACGGCCACGGTCTTCTCGGGCCGGACGGTGCTCGTCAGCCTGCTCGTCGGCCTGGCGGTCACCCTCGCCGCGAGCCTGGTGCCGTCGCGCCGCGCCACGCGCGTGGCGCCGGTGGAGGCGCTGCGCGAGGCCGCCGTCCCGCCGGCCCGCGGCCGCGTCCGGCGGGGCCCGGTCCTCGTCGGCGCCGCCGTCGCGGTCGTCGGCGTCGCGGCCCTCCTCGTCGGCGCGCTGGCGCTCGACGGCGACGCGGCGACGTACCTGGCCGGCGGCGGCGCCGCGCTGCTGTTCGTCGCCACGTCGCTCGTGTCGCCCGCGCTCGTCGGGCCGCTCGCGCGCGGGGCGGGCCGGCCGCTGCGGCGCCTGTTCGGCCTGCCCGGACGGCTCGCGGCCGACAACGCGGCCCGGCAGCCCGGGCGCACCGCCGTCACCGCCGGCGCGCTGACGATCGGCTTGGCGCTCGTCGTCTTCGCGACGGTCTTCGCGGCCGGGCTGCGCGCCACGCTGCGCGGGGACCTGGAGCACCTCGTCACCGCCCCCGTGGTCGTGCAGGCCGAAGGCGACGCGTTCGCCGGGCTGCCGCGCAGCGTCGTGCCCGCGATCCGCCGGGCACCCGGCGTGCAGGCGGCGGGCGTCGTCGGGTTCGGGCGCGTGCGGGTGCGGGGCGCCGACGCGAGCGCCACGGCGATCGACCGCGCGTCGTTCCGCGCGGGGCTCGTGCGGCTGGACCGGCCCGGGGGCGGCGCCGTCGGCGCGCCCGGCGCCGGACGGGTCTACGTGACGGACGACGTCGCCGGCGAGCGGGGCATCCGCGCCGGCGACCGGCTGGCGGCGACGGGCGCCAACGGTCGGACGGAGCGCGTGCGCGTGGCGGCGATCGTGGCCGGTACGGCCACGGCGGTCAGCGGCGTGGTGATGGACGAGGCGCTCGCCACGCGCCTGGGGATCACGACGCCGTACTTCGTGCTCGTGCGCGGCGACCGGGCGCGGCTGGCGCGCGCCCTCGCGTCCGACTACCCGACGGCCGACGTGCGCCGCCGAGACGGCTGGATCGACGCGCAGACCGCGCAGGTGGACCAGCTGCTGGGCCTCGTCTACGCGCTCCTCGCCCTCTCGGTGGTCGTCGCGCTCTTCGGCATCGTCAACACGCTCACCCTGTCGATCCAGGAGCGGGTCCGCGAGCTGGGCCTGCTCCGCGCGGTCGGGGCGACCCGGGCCCAGGTGCGGCGGTCCGTGCTGCTCGAGGCGGTCCTGACGGCGCTGCTGGGCGCCGCGCTCGGCGCCCTCCTGGGCTTCGTGCTCGCGGTGGCGGTGGGGGCGACGCTCGACGGGTTCGCGATCAGCATCCCCGTGGCGCAGGTCGCCGCGCTCGTCGCCCTCGCGGCGGTCCTGGGCGTCGTCGCGGCGATCCGGCCGGCGCGGCGGGCCGCGGACGTCGCCGTGCTCGACGCCATCGCCACGGGCTGACCGCACGGCCCGCCGGGCGACCGGTCCGCCGGCCCTCAACTCCGCGGCGCCGACGCCGATCAGCCGGGGGATGATGCGCCCGCCTCACCTGCTGGCCGCCCTCGCCGGGCTGCTGCTCTCCCTCGTGCTCGTCGCCGACGCGACGGCGAAGACCATCGTCGGGACGCCCGGCCCCGACCGCCTCGTCGGCCGCTCCGCCGCGGGCGACCGCTTCTACGGCGGGGGCGGCGCCGACCGGATGACGGGCGGCGGCGGGAACAACGAGTTCTACGGGATGCGCTCGGGCAACCGGATCGTCGCTGGCGACGGCAGCAACTACGTCGAGGGCGGGCCGGGCAACGACGACGTCACGCTCGGCAACGGCAACAACACGTACTTCGGCGGGACGGGCCACGACAAGCTCGTCGTGGGCGACGGCAACAACTTCATGGACGACGGCGGCGCCTCGGGCGTCATCCGCGCCGGGAACGGCAACAACGTCCTGCACACGGGGTCCGGCGGCGGCGACTACGTCCTGGGCAACGGCAACAACGTCGTCTACTACGGCTCGGGCGCGGCGAAGATCGTCGTCGGGACCGGCGTCAACGTCATCTTCATCAACTCGGACAGCGCCCCGCAGCTGGTCGACTGCGGCGGCAACCCGCAGACGGTCCTCTACACCCAGCGCCCCGGTGACGTCGGCTGGATCTCCAACCGCAACGCGATCGCCGAGGGCCGGATCCGCAACTGCCCCAACGTCGTGCCGGTTGCCCCGCAGATCCCGACGGGCGACGGCGTCTACCAGAGCGCCGACGGGTACGACGGCTACGACTTCGTCGGCACCGACGGCGACGACACGCTGCTCGGCGGCCACGGCTCCGGCCGCATCGACGGCCGGGGCGGGAACAACGTCCTGTGGGCCGACCACATCCCGACGCTCGGCGGCGCGCTGACCCGGCGCGGCGTGTCGACGATCACCGCCGGCGACGGCAACAACGAGATCTACGGCGGCCGCGGGACGAACGTCATCACCGTCGGACGCGGGCACAACTTCATCCGCGGCGGCGACAACGACAACCGCATCACCACGAACGGCGGCGACAACAAGATCAACCTGCAGGGCCAGGGGAGCAACGAGGTGGTGCTCCGCGGCGGCCGCGGCTACGTCGAGAGCTTCGCGAACGGCCGCGCCCCGCGGATCACCTGCGCCGCCGGCGCGAAGGCCGCCGTCGTGTTCGGCCGCGTCCGGCCGCGGACGAACTGCGCCCCCGTCGCGAGCGCCTACAGCCGGAAGGGCCAGGTCCTGCAGATCCGCGGCCTGCTCCCGATCCAGCCGTCCTACGCCGGCTACCACGACGGGCGCCTGACGCCCGGCCAGAACGGCGTCGGCCGCCCGCGTCCCGCCTGGACCCAGCAGGCGCGCTGACGCAGGCCGCCCGGCGGCGTGGCGCGCCCGGACCGGCCGCCCGCGGCGGGGACGCCGGCCGGGCGCCGGTCGCCGGGCCGCCTCAGGCCGCCGGGACGGGCGCGGCGGCCGCAGCCGCGGGGCGGCGGTACAGCCGCGAGAGCAGCGCGCAGAGCACGAGCGCGCAGCCGGCGTAGCCGACCTCGGCGCACGTGAGGTCGTCGGCGATCGGCGCGACGACCATCCAGGCCACGAAGAGCGCCCCGGACGCCAGCCACGCGAGCGCCGCCAGCCAGGCGTGGCCGCGCGCCAGCGCCGCCTGGTTGAGCGTGCCGGCCACGAGGTGCGCGCCCATGCCGACGGCCACGACGGCCAGGCCCAGCACGGGGATGTCCTGGCCGTCGAAGAGCAGCGGCATCACCCAGCCGCCGAGCACGAGCAGCCCGACGACGACGAGCGCCGCGAAGCCCGCGATGAGGACGACGGCCTTGCGGATCGCCGCCCCGATCTCGTCGGGCGAGCCGGTCGCCACGAGCTGGGCGAAGTGGGGGAGGAGGGTCGTCTGGACGGCCTGGAACAGCTGCAGCGGCGCACGCGTCACGAGCAGCGCCGAGAAGATCAGGCCGGCCGCGGCCTTGTCCGGCGTCAGCAGCACGCCGGCGTTCACGAGCGTCTGCTCGCCGAGCTGGATCAGCGCGACCGCCACGGCGAACGAGCCGCCCGCGCGCAGCGCCGCGTCCCGCCCGCCCGCCGCCGGCGCGGGGGTTCCGTCGGCCAGCCGCCGCGTGGCCGCGCGGATCGCCCACGGCACGACGAGCAGCGACGCGAGCGGGGCGGCCAGGATGCCGGCCGCGACCGCGACCTGGCCCGTGGTGATGCCGACGAGCGCCGCGATCGGGAAGAGGATGCGGGCGACCGACTCGAAGAGCACCAGGCCGCCGTAGAGCGGGAACCACCCGTGACCGGCGACGAACCCGCGGGCGAAGTAGCTGGCCGCGTAGGCGACTCCCGCGCCGACGAGGATCCAGAAGAGCGCGTCCGACCCCACCTGGTCCAGCAGCGGGCCGCGGGCGACGAGCGCGGCCACGACGAGGACGAGCGCGAACCCGGCCTGGATCAGCATCGGCTCGCGCAGCCGGGGGTGCGCCTCGCCGCGCGCGCGGGCCGTGGCGATCGTCCGCGAGAGCAGCTGCTCGACGGGCCGGTAGAAGACCGACATCGCCGTGAACAGGATCGCCCACATCGTGGAGACCTGGCCGTACTGCGTCTGGCCCTCGGCGCTCGACCCGAGCGCGTGCGAGGCGACGGAGAAGAAGAGGAACGTCAGCAGGCCGGTGGAGGCGATGCCGAGCGAGAGGATCCGGGCGCCGCGGGCGTAGCCACCCGAGGGGGCGTCGCCGCCCCCGTCGTCGACGGCGCGGTCGGGATCGGCGATCGGGTCGGGCGGCGCGAAGCCCGAAGGGGCCGGGGCGCCCGGCGTGGGGCCGGCGGCGGTCGCGGGGGTGGGGTCCTGCGCCCCCGGGCCGCCGGCCGCGGTCATCAGTCGCCGACGCGGACGAGCAGCTGGGTCCAGGGGAACGGCTGGCGGGTCTCGACGACCTCGCCGTGCTGCGCGAGCATCTTCTTGAACGAGCGCGTGGACCAGTGGTTCAGGTGGCCGGGCGTGTTGCCCAGGTCCTTGAGGTACGCGCCGCGGGCCATGTTCACCGCGCGCCAAATCGGCTCGCGCGGGACGGACACGAGCAGCCAGCGCTTCGCGACGCGGGCCATCTCGGCGACGGTGTGCTCGGGGTCCGGCACGTGCTCGAGGACCTCGATCGCGCTCGCGACGTCGAACTCGTCGTCGGCGAACGGCAGGTTCTCCGCGCGCATGATCTTGTACTCGAGGTTCGGCGCCTGGCGCTGGGCCCAGCCGGCCTGGATGGACGGCTCCTCCAGGTCGATGCCGACGACGCGCTTGTCGGCCAGCCGCTGCGCCCACTGGTGGACGAGGACGCCCTCGCCGCAGCCGACGTCGAGCAGGCTCTGCGCCTGGGCGCGGACGAACAGCTCGTCGAGCTGGCGCTCGAAGCCGGCCTGCAGCCGCTTGGCGACCGGGTTCGTCGTGTTGTACTTGTCGTACGTGTTGCCCGTGATGATCCCGTCGTCGCTCGTCGTGATCGTGACGGGACCGGACTGCTTCTGGGTGCTCACTCAGGGCCTCACTGCGTCGTGTTCGTCGGTGGACTGGATGCCGGGCGCCGCCTTCGCGCCGGTGGTCGCTTCCTGGCCGGTGGGGTGCGCCCCCGGCTCGTAGTGGCTCGGCGGCACGCCGAGCTGCAGCTCGATCCGGCGGACGCGCTCGTAGACGCGCTGGGTGAGGATCCGCTGGCCGTGGAGCAGGTCGCCGAGCACGGCGATCGCGCCCACGGTGACGGAGGCCATGAACAGGACCCCGCCGAAGATGAGGGACTGCACGTGGCCCGCGCCCTCGCCCTGGACCCAGGAGACGAAGAAGCGGATCCACGGGATGAGCGCCAGCACGAACAGCAGCACGGCCGCGCTCATGAAGACGCGCATCGGCTCGTACTGCGCGTAGATGCGGAAGATCGAGACGGTGTTGCGCCGGACGTACGCCCACATGGACGGGAAGAGGCGCGACTCGCGCAGCTTCTCGTTCGTGGAGACGGGGACGTGCTTCGTCGCGACGAGCAGCTTGCCCGCCTGGATCAGCGACTCGAGCGTGTACGTGAAGCGCGAGACGACGGCGAGCTGGATCGCGGCCTCGCGGTTGTAGGCGCGGAAGCCGGACGTCGCGTCCGCGATCTCCGTCTCGGACGCGCGGCGCACGACGGCCGAGCCGAGCTTCTGCAGCCGCACCTTGAGCGGGGAGAAGTGCTCGATCTTCTCGACCTGGCGATCGCCGACGACCATGTCGGCCTCGCCCGCGACGATCGGGGCGACCAGGTCCGGGATGTACGAGGCGTCGTACTGGTTGTCGGCGTCCGTGTTGACGATGACGTCGGCGCCGAGCTTCAGGCCCGCGTCGAGGCCGGCCTGGAAGCCGGCGGCGAGGCCCTTGTTGTTCGTCAGCTTGACGATGTGGTCGACCCCGTGGGCGCGCGCGACCTCGAGGGTCCGGTCGACCGAGCCGTCGTCGATCACCAGCCACTCGACCTCGTCGAAGCCGGGCACCTCGCGCGGCAGGTCGTTCAGGGTGGTCGGGAGCGTCTGCTCCTCGTTGAAACACGGGATCTGGATGATCAGCTTCATGGGCTCACTCGGGCGCCGGGCGGCGGGCGGGCCGGCCGACGGGGGCGTCGGCACGACGGGGCGCCGGCGACGGTCGGACCGGCGATCCGGCCGACGGGTCGCCGTCGGGGACGCGCACGGGGCGATGGCGTGGAACCGCGTGAGTATTCCAAAGGGCGACGGGTCCCGGCGGGGCGGGGTCGGCGGCGGACGCGGACGGGGCGTCCCGTAGACTCGCCGTCGCATCTTGGAAGGACGTCCCCTCACGCCCCGCCGCGCGTTCGTCGATCGCGTGCCCCTGCTGGCCTTCGTCGTGCTCTGCGCGGGGCTCCTGGCGCTCTTCCTGGCGTACCCGACGTACCCCAACTACGACAGCTACTACGGGCTGCTGTGGGCGCGCGAGATCTGGGACGGCCACATGCCCGTCTTCGACGCCTTCCGCGCGCCGACCGAGCACCCGCTGTCCATCCTCTTCGGCCTGGTCCTCGTGCCGTTCGGGGACGGGGTCGACCGCGTGGTCGTCTTCTGCTCGATGGCCTCGGTCGCCGCGCTGGCGGCCGGCATGTACCAGCTGGCGAAGGTCGCCTTCAACCGCTGGATCGGCCTCGTCGCGGGCCTCCTGCTCGTCGCCAACTGGGACCTCATCTACCTGGCGGTCCGGGGCTACCTCGACGTCACGTACATGGCGCTCGTCGTCTGGGCCGCCGTGCTCGAGGCGCGGCGGCGGCGTCGCGGCTGGCCCGTCCTGCTGCTGCTGACGCTGGCCGGCACGCTGCGCCCCGAGGCCTGGGTGCTCTGCGGCCTCTACGGCCTGTGGATGGCCTGGGACGGGGCCGGCACGTGGCGCGCCGGCGTGCGCCGCGTGCTGACGCCGCGCGGCATCGGCTGGCTGGCGCTGGGGTGCGTCGCGACCGCGCTGTGGCTCGCCACGGACTTCGCGGTCA
Organism: Patulibacter sp. SYSU D01012; assembly: GCF_017916475.1. Taxonomy (GTDB): domain Bacteria; phylum Actinomycetota; class Thermoleophilia; order Solirubrobacterales; family Solirubrobacteraceae; genus Patulibacter. The sequence continues at coordinate 1,908,912 of NZ_JAFMTB010000001.1, forward strand.
CCGGCAACCCGCTCTTCTCGCAGACGTACACGTCCGGCCTGGCCGAGGAGCTCGGGCGCTCCCGTGGCCCGCTGCAGATCCCGTCGCTGACGATCAGCTATCTGCGGGGCATCGACGGCATCCCGCTGTTCTGGGCCGGGATGGCGGGCCTCGTCGCGGCCGCGGTGATCCTGCCGCGGCGGATGGGGATGCCGTTCATCCTCTTCGCGCTCGGCATCGGCACGTTCTTCCTGCTCGGCGTCGGCGGCTTCTCGGTCATCGACCGCTACCTGCTCGTGCCGGCGGCGCTGCTGCTGATCTTCGCGGCGTTCCTGCTCGTGGGCTGGACCCTGCTGCCGGCCGGGCGCCTGCGCACCTGGTGGTCGCGCCTGGCGATCCTCGGCGCCGTCGGCGTCGCGGCCGTGACGCTGACGAACATCCGGTTCGGCTCGATCGCCAACGACCTGACCTTCCGCGGGGTCGCGCACGACGACCTGGAGCAGGTGCTGCACGACCGCGACGTCCAGGCGGCGCTGAAGTGCGGTCCGCTCTGGACGCCGAACCACAAGCTCGTGCCGGACAGCCGCTGGGTGCTGGACGCGCCCGTCGACAAGGTGCTGGCGCGGTCCATGCTGCGTCCCGCGCTCGTGCAGACGGACGAGAAGGCCGCGGGCTACGACAGCCCGGACCGCGCGGCCGCGCGGGCGCTCGGGATCGACGTCGGACGCCCCGCGCAGGAGTCCAAGGGCACCGCGGCGGTCCCGAACCCGACGCCGACGATCCCGCGCGGCGCGTTCATCGCGCCCACCTCGCGCCTGGCCCTGCTGCGCCAGGGCTATGTCTTCCCGGGTCAGGACCAGGCGTTCGACTCCATCCCGCCGCTGGGCTGGACGCGGCTCGCGACGAGCACGCACTACGCGGTCTACGGCCGCTGCTGAGGCCCGCCCCGGCGCGGCTCCGGCCCGCGCGCCCCGTCCCGCGGGGGCCGGGGCCGCGCGGTCCCTATCCTCCGTTCTCCGGATGACGATCGACGCACGTGACGAGGCCCTGCTCGGCCGGGCCCTGGACCTCGCGGAACGCGGCCGCCGCGGGGCGAGCCCGAACCCCATGGTCGGGGCGGTGATCACGCGCGACGGCACGACGGTCGCCGAGGGCTGGCACGCCCGGGCCGGCGGACCGCACGCCGAGGTCGCCGCGATCGCCGCGGCCGGCGACGCCGACCTGCGCGGCGCCACGATCTACGTCTCGCTCGAGCCCTGCTGCCACCACGGCCGCACCCCGCCGTGCACCGACGCGATCCTCGCGGCCGGCTTCGGCCGCGTCGTCGTGGCGTCGGACGATCCCTCGCCGAAGGCCGCCGGCCGGGGTCTGGGCATCCTGCGCGACGAGGGCGTGCAGGTCGACGTCGCCGCGCCGGAGTCCGACGCGGGCCGCCGCGCGCGGCTGCTCAACCAGGCGTTCCGCAAGCACGCGCGGACCGGCCTGCCCTGGGTGATGCTCAAGACGGCGACGAGCCTGGACGGGCGCCTGGCCACGCACGCCGGCGACTCGAAGTGGATCTCGTCCGGGCCCTCCCGCGACCTGGCGCACCAGTGGCGTGCCGAGGTGGACGCGGTCGTCGTCGGGATCGGGACCGCGCTGGCCGACGACCCGCAGCTGACCGCCCGCGTGCCCGGGGTCGAGCGCCAGCCGCGCCGCGTCGTCTTCGACTCGGAGGGTCGCCTGCCGCTCGACGGCCGGCTCGTGACGAGCGTCGACGAGGCGCCGGTCACGGTGATCACGACCCGCGCCGCCTCGCGCTCCGCGACGGACGCGCTGCGCGCGTCGGGCGTCGAGGTCCTCGTCGTCTCCGGCCAGAACGAGCACTCGCGCGTGCGCGCCGCGCTGACCGAGCTGGGCTCCGTCGGCGTCACGTCGCTCATGCTCGAGGGCGGCTCGCACCTGTCCGGCGCGTTCTTCGACGCCGGCGAGGTCGACGAGCTGCGCCTGTTCGTCGCGCCGCTGATCATCGGCGGCCGCCAGGCCCCGGGCATCATCGGCGGCGAGGGCAGCGAGCGGATCGCCGACGCCGCCCGTCCCCTCGACATCAGCCGCCGGCCGATCGGGGACGACCTCTTGACCATCGCCCGCCTGAAGGAGTGGTGAGCGCCGTGTTCACGGGCATCGTGCAGGACCTCGGGACGGTCGTGGCCGTCGACGAGCAGGACGAGGGCGTGCGGCTGCGCGTCCGCACCCCGCTGGCGGGCGAGCTGCGCCCCGGCGACTCCATCGCGGTCAACGGCTGCTGCCTGACCGCGGTCGGCGAGACGGAGCAGGACGCCGACGGCCCCAGCTTCGTCGCCGACGTGATGAACGAGTCGCTGCGGCGCACCAGCCTGGGCTCGGCCGCGAGCGTCGGGGCGCGCGTCAACCTGGAGCTCGCGATGGCCGCCGGCGACCGCTTCGGCGGCCACGTCGTGCAGGGCCACGTCGACGGCACCGCCCGCGTCGAGTCCACGCGCCCCGACGGGTTCGCCCGGATCGTGCGCATCGCGCCCGAGGACCCGTCGCTCCTGCGCTACGTCGTCGAGAAGGGCTCGATCACGATCGACGGCGTCTCCCTCACCGTCTCCGCCATCGACGACGCCGCGCTCGAGGTCTCGCTCATCCCCGAGACCCTCGAGCGCACCCGGCTGGGCCGCGTGGCTCCCGGCGACGTCGTCAACCTCGAAGTCGACGTGCTCGCGAAGCACGTCGAGAAGCTGCTCGCCGGAAAGGACCGCTCGTGAGCGACACACGCCAGCGCACCCTCGACAACCCGTTCGACCGGGTCGAGGACGCGATCGAGGACATCCGCCAGGGGCGCATGGTCATCGTCTGCGACGACGAGGACCGCGAGAGCGAGGGCGACCTCGTCGTCGCCGCGCAGTTCGCCGACGCCACGGCGATCAACTTCATGGCCCGCCACGCGCGCGGCCTGATCTGCCTGGCGCTGACGCCGGAGCGCTGCGACGAGCTCGGCCTGGACCTGATGGCGGCGAAGAACGAGGCGCAGTTCGAGACCGCGTTCACCGTCTCGATCGAGGCCCGCGAGGGCGTCACCACCGGCATCTCGGCCGCCGACCGCGCCCAGACGGTGAAGGTCGCGATCGACCCCCGCTCGGGGCCGCGCGACGTCGTCGTCCCCGGCCACGTCTTCCCGCTGAAGGCGAAGAAGGGCGGCGTCCTCGAGCGCACCGGCCACACCGAGGCGTCCGTCGACCTGGCCCGTCTGGCCGGCCTGCACCCGTCCGGCGTGATCTGCGAGGTCATGAACGACGACGGGTCGATGGCCCGCGTCGCCGACCTCGTGCCGTACGCCGAGGAGCACGGGCTCAAGATGATCACGGTCGCCGACCTGATCGCCTACCGCCGCAAGCACGACCGCCTCGTCGAGCGCGTCGTCGACATCAACCTGCCCACGGCCTTCGGCACCTTCACCGCCGTCGGCTACCGCTCGCTCGTCGACGACAAGCACCACGTCGCGCTCGTCAAGGGCGACGTCGCCGGCAAGGAGGACGTGCTCGTCCGCGTGCACTCCGAGTGCCTGACGGGCGACGTCTTCCACTCCCTGCGCTGCGACTGCGGCGAGCAGCTCGAGTCGGCCCTGGCGATGATCGAGCAGGCGGGCGAAGGCGTCCTGCTGTACCTGGCGCAGGAGGGTCGCGGCATCGGCCTGCTCAACAAGCTCCGGGCCTACAAGCTGCAGGAGGAGGGCTACGACACCGTCGACGCCAACCTCAAGCTGGGGCTCCCGGCCGACCTGCGGGACTACGGCATCGGGGCCCAGATCCTCGTCGACCTGGGTCTCACCTCGATCCGGATCCTCACGAACAACCCGAAGAAGATCCGCGGCCTGGAGGGCTACGGCCTGTCCGTCACCCGGCAGGTGCCGATCGAGCACCCGGCGAACGAGCACAACGAGAGCTACATGCGCACGAAGCGGGACCGGATGGGCCACATGCTCCACCACCAGGGGCTGCCGCTCGACGAGGAGATGCTGCGCGCCGAGCAGGTGCGCGACCACCCCGAGCACGGGCGGCAGCACGCGCCCGACCCGGCGCCGGCGCTGACGGAGGACGGCCGATGAGCACCGCTCCGCGCTTCGCCATCGTGGCCGCGACGTTCTACCGCGACCTCGCCGACCGCCTGATCGCCGGCGCCCAGGCGGCGTTCGCCGAGGCGGCCGCGGCGGCGGGGGAGACCCACGAGCCGGCCGACGTCTTCGAGGTGCCCGGCGCCTACGAGCTGCCGCTGGCGGCCAAGTACCTGGCCGAGTCCGGACGCTACGCGGGCGTGGCGTGCGTCGGCGCGGTCATCCGCGGCGAGACGGACCACTACGACTACGTGTGCTCGGAGGCCGCGCGCGGCATCGCGCAGGTCGGGCTCGAGACCGGGGTGCCGACGGCGTTCGGCGTCCTGACGGTCGACACGATGGAGCAGGCGCTGGCCCGCTCGGGCGGCGACAAGCGCGACTCGGGCCGCCACGCCGCGGACGCGATCCTGCGCCTGCACGCCGTGCGCCGCAGCCTCGCGGGGGCCTGAGGCGGTCGGGACGCCCGTCGTCGGCCGGGCCGACGACGCGCGCGTCCCGCACGGGACGGCATCCGTGGAGTCCACGGATGCGAGTCGGTACGCTCCACGGATGGGCACCGAGGCCATCGCCCTCCTGGCGATCTTCCTCCCACATGCCGTCGGGGGCGCGTACCTCGGCTGGCGGCTCATGCCGCGCGACGCGCGGGAGGAGATCCGGGGGTGGTTCCGCGACGACGACGGCGGCACGCCGCGCCCGGCGCCCGTGGCGCCGCGCGGGGGCGGGGGCTCCGAGCCGCCGCTGCCGACCGCGGCCCCGTCCGCGGTGCGGCTGCGCGAGCCGGGCCGCCTGGCCGACAGGCTGCCCGCGCCGCCCCGGCGCCCGCGCCACCCCGCCCGCCCGGCCGAGCCCGCGCGGACCGAGGAGCCCGCGGGCCGCTAGGCGCACGACACCGCCCGGCGGTTGCGCGATAGACTTCCTCGCCTTATGGCCAAGGTCTGCATCAACTGCCAAAAGGGTCCGGCGTTCGGCCAGAGCCGGAGCCACTCCATGCGTGCCACGAAGCGCCGGTTCGACGCGAACCTGCAGAAGATCCGCATCGTCCTGAACGGCGCTCCGAGCCGCGCGTACGTGTGCACGCGCTGCCTCAAGGCCGGCAAGGTCCAGAAGGCCGTCTAGCGCCGGCGCCGCGCGCCCGGCTGCCGCACCCACGTTGACCCCGGCCGATCCCAGCATCGTCCGCTTCCGCCAGATCGTGGCGGACGCGCTGGCGCACCTCGAGTCGCGCCGTCAGGAGATCAACGACCTGAACGTCTTCCCGGTCGCCGACGGCGACACGGGGGACAACATGGCCCTGACGCTCCGCTCGGTCGTCGGCGAGCTGGACGCCGCGATCGAGAGCGGCGTCTCGGCCGACGGCCCGGGGCGCACGGCCCTCGTCCAGCGTCTCGCCCGCGCCGCCCTGCTGGGCGCGCGCGGCAACAGCGGCGTCATCCTCTCGCAGCTCATCCGCGGCGCGGCGGAGGAGCTCGTCGCCCGTCCGGGCGAGCTGATCAGCGCCCCGCTCGTCGCGGCGGCGATCGCGGCGGCGTCCCGGCGCGGCTACGACTCCGTCCGCCAGCCGGTCGAGGGGACGATCCTCACCGTCGTCCGCGAGATGGCGGGCGCCGCCGCGCACCGCGTCGCGCTGCTCGATCCGGCGCAGCTCGCGGCCCCCGCGGGCGACGCGGAGCAGAACGCCGCGCTCGCCCTCGTGCTGGCCGAGGCCATCGCGGCCGGCCAGCGCGCCCTCGACGAGGGGCCCGAGCTGCTGCCGGCGCTCAAGGAGGCGGGCGTCGTCGACGCGGGCGGCTTCGGGCTGCTCATTTTCTTCGCCGGCGTGATCCGCTCCGTCGGCGCGGGCACGCCCGCCGAGGAGTTCGACATCCGGACGTACGCGGCGGCGCGCCTGGAGGGCATCGAGCACCAGTCCGAGACGTTCCGGTACTGCACGAACTTCGCGGTCACCGGTCGCGGGCTCGACGCGGGCCGCGCGCGCCGCGAGCTCGCCGAGCTCGGCGACTCGATCATCGTCGTGGTCGGCGACGAGGAGACGCTGAAGGTGCACGTCCACACGGACGAGCCGCAGGCGGCGATGGCGCTGTTCGGCGACGCCGACGTCACCCGGGTCGACGTCGCCGACATGCACGAGCAGGTGGCCGCCAACGCCGCCAAGGTCGCGGCCCGCAGCGCGGGCGCCGTCGCCGCCGCGGCGGCGGCCGAGCCCGCCGCGCGCACCCGCAGCGCCCTCGTCGCCGTCGTCGCCGGCGACGGCGTGGCCGCGGGCTTCGCCGCCCTCGGCGCCCGGCTGGTCGACGGCGGCACGACGATGAACCCGTCGACCGCCGACCTGGTCCGCGCCGTCGACGAGGCGCCCGCGGACGAGGTCGTCCTGCTGCCGAACAACCCGAACGTCCGCATGGCCGCCGAGCGCGCAGCCGAGCTGGCGGAGAAGCCGGTCGCAGTCGTGCCGACCCGCTCGCTCCAGGCCGGGCTCGCCATCGCGGTCGAGCACGCGCCCGACGACGACGCCGCCACGAACGCGGCGCGGCTGCAGGAGCTGCTGGACGAGCTGGCCACCGGCGGCGTCGCGCCGTCGGCGCGCAAGGATCCGGCCGGGCGCTTCGACGTCGGCGACGCCCTCGGGTACGTCGGCGACGAGCTGGTCGCCTGGGGCGCTCCGCAGGCGACGCTGCGCACCGTGCTCTCGCGCGTCGGCGCGGGCCGCGAGCTCGTGACGGTCCTCACCGCGGCCGAGACCCCGCTGGCGGACGACGCCGTGTCGGCCCTCGCGCCGGCGGACGTGGAGCTCGAGGTCATCCCTGGCGGGCAGCCCGCCTGGTGGTGGCTCGTCGCCGCCGAGTGAGCGGCCCGGGCCGCTCCTCCGCGGACCGTCCGAGCGGTCCGCGACGATCCGCGGACGTGGCCGCCGACGCCGCACCCCTCCCCGTCGTCCCGCGCGACGACCGCGACGCGACGCCGTCCCCGGCGGAGGATCCGCACGCCGCCGACGCCGCCCCGGTCCGCGACGACGCCGCCGCCCCGCGGAGGGACGACGCCGGGCCCGCCGGCCCCGTCGCCTTCGCGACGGGCGAGCCGCTGGGTCGCGACGCCCTGCGCGCCGCACCGGTCCGGCGGCCGCGCCCGTCGCGCTGGGCGCGGTCCAGCGGCTTCACGGGCAAGAAGGCGCTCGCCGCGGCGGCGACGCTGGGCATCGACACCGTCGGTGGCCTCCTCACGCATCTGCCCGTCGAGAGCGGCCGCGTCGGCACGATCTCGGGCCTGCGCCCGGAGGAGCGGACGACCGTCCTGGTCGAGGTGCGCCGGATCGCCAGCCGGCCCGTGCGCCGGCGCGGGATGCGCCCGCTGGTCGAGGCGCTGGTCACCGACGGCACGGGCACCCTGCGCGTCGCGTTCTTCAACCAGCCGTGGCTCGTCGAGCGCTACCCGCCGGGCACGCGCCTCCTGCTCAACGGCACGCTGAAGGGTCCGGGGCGGTTCTCCGTGCAGGCGCACGCCCCCAGCAGCGACCCGCTCCCCGCGCCGGCCACCCTCGACGACGGCGTGCTGCCGGACGAGGCTCCCGCCGACGCCGGCCCCCCGCCCGACGCCCCGGCCGTCGCGCGCTACCCGGCGTCCGAGGGTCTGACGTCGATCGAGATCCTCGCGCGCGTGCGGGAGCTCGGGGAGGACCTGCACGACGCGGTCGACCCCCTGCCGGGCCGCCTGCGCGCCCGCCAGCGCCTCGCCGGCCGGGTGGACGCGCTGCACGCCGCGCACCTGGGGGACCACGATGGCGGTCGTCGGCGCCTGGCCTTCGACGAGCTGCTGATGACGCAGCTCGAGTACCTGCGCCGCCGTCGCGCCCACGGGCACGGGCGCAGCGCGGTGACCCTCGACGGGCCGACGGGCCTGACCGACCGCTGGCGCGCCGAGGGCCTGCCCTTCCCGCTCACGGGCGACCAGGAGCGGGCGGTGGCGGAGAACGCCGCCGCGCTGGCCCGCCCCGAGCCGCTGCAGCGCCTGCTGATGGGCGAGGTCGGCTCGGGCAAGACCGTGGTGGCGCTCCACGCCATGCTCCGCGCCGTCGAGTGCGGGCACCAGGCGGCGCTCATGGCGCCGACGGAGACGCTGGCCGAGCAGCACTTCCGGACGATCCAGTCGCTGCTGCCGGACATCCTCGTCCCGGTCGAGCTGCTCACGGGCTCGACGACGGGCGCCCGCCGCCGCCGGACCCTCGAGCGCCTGGCGTCCGGGGAGCTGCCGCTGCTCGTCGGCACCCACGCGCTGATCGAGGATCCCGTCGTGTTCCGCTCGCTCGCGGTCGCCGTGGTGGACGAGCAGCACCGCTTCGGGGTGCGCCAGCGCTCCGCCCTGGACCGCAAGGCGGCCGCGGGGCCGGCCGGGGCGGGCGCGGTGCACATGCTCCACATGACCGCCACGCCGATCCCGCGCACGATGGCGCTGCTGGCCTACGGCGACCTCGACGTGGTGGCGCTGCGGCAGCTTCCCAAGGGCCGCAAGCCGGTGGCCACGCACGTCTGCGCCACGGACCGCGAGCGCGCGCGGGCCTACGAGAAGATCCGCGAGGAGGTGGCCGCGGGGCGGCAGGCGTTCGTCGTCTGCCCGCTCGTGGACGACTCCGAGGCCCTCGACGCCCGCTCCGCGGTGGCTGAGCACGCCCGCCTGCAGGCGGGCGAGCTGAAGGACCTGCGCGTGGCGCTGCTCCACGGCCAGATGCGCCCCGCCGAGAAGCAGGCGGTCATGGAGCGCTTCGCGGGCGGCGACGCCGACGTCCTCGTCGCCACGACGGTCATCGAGGTGGGGATCGACGTGCCGAACGCCACGGTGATGCTGATCGAGAACGCCGAGCGCTTCGGCATCTCGCAGCTGCACCAGCTGCGCGGGCGCGTCGGTCGCGGCGCCCACGCCTCCACGTGCCTGCTCTTCGGCCCGAAGAGCACCGCGCGGCTGCGGGCGCTGGCCTCGCACGCCGACGGCTTCGCGCTGTCCGAGGTGGACCTGCAGCTCCGCGGGGAGGGCGAGCTGCTCGGCACGCGACAGTCGGGGATCGCCCGCTTCCGCACCGCCCGACTGCCCGACGACGGCGACCTGCTGCTGCGCGCCCGCGACGTCGCGGAGGAGCTGGCCGCGACCGACCCCGACCTGTCCGACCCCGTGCACGCGCCGCTCCGCGACGAGCTGCTGGCCCGCGCCGCCGCCCTCGGCGAGGACGGCCAGGCGATCCCGGCGTGAGGATCGTCGCCGGCATCCACCGGGGGCGGCGCCTGGTCGCGCCGCCCGGGGACGGCACCCGGCCGACGAGCGACCGGGTGCGCGAGGCCCTGTTCTCGATCCTCGGGCCGCTCGGCGGCGCGCGCGTCCTGGACCTGTGGGCCGGCACCGGCGCGCTCGGCCTGGAGGCCCTCTCGCGCGGGGCGTCGCACGCCACGTTCGTCGAGCGCGACCGGCGCGCGCTCGCCGCGCTGCGCGCCAACGTGGGCGCGCTGGACTTGGCTCCGGAGCAGGCCCGCGTCGTGGCCGGCGACGCCCTGCGGCACGTCCGGGACGCAGCGGGACGCGGCGAGGCATACGATCTCGTCGTGCTCGACCCGCCGTACCGCGACGCGCCCCGGCTCCGCCCGGTGCTCGCCGAGGTGCTGCGGCCGCTCTTGGGGGAGGGGGCGCGGGTGGTGACGGAATCCGACCGTCGTGATCCGCTGATCCTGGACGCCCTCGGGACCGCGGACGAGCGTCGCTACGGGGACACCCTCATCGCCATCCATCGCCCATGAGTCGCAGCCACGAACCACGCATCGCCGTCGTCCCCGGGAGCTACGACCCGGTCACGAACGGCCACCTCGACATCATCAAGCGGGCCGCCGGCCTGTTCGACGAGGTCGTCGTGGCGGTCGTGAACCAGTCCGTCCGCAAGAGCTCCGCGCTGTTCTCGACGGAGGAGCGCGTCGGGTTCATCCAGGACGCCCTCGCCGAGGCCGGCGTCGACAACGTCCGCGTCGAGCCGTTCTTCGAGCTCGTCGTGACGTTCGCCCGGCGCGTCGGCGCCCAGGCGATCGTCAAGGGCCTGCGGCAGATCTCGGACTTCGAGTACGAGATGGAGATGGGCCACCTCAACCGCGAGCAGGCCCCGGACATCGAGTCCGTCTTCGTGATGGCCAGCCCGCGGTACGCGTACCTGTCGTCCAGCTGGGTCAAGGAGCTGGCGCGCTTCGACGGCCGGATCGAGGGCCTGGTCCCCGCCCCGGTCGCCGAGCAGCTGGCGGAGCGCCTGACGCGGCAGCGCGCCGCGTCGTAGCGCCCACGGCTCCGCCGCGGGCGGCGCCGCCCGCGCGGTTCCGCGTCGCCGCGGCGTGGGCACGATCTTGCACGCGAGCGCCCGCGGATTGGCGCACTTTGCGGGATAGGGCAGGATGTACGAAACCCTCCATCGGGTTGCGGTCGGGAAGGAGGACTTCCCGGACGCGCCGCGAAACGGACGTATGCCATGGACGTTCTGGTCCTCATCGACAAACTCGACGACCTCGTACACAACGCGAAGCCGGTCCCGCTGACGGACCAGGTGCGCGTTGACCGCGAGGAGATCTTCGACATCCTCGACCAGATGCGGGCCACGATCCCCGAGGAGATCAAGCAGGCCCGGTGGATCGTCAAGGAGCGGCAGGAGATGCTGGCCGAGGCGAAGCGCGAGGCCGAGCGCATCATCAAGGAGGGCAAGGAGCAGCAGGTCGAGCTCGTGTCCCAGCAGGAGGTCGTCAAGCTCGCCGAGCGCGAGGCCGACGACATCATCGACGAGGCGCGGGCCCGCGAGCGGGAGATCCGCCTGGGCGCCGAGGACTACGCCGACGAGATCCTGAACACGCTCGAGGTGAACCTCATGAAGTTCATCGCGGCGGTGCGCCGCGGGCGCGAGCGCCTGCAGGGCAAGGACGACGCCGAGCTCGAGGGCGCCGAGCGCTGAGCCGCCCGGTCGCCCGGCCGCCCCGAGAGGCCGGCCGCGCGGCGACGTCCGCCCGCCGGACCGGCCGGTCCGGCCCGCAGCCCCCGCGGAGTACCCTGGGGGAATGGAGCCCACCGACATCATCGATCTCGCCGGGCTGCGCATGGGCCCGGGCGAGGGCCGGCGACTCGACCTCCCCGTCGCGCTCGACGCGATCCGGCTGAGCGAGCAGGGCTACGCCCCCGAGCCGTCCGTCCCCGAGGTCCGGCTCGACGTCTCCCGCATGCTCGGCGGCGGCTACGCGCTGCAGCTGCGGTTCGCGACGCAGCTCTCCGGCCCGTGCATGCGCTGCCTGGCTCCGACGGAGACGACGATCGACGTCGACGTCCGCGAGCTCGAGCAGAAGAAGCGCGACCCCGAGGAGCAGTTCGACTCGGAGTACGTCGACGGCGACGAGCTGCAGCTGGGCCGCTGGGCCAACGACTCGTTCGTCTTCTCGCTGCCCCAGCGGATCCTCTGCACGGAGGACTGCAAGGGCCTGTGCCCCGAGTGCGGCGAGAACCTGAACGAGCACCCGGACCACCGCCACGAGGCGAAGCCCGACGCGCGGATGGCGGCGCTGGCCAGCATCCGCTTCGACGAGGACGGCAACCTCGTGCAGGGGTCCTAGGACCCCCGCCCGGTGCAGGGGGAACCGCGCGACACGCCGCGCGCGGATCCCCTATTGTTCCTCGCCTTATGGCCGTACCGAAGCAGAAGCAGTCGCACGCCCGTACCGCCAAGCGCCGTGCGCAGCACAAGGCTGCCCGTCCTACGGTCAACGAGTGCCCGCAGTGCCACAGCCCGCGCATCCCGCACCGAGTGTGCGGCACGTGCGGCTACTACGACGGCCGCGTCGTCGTCGCCCCGAAGAGCTCGCTCGACTTCTAGGACGCGCCGCCGGCCCCCGGGCCGGCGCCCCTGACGCATGACGGTCACCGTCGCGGTCGACACGACCGGGGCCGACCTCGGCCCCGCCGAGGTCGCCGCCGGCGCCCTCATCGCCGCCCGGCGCGGCGTCGCGGTGCGGCTCTACGGCCCCGCCGCCGAGCTGCTGGCCGTCGTGGACGGCGCGTCCGGCGTCGAGGTGATCGACGCCCCGCTGTCCATCGCGAAGGCGCCGGACCCCGCCGCGGCCGTCCGCGGCAACCCGGACGCCTCGATCGTCCAGACCGTCCGCGCCGTCGCGAAGGGCGAGGCGGACACCTTCGTCGTCGCCGGCGCCACCGGCCCCGCGCTCGCCGCGGGGCTCATGCACGTCCGTCGGGCTCGCGGCATCCACCGGCCCGCGCTCGCGCTGCCGCTGCCCACGCCGGGCAGTCCCGTGACGCTCGTCGACGTCGGCGCGAACGTCGAGTCCCGCCCGGACCACCTCGTGCAGTTCGGCTTCATGGGCGCGGCCCTGGCCCGCACCGTGCTCGGCATCGAGCGTCCGCGCCTGGCCCTCCTGAGCAACGGCGAGGAGCCGACGAAGGGCACGCCCGACGTCGTCGAGGTCCACGCCACGCTGCGCGACCGCCTCGCCGACCACCCGCACATCCGCTTCGTCGGCAACGTCGAGGGCAAGGACCTGACCGCCGGCGTGGCCGACGTCGTCGTCACGGACGGGTTCACCGGCAACGTCGCGCTCAAGCTGATGGAGGGCGTGTCGCAGAGCGTCGTCTCCGGCGTCCGCAGCGCCGCGATGTCGAGCCCCGTCGCGATGCTGGGCGGGCTGCTGCTGCGCCGTTCGCTCGGGCGCTTCAAGGCGTCCATCGACCCCGAGCGGTCCGGCGGGGCCTACCTGCTGGGCCTGAAGTCGCTCGGCGTGGTGCCGCACGGACGCTTCTCGCGCGACGGCTTCGCGCAGGCGATCCTGCTCGCGGCCCAGGGCGCGGAGCGATCCGTCACGGACCTCATCCACGCCGACCTGGAGGCCGCGGGCGCGCTGCGCCGCGCGCCCGCCGCGGTCGCCGCCCCGCCCGCTGACCGGGCCACCAGCTAGCGTCTGGCGATCATGACGCGCGACGAGGTCCTCGACATCGTCCGGCGCCACCTCGCGGAGGAGCTCGAGGTGGACCCGGACCAGATCACGGAGTCCACGCGGCTGAAGGAGGACCTCGAGGCCGACTCGCTCGATCTCTTCACGCTCGTGCAGGAGCTGGAGGACTCGCACGGCGTCGTGCTCCCCGAGGAGGAGGCGGCCCGGATCACGACCGTGGGCGAGGCCGCCGACGCCGTCCTCCGCCACCTCCCGGCGACCGCGTCGTAGGCCCCGGTGGCCGAGGACGTCCCCACGCGCAAGCTGCGCGACCTGCTCGACGCCCTGCCCGAGGCGGCGCGTCGCCCCGTCTTCAGCCACGCGTCGTGGACAGCGCGCCGGTCGGAGTCGTACGAGCGGCTGGCGTTCCTGGGCGACAGCGTCCTCGAGCTGGCGATCTCGACGCACCTGTTCCACACCCTGGATGCCGAGCGCTTCGGGGCGGGGCGGCTGACCGAGGTGCGGGCGGGCACCGTCTCGGCCGCACCGTGCCGCCGGGTCGCCGAGCGGCTCGAGGTGCCGCGGCGGATGGCGGAGACGGCGCCCGACAACCTGCGCCGCCGCGTCGCCGAGCTCTCGCGCACCGAGCGCGTGCTCGCGTCGATCTGCGAGGCGATCATCGGCGCCTGCTACCTCGAGCACGGCTACGAGCGCACCGCCGAGGCCGTCGTCGAGGCGTTCGCGCCGGAGCTCGGCGACGCGCTCGACCGCCCCGCGGACCACAAGAGCCGGCTGCAGGAGTGGCTCATGGCCCGGGGCCGCACGGTCGAGTACCGTGTGACGGACGAGATCGGCTCGCCGCACGACCGCACGTTCGTCGTCGAGGCGCTCGTCGACGGGGACGTCCTGGGGTCCGGCCGCGGCCGCTCGAAGAAGCTCGCCGAGCAGGAGGCCGCGCGCGAGGCGCTCGCCGCTCTCGGCGCGTAGCGATGCACCTCAAGTCGCTCACGCTCAAGGGCTTCAAGTCCTTCCCCGACCGCACCCGGCTGGAGTTCGATCCGGGCGTCTCGGTGGTCGTCGGCCCGAACGGGTCCGGCAAGAGCAACGTGACCGACGCGATCCTCTGGGCGCTCGGCGAGCAGCGCCCGCTCGCGATCCGCGGGCAGTCGATGCAGGACGTCATCTTCGGCGGCGGCCGCGGCGTGCAGGCCCGCGACGCGGCCGAGGTCGAGCTCGTCCTCGACAACTCCGACGGCACGGTCGACCTGCCCGTCGGCGAGATCTCCGTGGTCCGGCGGCTGGACCGCTCGGGCGAGGGCGGCTACCGGCTGAACGGCGCCCGCGCCCGGCTGACCGACGTGCAGGAGGTCCTCTCGGACACGGGCCTGGGCAAGGAGGCGCACTCCGTCGTCTCGCAGGGCCGCGTCGAGGCGATCGTCACGTCGAAGCCGAAGGACCGCCGGCTGCTGATCGAGGAGGCCGCGGGCCTGGGCAAGCACCGCAAGCGCCGCCGCCGCGCGCAGCTCAAGCTGGAGCGGACGCGGGCCAACCTGGACCAGGCGTTGATCGTCGAGCAGGAGGCCCGCAAGCAGCTGGGGCCGCTCAAGCGCCAGGCCGAGGCGGCCGAGCTGCACGAGCGCCTGGAGCGCCAGACCGTCGAGGCCCGCTGGGAGCTCGTCCGCGACGGGCTGCGCGAGCGGCGCGCGCAGCGGGCGACCGCGGACGCCGAGCGCACGTCGGCGCTGGCCGAGCGGGAGCGCCTTCAGGCGGACCTGGACGCCGTGGTGGCGGAGCGCCGGCAGGCCGAGGAGGCGCTCGCCGAGCAGGCCCAGCGGCGCGACCGCCTGGCGTCCCGCGCCCGCCGCGTGGCCTCGGCCGCCGAGCGCGTCGAGCTGCGCGTCGAGCGCGTCGCGGACCGCCGGCAGGCGCTGGCCGAGCGCATCGAGCGGCGACAGGAGGACCTGGCCGCCCTGCGCGCGCAGGCGGCCGCCGACGAGCCCGACGAGGCGGGCGCGTCGCGGATCGAGGGGCTCGAGGCGGAGCTCGCCGAGCTCGACCGCCAGCGGCAGGAGACGCTCGAGCGCGAGGTCGCGCTCCTCGAGGGCAAGCGCGAGGAGGCCGAGGCGGCGGTCGCGGCGGCCCGCGAGGCGGCCGAAGCCGTGCGCGCCGCCGGCCGCGAGATCGACGCGAAGGCCGAGGCGGTGCGCGTCCGGCGCCGCGAGCTGGAGGGCGCCGCGGAGCGCGCCCGCCGGGAGGCCGCGAAGGTCGGCGCCCAGCTCGCGGCGGCCAACCAGTTCCTGCGCGGGGTCGGCGGCGTGGCGGGCGGCCGTCCCGGGGCGCCGAAGGTCAGCACCCTGTCCGCCGGCCTGCGCGTGGCCGACGGGCGCGAGCTCGCCGTCGCGGCGGCGCTCGACGGCCGGCTGAGCGCCGCGGTGGCCGCCGACCCGGCGACGGGCCGCGAGCTGCTGGGCCGGACCGGCCGCGACGGCGGCCGGGTGCTGCTGCCGGCCGACGCGGCCGTCGCCGACGTCGCGGGCGACCCGCCGCTGCCGGGCGCCGAGCCGCTCGCGCCCGCCGTCCGCGGCGAGGACGATGCCGTGGCGATCGCCCGGCGGATGCTCGTGGACGCCTGGCTCGTCGACGCGCTCCCCGACGCGGCGCCCGCGGGCTTCGCCGGGACCCTGGTGACGGCCGACGGCCACGTCTGGCGCGTGGGGGTGGGGGAGCTGCAGCGCAGCCCCCAGGGTGGCGAGGACCGCGTGCTCGCCGAGCGCAACCGGCGGGACCGGCTCGTCGGCGAGAGCGAGGCCGCGGCGCAGGCCGAGCACGCGGCGGTGCAGGCCGTGGAGGCGCTGCGGGACGAGCTGGCCGACGTCGACCGCGAGCGCGAGCGGCACGAGGAGGCGTCGCGCGAGGCGCGCCGTGCGGTCGTCGACGCCGAGGAGGCGCTGCGCGACGCCGTGCGGGCGGTCCAGCGCCGCCAGCTCGCCCCCGACGAGGGGCCGACGGCGGTCCACCGCGCGCACCTCGTCGGCGAGCTGCAGGCCGAGCGCCGCACGGCCGAGCGGCTGCGGCGCGAGCGGGCCGAGCGGGCGGCCCGCGAGGCGTCGTTGCGCGAGGCGCTCGCCGCCGACGAGGCGCTCGTGCCGGCCGGGGAACGCATCACGACGGCGCTCGTCGACGCGCTGCGGGCGCTCCGCGAGCGCGCCGCGACGCTCGAGCAGGCCGTCCGCGCCGACCGCGAAGCGGGGGACGACGTCGCGGGCCGCCTGCGCTCCTGCGCGTCGCGCGAGGCGGAGCTGTCGCAGGCCCTGCGGCGCACGGGCGACCGCCTGACCGCCGCCGAGGTCGCGGCCCAGCGGGCGGGCGACCAGGAGCGCGAGATCGTGGTCGAGCTGGAGGCGCTGGCCGAGCGGCTGGGCCTGCCGGCGGAGCCCGCCGACGAGGCGCTCGACCCAGAGACGGCCACGCAGCTGCGCGAGCGGATCGCCCGGCTGCAGAAGCGCCGCGAGCAGCTCGGCCCCGTCAACCCGCTGGCCAAGGACGCCTACGACGAGGCGCGGGAGCACGTCGAGACGCTCGAGATCCAGCGCACCGACCTGGAGACCGCGCTGCGCGAGCTGCGCGCGTTCGTCCGTGACACGGACCGCCAGATCCGCGAGACGTTCGAGCAGACGTTCGCGGCGTGCTCGCGCAACTTCGAGGAGCTGGCGCAGCACGTCTTCCCCGGCGGTCGCGGCCGGCTGCGCCTGGTGCGCGGCGAGGAGGAGGGCGCCCGCGCCGAGGGCGACGACGGCGCGGCGTCGGACGCGTCGCTCGACGACGCCGACCAGGACGCGGTCGAGGAGGACGACGATGTCGGTGTCGAGATCGAGATCACGCCCGCCGGCAAGTCGATGAAGCGCCTGACGCTCATGTCGGGCGGCGAGAAGACGATGACCGCCATCGCGTTCCTCTTCGCGGTGTTCCTGGCGAAGCCGTCGCCGTTCTACGTGCTCGACGAGGTCGAGGCCGCGCTCGACGACCTCAACATCGACCGCTTCCTGCAGCTCCTGCGCCGCTACCGCGACCGCGCGCAGTTCATCGTCGTCACGCACCAGAAGCGGACGATGGACGTGGCAGACGCGCTCTACGGCGTGTCGATGGGCGGCGACGGCGTGTCGAAGGTCGTCTCGCGCCGCCTGGACCAGTCCGACGCCCGCCCGGAGTCCCTGCCGGGCATGGGCGTCGGCGCCGAGGGCTGAGCGCGTCCCGCCGCGCGCGGCGCCCCGGTCCGCCGGCCGCCGCTCGCTACCCTCGGAGGGATGGCGCGCGAGTGGACCGACCTCTTCACCCTGGACGAGGCGCGCGCGCAGGTCGCCGCGGCGAGCCGGGCCCAGGAGCCCGAGAAGCGCGGTCGCTTCTTCAAGCGCCTACGCCAGAATCTGCGCAAGACCCGCGAGGCGCTGGGCGCCGAGCTGACGCAGACGCTGTTCGACACGCTCGACGACGAGACGTGGGAGCGCCTGGAGGAGGCGCTGATCATGGCCGACGTCGGCGCCCGCGCCACGGCGGACATCGTCGGCCGGCTGGAGACCGAGGCCACGACGGGCGGCGTCACCGACCCGCAGGCGCTCCAGGCGCGTCTGGCGGAGCTGCTCGCCGAGGCGGCCCGACCGACGGGCGACGCGCGTATCGACCTGCGCCACGCCCCGACGGTGATCATGGTCTGCGGCATCAACGGCACGGGCAAGACGACGTCGATCGGCAAGCTCGCCCACGTCCTCACCCACGAGCTCGGCCAGCGCGTCGTGCTCGGCGCCGCCGACACGTTCCGCGCGGCGGCGGTCGAGCAGCTGCAGATCTGGGGCACCCGCGCGGGCGTCGAGGTCGTGACCGGCAAGGAGGGCACGGACCCGGCCTCGGTCGCCTACGAGGCGGTCCGGCGCGGGCGGGAGTCGGGCGCGGACGTGGTGATCGTCGACACCGCCGGCCGTCTGCACACCCAGCTGCCGCTCATGGAGGAGCTGTCGAAGGTGCGCCGCGTGGTCGAGAAGCTCCTGCCGGGCGCGCCGCACGAGATCCTGCTGACCGTCGACGCGACGACCGGCCAGAACGGCCTGCGCCAGGCGATGGAGTTCTCGAAGGTCGCGCCGGTCTCGGGCATCGTGCTGACGAAGCTCGACGGCTCGGCGAAGGGCGGCATCGCGATCGCGATCGCCCAGGAGCTGCAGATCCCGGTCAAGCTCATCGGCATCGGCGAGGCGCTCGAGGACCTGCGCCCGTTCGACGCCGACGACTTCGCGCAGGCGCTCGTCCGGCCGGACGACGTGGCGGCGCCGCGCGCCTGAGCGCGCCACGGCACGGCGGCGGGCGCGCGGGCACTAGGCTGGCGCCATGGACGCGTGGCTCGTCTGGCTCATCGTCGCCGTGGTGCTCGGGGCCGGCGAGGTCCTGACGCTCTCGCTCTTCCTGGGGCCGTTCGCGCTGGGGGCCGGCGGGGCGGCGGCCACCGCGGCGCTCGGCGGTGACCTGGCGCCGCAGCTGCTCGTCTTCGCCGTCGTCGCGGCCGTCACGCTCCTGGCGGTGCGCCCCGTCGCCAAGCGGCACCTGCGCCAGCCGTCGACGACGCGGACGGGGACGGCCGCGCTCGTCGGCCGCACCGCCACGGTCGTGCGGGCGCTCGAGGGGCCGGAGCGCACGGGGCAGGTGCGCCTGGCCGGCGAGGTGTGGAGCGCCCGCAGCGCCGGGCTGGAGGACGTGCCGGCAGGCGAGACCGTCACCGTCCTCGAGATCGACGGCGCGACGGTCGTCGTCGCCGACTGACGCGGCCGGCACGGCCACCGCAGCGCGGGCGCCCGCGGGGTAGGCTGGCGGCCCCGTTCCCCGTCCCGGAGCCCCGCCGTGGCCGCCCTCATCGCCGTCGTCGTCGTCCTCGTCTTCGCCCTGCTGCTGGCGGCGAAGACCGTCCGCATCATCCCGCAGGCCCGCGCCGGCATCGTCGAGCGCCTGGGCCGCTACCACCGCACGCTCGAGCCGGGCCTGCGGATCACGGTGCCGTTCATCGACCGCCTGCTGCCGCTGCTGGACCTGCGCGAGCAGGTCGTCAGCTTCCCGCCGAACGCCGTGATCACCGAGGACAACGTGTCGGTGCAGATCGACACGGTCCTCTACTTCCAGATCACCGACCCGAAGTCGGCGACCTACGAGGTCGCCAACCCGCTGCAGGCGATCGAGCAGCTGACGGCGACGACGCTGCGCAACGTCATCGGCGGCCTGACGCTCGAGCAGGCGCTGACCTCGCGCGACGAGATCAACGCCCAGCTGCGCACCGTCCTGGACGAGGCGACGGGCAAGTGGGGCATCCGCGTGAGCCGCGTCGAGCTGAAGGCGATCGACCCGCCGGCGACGATCCTCGACGCGATGGAGAAGCAGATGCGCGCCGAGCGCGACCGTCGCGCGTCGATCCTCACGGCCGAGGGCTCGAAGCAGAGCCAGATCCTGACGGCGCAGGGCGAGAAGGAGGCCGCGGTGCTGAAGGCCGAGGGCCAGAAGACCGCCGCCGTCCTGAAGGCGGAGGGCGAGGCGAAGGCCATCGACACGGTCTTCACCGCCATCCACGCCGGCGGCCCCGACCGCGAGCTGCTCACCTACCAGTACCTGCAGATGCTGCCCGAGCTGGCGAAGGGCTCCGCGAACAAGGTCTTCGTGATCCCGTCCGAGATCACGCAGGGCATCGCCGGGCTCGGCGGCGCGGTCGACGCGCTGCGCCAGGCGTCGGGCCAGGGCCCGGTCGACGGCGGCGGCGACGCGGCCGGTCGCGCGGCCCTCGGCGCGGCGCCCACCGACGCGGCCGCCGGGACGGCGCCGGCGCCGCAGGGCAGCAGCGCCGAGCGCCCGGCGTAGCCGCCCCGCGGGCCCCGGCACGTCGCCGCCGGGGCCCGGGCGTGCGAGACTGGGGAAGACGTGTTCGACGCCCTCTCCGAAAAGCTCCAGGCGACCCTCGACGACGTCCGTCAGCGCGGCACGCTGACGGAGAGCGACGTCAACGCCGCGATGCGCGAGATCCGTCTCGCGCTGCTCGAGGCGGACGTCAACTTCAAGGTCGTCAAGTCCTTCACCGCCACGGTCAAGGAGCGCTGCCTGGGCGCCGACGTCGTCGGCCAGCTCAACCCGGGCCAGCAGGTCGTCAAGATCGTCCACGAGGAGCTCGTGGCCCTCATGGGCGGCGAGTCCGAGGGCCTGACCTTCGCCTCGCGCCCGCCCACGGTCATCCTCATGTCGGGCCTGCAGGGCTCGGGCAAGACGACCGCCGTGGCCAAGCTCGCCCGCTGGCTGAAGGAGGAGAAGGGCTCCTCCGTCGCCGTCGCGGCCTGCGACGTCCAGCGTCCGGCGGCCGTCGAGCAGCTGCGCGTCGTCGGCGGCCAGGCGGGCGCGACGGTCTACGACCGCGGCGTCGAGCTGCCGGCCGTCCAGGTCGCCCGCTGGGCGCTCGACCAGGCCAAGCAGGACGGCAAGGACGTCCTCATCGTCGACACCGCGGGCCGCCTGCACGTCGACCAGGCGCTGATGGAGGAGCTCGTCCAGATCCGCGACGCGGTCCGGCCCGACACCGTCCTGCTGACCGTCGACGCCATGACGGGTCAGGACGCCGTGAACGTGGCGGAGCAGTTCGCCGCCGCGGCCGGCTTCGACGGCGTCGTGATGTCGAAGCTCGACGGCGACGCCCGCGGCGGCGCCGCGCTGTCGGTCAAGGCCGTCACCGGCAAGCCGATCATGTTCGCCTCGACGGGCGAGAAGCTCCCGGACTTCCAGGAGTTCCACCCGGACCGGATGGCCCAGCGGATCCTGGGCATGGGCGACGTGCTGTCGCTCATCGAGCAGGCCGAGAAGCAGTTCGACGAGTCGGACGCGAAGGCGCTCGAGCGCAAGCTGCGGCGGAACGAGTTCACGCTCGAGGACTTCCTCAAGCAGATGAAGATGATCCGCCGGATGGGCCCGCTGTCGAAGGTCCTGGGCATGCTGCCGGGCGTCGGCTCGCAGCTCAAGGACGCCCAGATCGACGACCGCGAGATGGACCGCGTCGAGGCGATCATCCTGTCGATGACCCCGAAGGAGCGCCGGCAGCCCGAGCTCATCAAGGGCTCGCGCCGCCTGCGCATCGCCAAGGGCTCCGGCACGACCGTCCAGCAGGTCAACCAGCTCGTCAAGAACTTCCAGCAGATGCGGAAGGTCATGAAGCAGATGAGCCGCGGCAAGATGGGCGACCTGGGCCAGCTCATGGGCGGCGCCGGGATGCCCGGCGGCGCGGGCGGCCTGGGACCGGGCGGCGCACCCCCGGTGGGCGTCCGCGGCGGCAGCCGCGCGGCGCGTCGCCGCAAGAAGTAGCCCGGAGCGGTAGGCTTTCTGCTCTTCGGCGCCTGGCCTCAGTTGGCCTGCGCCCTATCCGAGACCGTGACTGAAGGACGTTCGTGGCTGTTCGACTGAGGCTCACCCGCGTGGGGAGCAAGAAGAACCCGGTGTGGCGCATCGTCGCCTCCGACTCCCGCAACCAGCGCGACGGGCGCGTCATCGAGACCGTCGGCCAGTACAACGCGCAGACCGAGCCCTCGACGATCGTCGTGAACGAGGACCGCGTGCGGCACTGGCTGTCCGTCGGCGCGCAGCCGTCGGGCACCGTCAAGAAGCTCCTGCGCACGCAGGGCATCGAGGCTCGCTGATCCACCGGTGACCGCGTCCGACGTCGATCCCAGCGCCGTCGCCGACCTGCTCGGTGACCTGACGCGGGCGATCGTGGACGCCCCGGACGCCGTCCGCGTCACGCCCTACGCGGACGCGGACGACGGCTCTGTCGTGCTCGAGCTCCGCGTCGACGACGGGGACTACGGCAAGGTCATCGGCCGCGGCGGGCGCACCGCCTACGCGCTGCGCACCGTCGTCAAGGTCGCCGCCGCGCACCGCGAGCAGCGCGTCCTCGTCGACATCGTCGACGACTGACGTGGCCGCCCCCGGCGCGACCCCGCCGCCCGCCGACGCCGACGGGCGCCCCTCCGCGGCCCCGCCCGCCGGCGCCCCCTCGCGTCGCGACGACGCCCTCGTCGCCTGCGGGCGCGTCGGCAAGCCGCACGGCCTGGACGGCACCGTCACCGTGACCCGCCCGCGCGGCGCGGTCCTCAAGCAGGGCGTGCGCGTGCTCGTCGGCGACGTCGAGCGCGAGATCGTCCGCCGCGGCGGCACGGACGAGCGGCCGCTGCTGCGCCTGGAGGGCGTGGACGGCATCGCCGCCGCCGAAGCGCTGCGCGGCACCGACATCCGCCTGCCGCGCGAGGCGCTCCCCGACCTGGGCGACGACGAGTTCT
Source organism: Patulibacter sp. SYSU D01012 (assembly GCF_017916475.1). Classification (GTDB taxonomy): domain Bacteria; phylum Actinomycetota; class Thermoleophilia; order Solirubrobacterales; family Solirubrobacteraceae; genus Patulibacter. Next base: position 1,931,276 of record NZ_JAFMTB010000001.1, read on the forward strand.
GGCCCGAGGAGCTCGTCGGCCTGCCTGTGCGGTCGCTGCGCGGCGCGCACGTGGGGGAGGTGCGCCAGGTCCTCATCCTGCCGTCCGTCGACGTGCTCGAGGTCCGCCGCCCCGGCGGTCTGCCCGACCTGCTCGTGCCGATGCACCGCGAGGGCATGCCCGAGCTCGACGTGCCCGCGCGGCGCGTGGTCGTCGACCTCGCGTTCCTCGGCGAGGACGAGCCCGGCGCCGACGGCTCGCCGGCCCCGTCCGACGGGGGCGCGGACGCCGGCGACGGCGCTGCGGGAGGATGAGCGGGTGCAGCTCGACGTCATGACCCTCTTCCCGGACTGGTTCGACTGGTTCCGCCAGCAGCGCCACGTCCGCAACGCGGCCGCCGACGGCCACGAGGTGCGCACGTTCAACCCGCGCGACCACAGCGGGATGTCGAACAACCAGGTCGACGACACGCCCTTCGGCGGCGGTGCCGGCATGGTGCTGCGCGTCGACGTCATGGACCGCGCGCTCCGCGGCGTGTACGACGAGGACCCCGTCGAGCTGCGCAAGCACCGCCGGGTCATCGCCCTGACCCCCGGCGGCCGCGTCCTCGACGACGCGTACGTCGACGAGCTGGCCGCCGAGGAGGAGGGCATCACCCTGCTCTGCGGTCGCTACGAGGGGTTCGACGAGCGCATCGTCCAGCACTTCTGCTCCGACACGCTGTCGATCGGCCGGTACGTGCTGGCCGGCGGCGAGCTGGCGGCGATGGTCGTCTGCGACGCCGTGCTGCGCAAGCTGCCGGGAGCGCTCGGGCACGCGGAGTCGGCGGTGGAGGAGAGCTTCAGCGTCGCGCTCGACGGCGACCCGGAGTACCCGCACTACACGCGCCCCGCGGAGTACCGGGGCTGGACGGTGCCCGACGTCCTGCTGTCCGGGCACCACGCCGAGATCGAGACCTGGCGCCGGGCCCGCAGCCGCGAGCGCGGCGACGGCGGCAACCGCCTCGGCCGCGCCTAGGCCCTCGGCCGCCGCGCTGCGCCCGCCGAGCGGCGACCCGCCAGGTGCAGGCGCTTCGCCGCCGGCGGCCCCGGGACCGCGGCGCGTCGGCGCCGCCGCTCCGCTAAGGTCTTCAGTCTTGCCCGGATCACGTACTGGTGCGTGTTTTCCCGACCGTCCGGGCCCTCGCCGATGACCACCGTGATCGAGAAGCTCGAGCGTGAACAGCTCCGCTCCAACCCCGAGTTCCAGCCTGGTGACCGCGTTCGCGTCCACTTCCAGGTGATCGAGGGCTCGCGTCGCCGTACGCAGGTCTTCGAGGGAATCGTCATCAAGCGCCAGGGCCACGGCCTCCGCGAGACGTTCACCGTCCGCAAGCAGTCCTTCGGCGTCGGCGTCGAGCGCACGTTCCCGCTGAACTCGCCGAAGATCGAGAAGATCGACGTCGCCGCCCGCGGTGACGTGCGTCGCGCCAAGCTCTACTACCTGCGCGGCCGCGTCGGCAAGGCCGCCCGCGTGCGCGAGAAGCGCTACGTCGCGCCGGAGAAGACGGCCCAGGCCCCCGTCGACGAGCCCACGCCGGCCGCCGCCGACGAGGCGCCCGCCGCCGAGGCCCCCGAGGCCGAGGCGCCCGCGACGGAGTCCTCGGACTCCTGATCCGCAGGATTCGCGCGTGAGCGCAGAGCGATCGCCCCGGCAGACGGCCGGGGCGTCGTCGTCCGGGAAGAAGCGCAAGCTGCACCCGGTCGTCGAGCTCGTCGGCCTGGTGGTCGTCGCGCTCGGCCTGGCCCTGGGCATCCAGTGGCTCCTGGTCAAGCCGTACCAGATCCCCTCCGGCTCGATGCTGCCGACGCTCGACCTCGGTCAGCGCGTGCTCGTCAACCGCATCGGCCACCGCCTCGGCGGCGATCCGTCCGTCGGGGACGTCGTCGTCTTCCACCCGCCGCGCGGCGCCGAGCCGCAGAAGTCGGGCCTGAAGCTCGGGGACGAGAGCCCCGGGCTGTGCGGCGACCGCGACAACATCGCGCAGGGGCGCCCGTGCGCGTCCACCGTCGGCGGCAAGTGGGGCAAGGAGAACTACATCAAGCGCGTCGTCGCCGGACCGGGCGACACGATCGCCGTGCGCGACGGCCACGTGATCCGCAACGGCAAGCGCCAGAGCGAGCCGTTCATCAGCGACACGTGCGAGGGCCAGGGGTCGGACAACAACCCCTGCACGCTGCCGAAGGCCATCAAGGTCCCGGCCGGGATGTACTACATGATGGGCGACAACCGCGGCGAGTCGAACGACAGCCGCTTCTGGGGCCCGGTGCCGCGCGACTGGATCGTCGGCGGCGCGTTCGCCACCTACTGGCCGCCGAAGAAGATCGGCGGGGTCTAGGCCGGGTCGCGTGAGCCGCGGGCGCCAGCTCTTCGCGCACGACCGGGCCCTCGGCGTCCGCTGGGTCGTCGGGGCCGACGAGGCGGGGCGCGGCTGCCTGGCCGGCCCCCTCGTCGCCGGCGCCGTGCTCTTCGACCTGGAGCGGATCGGCCCGCGCGAGGTCCGGGCGCTCGGCGCGCTCGACGACTCCAAGCGGCACGACGAGGAGGAGCGCGAGCGCCTCTTCTGCGTCGTGTTGCGCATCGCCGTGCGCGTCGCGACGAGCTCGCGCTGCGTCGAGGGCCTCGACGCCCGCGGCCTGCACGTCACCAACCTGGAGGCGCTCTCGAGCGCGGCGCGCTCCGTCGCCCGTCCCGGGGCGCTGTGCCTGACCGACGGGTTCGCCGTGCCGGACATCGGCCACCCGCAGCAGAAGGTCATCGGCGGCGACGCCCGCAGCGCGGCGATCGCCGCGGCGTCGATCGTGGCCAAGGTCACCCGCGACCGCTTCATGCGCCGCGCCGCCACGCGCCTGCCGCACTGGGGCTTCGATCAGCACATGGGCTACGGGACGCGGGCGCACCAGGACGCGATCCGGACGCACGGCGTGTCGGAGCTGCACCGGCGCTCCTTCCGCTCGCGGGCGTACGAGGGGCACCTGTAGGGCCCGAGCCCGCGGATCTCGATCCCGGCGCGGCGGCGCGGCGCCTCAGAACGCCGCCTCCACGTGGTCCAGCCGCACGAGTCGGCCGTCCGGGTCCAGCACCACCCCGATCGCGTCGAAGCGCACGTCGCGGCCCGTCGGGCGGCCGGGGTGCTCCGCCAGCCACGCCGCCGCGAGCCGCCGCACCTGCCGCCGCTTGCGCTCGTGCAGCGACGACCACGGCACCCCGCCGCCGCGCGCCACGCGGGTCTTCACCTCGCAGAAGACGATGGCGCGGTCGTCGTGCGCGACCAGGTCGATCTCGCCCCAGCGCGTGCGGGCTCGTTCCGCGAGGATCGTCAGCCCGAGGCGCTCGAGGTGCTCGCGCGCCAGCCGCTCGCCGCGACGACCGGTCGTGGGCCGCATGTCCGGCGCGGGGGCGGGCGAGCGTCGGCGGGGCGGGCCGCCGGGCGGGGGCGGGACGGGCCGCGACGGGCGGTCGCCGGGCGAGGGGACGGCGGACGGGGTGGACACGCCGCCGACGCTAGGCGTCCGCGCCGTGCCGTCTCCGGGGCCCATCCGTGCCGGAAGCGTGCCGGCTCGCGCGCGGATCGCCGCGGCGCCGAGGCGCGGCAGTTCCGGTGCGGTTCCGGCACCGTCCGGCGGTGGTCCGGGCACAGGGCGCGCTCCTACCGTGGCCGCCATGTTGGCCCGCGTGCACACCTTCACCATCGACGGCCTGGAGCCGCGGCCCGTGGTCGTCGAGGTCGACGTGCGGCCCGGGCTGCCGTCCTTCACGATCGTCGGCCTGGGCGACCTGGCGCTGCGCGAGTCGCGCGAGCGGGTGCGCTCGGCGCTGGGCAACCAGGGCTACGAGCTGCCGCAGCGGCGGATCACTGTCAACCTGGCGCCCGCGAGCCTGCCGAAGGGCGGGCCGGGGTTCGATCTGGCGATCGCGGTGGGGCTGCTCGCGGCGAGCGGGCAGGCGCCGGGCGTCGACCTGGACGCCAACGCGGTCGTCGGCGAGCTCTCCCTCGGTGGGATGGTCCGCGCCGGACGCGGCGCGCTCGTCGTCGCTGAGGGGGCGCACGCCGCCGGGCTGCAGGCGGTCGTCCTGCCCCGCGAGCAGTGCGACGAGGCGGCGCTCGTGCCCGGTCTCGCGGTGCGCGGCGTCGGCACGTTGCGCGAGGCCGTGTGGGCGCTCGCCGCCCGGGGCCGCGACGATCGTCCGGCGGCGGCGCCGGACGAGGACGAGCCGCTGCCCCCGGCCGGGCCGGACCTCGCCGACGTGCGGGGGCAGGCGACGGCCCGCCGCGCGCTGGAGGTGGCGGCCGCCGGCGGCCACAGCCTGTTGCTCATGGGGCCGCCCGGGACCGGCAAGACCATGCTCGCCCGGCGGCTGCCCGGCCTGCTCCCGCCGATGCGGACCGGCGAGGCCCTCGAGGTCACGCGGATCCACAGCGTCTGCGGGCTGCACGACGGCGCCGGGCTCGTCCGCGAGCGCCCGTTCCGCGCGCCGCACCACGGCACCTCCGCGGCCGGCCTCGTCGGCGGCGGGAGCGTCGCGCGTCCCGGCGAGCTGACCCTGGCCCACCGCGGCGTCCTGTTCCTCGACGAGCTGCCGGAGTTCCGCCGCGACGCGCTGGAGGCGCTGCGTCAGCCGCTCGAGGACGGCCGCGTCCGGCTCGTCCGCCAGGGGCGCACGCGGACGTTCCCGTCCCGCGCGCTGCTCGTCGCCGCCGCCAACCCGTGCCCCTGCGGGCACGGCGGCACCGTCCGCTGCCGCTGCGGACCGGCCGACCTGGAGCGCTACCGCCGCAAGCTGTCCGGCCCGCTCCTGGACCGGATCGACCTGCACGTCGGCTGCCCGCGCCCGTCGGCGGAGGAGATCGGCGGCCCGCCGGGAGAGGGCAGCGCGGCGGTGCGCGGCCGGGTCCTCGCGGCGCGCGCCTTCCGGGGCGAGCGGCGCCGCACCGCGGGGCCCCGCCCCCTCGAGGCCGACCTCAGCCCGGCGGCGGCCCGCACCCTCGAGGCCTGCTACCTGGGCGGGGCGCTCTCCGCCCGCGGCCGCGCACGGGTCCTGCGCCTGGCGCGCACGATCGCGGACCTGGCGGCCGCGGAGACCGTCGCCGAGGAGCACCTGGGGGAGGCGCTGCACCTGCGCCAGCGGGTCGAGCAGGACGACGAGGAGGTGACGGCGTGAGGGCCTGCTCCTCCTGCCTGCGGCGCGCGCGGATGCTCGTCGAGCTGGGCCCCGGCCTGGACCGGCGCTTCCGGGGGCGCCGCGTCCCCGGCATCCTCGCGCTGGAGGACCACGAGCTCGTCGCCGCCGCCGGCGACCGTGGCCAGGGCCCGCCGCCGGCCCTCGCCGCGTCGGAGGACGCGCTCCTGTCCGCCGCCGCGGCCGACGAGCGGGAGCACGGCGTCGAGGCGGTCTGCCGGCACGACGCCGCGTACCCGCCGCGGCTGCAGGGCCTGTTCGACCCGCCGCACGTCCTCCACGTCCTCGGGGGCGTCGAACGGCTCCAGGCCGCCCTCGACCCGGACGCCGTGCGGGCGACGGTGGCGATCGTCGGCTCGCGCAAGGCACCGGAGGAGTCGCGGCAGGTCGCGCGCGACCTGGCGGAGGCGCTCGCGGCCGTGGGCGTGGCGGTCGTCAGCGGGATGGCCTTCGGCATCGACGCCGCCGCGCACGAGGGCGCGCTGGCGGCGACGGCCCGCGGCGGCGCGCGCACGATCGCGGTGCTGGCGGGCGGGGTCGAGCGCCCGTCGCCCGCGACGCTGCGCGTGCTGCACCGCCGCATCGGCCGCGAGGGCGTGGTCGTGGGCGAGCTGCCGCCCGGCACGACGCCGCGCAAGTGGGGGTTCCCGGCCCGCAACCGCATCATCGCCGGGCTGGCCGACGCCACGATCGTCGTCGCGGCGGCCCGGGGGTCGGGCTCGCTCATCACCGCGGATCTGGCGCAGGGCGCCGGCCGGGTGCTCGCCGCCGTCCCCGGCCCGGTCCGGTCGCCGCGGCACGCCGGGACGAACGACCTGATCCGGGGGCCCGAGCCCGACGCGCAGGTCGTGTGCGAGCCGCGCGACGTCCTCGCCCTCCTGGGGCTCGACGAGCAGCTGGCGCTCGAGCTCGGCGCCCGCGACCCGCTCGTCGGGCTGGAGGGCGGCGCGCGCACCGTCGCCGAGGCCCTCCTCGCCGGACCGACCACCATCGAGCGGCTCGTCGCCGAGCACGACGCCGCCGCCGTGCTCGCCGGCCTCGGGCAGCTCGAGGCGACGGGCCGGCTGCGCCGCGCGCTGACCGGGGAGCTGGAGCTGGTCCCGGCCGGCACGCGGCGGGCGTGAGGGGCGGACCGGGACGCCGTGCCCGCGCGCGCCGGACCGCCCTCCCGCCTGGACGCACGGGCCCTGCTCCGGCGCGGCCCGGGCGCGGTAGCCTCGGAGCGACATGGTCGATCGCACGCCCGTCTGCCTGACCATCGCCACGTCCGACTCGGGCGGCGGCGCCGGGATCCAGGCCGACCTGAAGGCCTTCGCCGCTCAGGGCGTCCACGGGACGAGCGCCATCGTCGGCCTGACGGCGCAGAGCACCGTCGCGGTGACCCGGATCGAGCAGGTCTCTCCGGCGATGATCGTCGAGCAGGTGCGGGTGGTCGTCGAGGACCTCGGCGTCGACGCGGTCAAGATCGGGATGGTCGGCACACAGGCGTCGATCGCGGCGGTCGTCGAGGCGCTCGGCCTGCTGCCCGCCGGGACGCCCGTCGTCCTCGACCCCGTGATGGTCGCCGAGTCGGGCGCCCGCCTCCTCGAGCCGGCCGCGCACCGCGACCTGGTCGAGGGCCTGCTGCCGCGGACGACCGTCGTCACGCCGAACCTGCCCGAGGCCCTGGCGCTCGCCGGGCTGGCCGACGACCCCGAGCGCGCCGACGACGACGCCCGCGTGGAGGAGGTCGCCCGCGCGATCGCCGCCCTGGGCCCGAGCGCCGTCCTGATCACCGGCGGGCACCGCGGCGTCGCGGCCGACACGCTCCTGCTGCCGGACGGCAGCGTCCGCCGCTTCGCCGGCGAGCGCCACCCCGACGGCGCGGCGCACGGCTCGGGCTGCACCCACTCGTCGACGCTCGCGGCGCGCTTGGCGCTCGGCGACGGCCTGGAGCGCGCCGCCCGCGTCGCGCGCGCCGTCGCGGGCGAGGCCGTGCGCCGCGGGCTGCGCGACGTCGGCGCCGGCGCCGGCCCGGTCGACGCGCTCGACCTGCCCGCCCTGCGCGCCCTCGCGGCCGGCGTCGCCGACGCCGTCGCTCCCGTCCCCGACGCCCTCGCCACGCCGTGACCGCCGTGCTCGTCGCCGTCGTCGCGCTCGGCGCCCTCGTGACCGCGCTGCGGCTCGTCGCCGGCGGAGGCCCCGCCGCCGTCGCGTCCCGGGCGCGCGCCGCCCGCGCCTGGCTGGCGGAGGGCCACGACGGCCGGGCCGAGCGTCGCGACGCCGAGCGGACCGCGCGCGAGCTGCTGCGCACCTGCCTGGACCTCGAGTCGTGGGAGATGTACCGCGACCTCGGCTTCGTGCGCGTGTGGGGCACACTGGGCCGGGCGCCGGCGCCGGCCGGCCGCCGGCCCGCGCCCGGCGTCGCCTACGCCTACCTCGTCTACCCGCACCGCCCGCACGTCGTGTACCTGCCGCAGACCACGACGCTGCTGGGGGAGTGCGCCGTCGAGCTGGCCGGGAGCACGGCCGAGGAGCTGGCGCCGTCCGACGATCTGCTCGCCCACTGGATGGCGCTGACCGGCGACGAGCCCGGCGTCGTCGCCGCCGCGCACATCGCCACGCCCGGGAGCGACCTGTCGCGCCGCGCCGTCCGCCGCGACCTGTGGCGGCTGCGGGAGTGGGAGCGCGAGCGCGCCGAGCGCTACGCCGCCGTCGTCCGCGCCGCGCGCCTCGACGCCCCCGCCGACGGCCGCACCGCCTGAGCGGGCCGCCCCGCGTGAACCGGCCGTCCGCTCCGGGCCGGCCACCGACGCCGGAGCGTCCCTCGGCCCGCACCCGGCCGCGGCGGCCGGGTGCGGGCCGCCCGCGCCCGCTGCGGGGGTACGGGGGAGTAGCGTTCGCGCCGGCATGAGCAGCACGCACCCCGACGTCGATCTCAAGCGCAACAGCCGGCAGGTGACCGAGGGGCCCCACCGCGCGGCCGCCCGCACGTACCTGAAGGGCATCGGCTTCGACAACGACGCCCTCCGCAAGCCGATCATCGGCGTCGCGCACGGCTGGATCGAGACCATGCCGTGCAACTTCAACCACCGGGTGCTCGCCGCGAAGGTCAAGGAGGGCATCCGGGCCGCCGGCGGCACGCCGATGGAGCTCAACCACGTCGCGATCTCGGACGGGATCACGATGGGCACGAGCGGCATGAAGACGTCGCTCGTCTCGCGCGAGGTCATCGCCGACTCCATCGAGCTCGTCGCGCGCGGGCACCTCTTCGACGGCCTCGTCGTCATCACCGGCTGCGACAAGACGATCCCGGCGGGCGTGATGGCGCTCGCCCGCCTGAACATCCCCGGGCTGATGCTCTACGGCGGCTCCGTCCCGCCCGGCCACCTGCACGGGCAGGAGGTCACGATCCAGAGCGTCTTCGAGGCCGTCGGCCGGCACGCCGCCGGCAAGATCACCGACGAGGAGCTCGACGAGCTGGAGAACGTCGCCAGCCCCGGCGCCGGCGCGTGCGGCGGGCAGTTCACCGCCAACACGATGTCGATGGCGTTCGAGGCGATGGGCATCAGCCCCGCCGGCGCCGCGA